>CAZPOK010000360.1:0-2566 GCA_964587905.1 uncultured Rhodobacterales bacterium | reverse complement strand
CCTTGCGGCGCCAGAACCTAAATCTGGTGCGTCTACCAGTTCCGCCACACCCGCAGTGCGCTTGGGTCTAGCAGAGCGTCAGGGGCCACGCGAGCCGAAAAAACGGCGTCCGCACGGCTTATGGATCGGGCACGGAGTCCGTATGTCAGAGGCCCAGAGCGCGGAACACCTTCGGCAGCTCCTCGGGGATGTCCTCTGCGATCAGGCCCGGGCCGAAGGCGCGCGCCGCTTCTACGTGGAGCCACGCCGCGGCCTCGACGACTGGGTGAACCTCTTGCGGCGGCGAGATTCGGGCGAGAAGGCCCGTGATCATGCCCGCGAGCACGTCGCCTGCCCCCGCCGTCCCCAGCCACGGCGCCTCGCGCTCATAGGCGGCCGCATGAAGCGACGCCGCGCCTCCGGGGCTCGCGATGACGGTGTCGGGCCCCTTCAGGAGCACGGTGCATCCGGCCCTGTCGGCCGCCTGCCGCACCGCGTCGACCTTCGACAGCCGCGCGTCGCGGCGGGCGTTCTGGCCGAGGTCGGGGAAGAGGCGCGCGAATTCGCCCTCATGCGGGGTCAGGACGCAGCGCTCGTGAAGCTGGTAGAAGAGACCTTGGGGGTCGTCGTCGTGGATAGTCAGCGCGTCGGCGTCGAGGACCGTCGCCCGCTCGGCGGCGAGAACGGCGGTGACCTGCCGCTGCGGCTTCTCGCCCTTTCCGAGGCCGGGGCCGAGGCAGACGGCGGTGATCCGGCCGTCGGCGAGGAACTCGATGAGGTCCGTCACCTCCTTGAAGGGGCGCAGCATGATCGCGTCGAGTTGTGACGCATTCTCCTGAAGCGCGGCGGCCGGACAGCCCACGGTGACAAGGCCCGACCCGATCCTGAGCGCCGCCCGCGCCGCCATCCGGGCCGCGCCGCCCCGACCCGGCCCGCCCGCGAGGATCAGCGAGTGGCCCCGGTCATACTTGTGCCCGCCGCGCGGCCGGACGAATTCCACCGGCCAGGTCCGGCCCTTGTGGTCATGCCCGATGTGGTCCGGCCCGACGAGGCGGAGGCGGCCCCCCTGGGGCCCGCCAGGTGTCGGCTCGATGCGGTCCTCCCGGAGTCCGATGTCGACGGTCCTGAGCCGCCCGCAGAACCCGGGCGCCTCACCGAGGTAGTGTCCGACCTTGGCCATGTGGAAGGTCACCGTAAGATCGGCGCGGAGTATCCGGGGCGTCGCCTCGGACTGCCACCAGTCGGAGTGCGCCGAGACATCGTCATCGCCCTCTGGCGGCGGGTCGGGAAACAGGAATTCTCCGGTGTCGCAGTCCAGTCCCGAGGGGCAGTCGACGGCGACGACACGGGACGGGGACGAACCCGCGCCGCGCGCACCCACCGCATGAACCGCCCGGGCGAGGTCGAGAGGGATCGCCCGCGCGAGGCCCGTGCCGAACATGGCGTCGACAAGGATTGCGGGCCGGTCTCCCTCGCCCGCGGCTTCGGGTGTAAGCGGACGAACCTCACCCATGGCTGCCCACAGGTCGCGGTTCTTCCGTGCATCGGGCGGCAGTTTCCCGGCATCTCCGAAGAGGAACACCTCGACCGACCAGCCCTTGTCCCGGAGCCGGCGGGCGATCACGAACCCGTCGCCGCCGTTGTTGCCCGGCCCGCAGAGAACGACCGCGCGGTGCTGGCCGTTCGCGAGCTCCGGCCATTCCTCGAGGATGGCGTCGACCACGCCCCGGCCCGCCTGTTCCATGAGCGCCAGTCCGGTCACCTCTCCGCTTTCGATCGCGGTTTTTTCGATGGCGCGCATCTCTGCGGCGGTCAGAAGTTCGGCCATTTGTCCAACTCTTCACATTTCGCCCGCAATCACGGCAATTTGCACAAAAAATAGGCACGAGACCGTGAATCCACCCGGCGCCCCTGTCTCCGCAACCCTACCGAATTGTGGCCGCCCCTTGGAAGTGGTCTCACGCCCCAGACAACGAAACCTCGGGGGGAGTCGAAGACCCATGAAAAAGATCGAGGCGATCATAAAGCCGTTCAAGCTCGACGAAGTGAAGGAGGCGCTGCAGGACATCGGCGTCCAGGGCCTGTCGGTGCTCGAGGTGAAGGGGTTCGGACGTCAGAAGGGGCACACCGAGCTTTATCGCGGGGCGGAATACGTCGTCGACTTCCTTCCCAAGGTGAAGATCGAGGTGGTCCTGCCGGACGATCAGGTCGACGCCGCGATCGAGGCGATCATCGCGGCCGCCAAGACGGACAAGATCGGCGACGGAAAGATTTTCGTGACACCGGTGGAACAGGCGATCCGCATCCGCACGGGCGAGTCGGGCGCCGACGCCCTCTGATCAGCACTACATCCCGGAACTAGCAAGGAAGGGTCCACAATGAGCAAGACGGACGTACTCAAGACCATAAAGGACGAAGAGGTCGAATACGTCGACATCCGCTTCACCGATCCACGCGGCAAGCTTCAGCACGTGACGGTTCTGTCGGACCAGGTCGACGAGGACTTCCTCGACGAGGGATTCATGTTCGACGGCTCGTCGATCGCGGGCTGGAAGTCGATCGACCAGTCCGACATGAAGCTCATGCC
>CAZPOK010000359.1:0-2575 GCA_964587905.1 uncultured Rhodobacterales bacterium | reverse complement strand
CAAATCCCGCGAAAGGGCCTCGAGCGCCCGCCTCTCGGGGCCTTCGCCATAGATATCCAGATGCGCGTCGGGGACACGGGCCATCGCGTTGATGAGAACGTCGAATCCCTTCACGTGGTCGAGCCGCCCGGCCGCCACGATGCTGTTCGTTCGCGTGGAAGCCATGGCGCGCCAGAACCGGGTGTCGACCCCGTTCGGCAGAATGACGATTTCGACATCGGGTCCCGCGGTTTCCACTGCGACGCGTGCAAGCGTGTCCGAAACGACGGTGACGGCGTCCGAAGCACGGAGGAACCGGGGCAGGTGCTTGCCGAGATTGGGCCGTGGGCGGAGAAGGTCGCTTCCGTGAAGCGACAGGATCAGCCGGTAGCCAAAGACGCGCCGCAGAAGCAGGAAGTATACCAAGGCGCCGGTCGCGAAGTGGACGTTTACCACGTCGGGACGGAAGCGGTGGAGCTCCGTCACGAGGCGGGCGAGGGAAGAGGCGGCGCCGGGCAGAGCGCGCAGCGCAGGCCGCCCGCCGGACGCCGCACCCACCGTCGGCGCGAATCGGAGGGTCCACGGGGTATCCTGCTCGTCGGGACCGATCCGAAGCCTGGGGATAGCGCAGCGGCCGAGCTCTGTCTCAATAGACTGCATGACCGCCTGCACGCCGCCCTTGTGCGAGCGCGGGATCGAGGAGAAAAGCAGCACCCGGGGTTGCCCGGCGACAGGGCCGGGCACCGGAACATCGCGCGTCCCCGGCACAGCCGTGGCCGCTTCTGCAGAGCGCCTGCCCGAGGCGAGGCGCGTTTTCGCGCTCGCGGCACGTCCGTGGGTGCCGTGCGACCGCCGATCGAGTCGCATCACTGACCGCTCGAAGTCGTCGACGTGCCGGACGATCCGGATCCCCGTTGAAGAGGTGCCGGCGAGAATGCCGTTGCTGTCGCCGCAGTCAGACATGCGGCACCACCCGATCCGCGAGTCTCGCGGATTGCCCGGTTCTGCGCTTTTTCGTGCGATGCCAACGCAGTGCGTCGCGGCACATTGCGTCGGTCCCGTGGCGGGTCTTCCAGTCGAGGCGCGCATACGCGCGAGTGGCATCGGCGACCGAAAAAGCGAGATCCCCCGGCCGGCGCGGGGCCGGAGACCACTCCACCGGACGCCCCGCGATCCGCGCCAGCGCCGCAACCGCCTCGAGCACGGTGACGCCTTCGCCGGAGCCGAGGTTGATGATCTCGTGGCCCGGCGCGACCCGGTCGTCGAACAGGTCTCTGACTGCGGCGACGTGTCCCTCGGCAATGTCGCAGATGTGCACGAAGTCGCGCACGCAGCTTCCGTCCCGCGTTGGCCAGTCGATGCCGAACACGGAAAATGGCCGGCCGCTCTCGGCCGCCTCCAAAAGAGCGGGAAACAGGTTCGTGGGGCGCGTGCGGCCATGCTCTCCGATCAGGCCGCTCGGATGGGCGCCGACGGGATTGAAATAGCGCAGCGATATTGCGCGCAGGTCAGGCTGTGCAGCTGCGATATCCGAGACGATCCGCTCGCCCGCGAGCTTGGTCCAGGCGTAGGGCGACGCCGGGCGGGCGGGCATGTTCTCGTGGACGGCCGCGTCGGACGGGCCATAAACCGCCGCGCTCGAAGAAAAAATGAACCGCCGGCATCCGTGCCTCTGCATTGCGCCGAGGAGGGCGAGGATGGTTCCGAGATTGACCTGGTGGTACGCGAGAGGCTCGGCCACGGATTCCGGCGCGCACTTGAGTCCGGCAAGGTCGACAACGGCGTCGATGCCATGTCGCGCGAAAATCTCGTCGAGCGCATCGGCGTCACGGACGTCGCATCTCACGAAGCCGGGACGCCGGCCGGTGATCTCGCTGACGCGATTGATGCCGTCGGAAAATGAATTCGAGAGGTTGTCGGCAATCACGACAGTGCAGCCCGCTTCGAGCAATGCGACGGCCACATGCAGGCCGATGTAGCCTGCCCCACCTGCGAGGAGGATCGACGGCGTGGCTCTGTTTGTCATGTTCCAAGCGCCGGCAAGAGTCGCTGTTGCCGCTGAGAATGCTCGTTCGCCATGTCACACCCGAAATTCAGCACCCGACCGTCGCGTCTCAACCATGGCGGCAAACGTCTCGGTGACCTCACGGTTCCAGTGGGGCAAGAGCGGTGCTGTCGGGAAAGCATCTGGCGCCGCGCTGGCGGGGAACTCCGTTTTTCTGGAACAGTTTTCCGCCCGGCGCGCTTTTTGTCGGCGCGTTGCCCGTGGCCCCGGATGAGGCGTTCGCGTCAGTTCGGCCAGCATGGTCGCAAGCGATTGGCGGGACACTCCGGCGCACCCGCCTATTTGATCGCGCAACAAGAGCCCGGCATGGGATGATCCGTCGCGATGCTGCGCACCTACAGAATGCTCCTCGAAATCATGACGCCGGGCGAGAGAAAGCGCTTCTGGCTGCTTCTCGGGATTACCTTCTGCCTTGCCGCCGTCGAGGCCGGATCGGTTATCTCGATCCTTCCCTTTCTGCGGGTGTTGTCCGATCCCGGCCTGATCGAGACGAACGAAATCCTCGCCTTCGTGTACGATGCCTTCGGGTTC
>CAZPOK010000358.1:0-2598 GCA_964587905.1 uncultured Rhodobacterales bacterium | reverse complement strand
ACTGCCAGTCGAAGCCGAACCACGACACGAGGATCGGCGCGATGCCGATGATCGGCAGGGCGGCCACGAAATTTCCGATCGGCAGCAGGCCGCGCGTCAGGAAGCGCGACCGGTCGATGGCGATCGCCACGATGAACGCCGCCGCGCAGCCCATCAGGTAGCCGGAGAGCGCGCCCTTGAGCACGGTCTGCACGAAGTCCTCCCAGAGCACCTGGGTTTCCGCCGCGAACCGCGCGGCGATGGCCGTGGGCGGCGGCAGGATGATCGCAGACACCTCGAAGTGCCGCACGAGCCCTTCCCAGAGCACGAGGATCGTGACACCGAAGAGCACCGGCACGACGATCCGCACGACGCGGGCATCATGCCAGCGCGACCGTGCCATCGCAACGTTCGCGGCCCAGGCGCAGAGCCAGAACAGGATCGCGAAGACGAGCCAGTTCATGTATGCATCCCCATGCGTCTGAGCGTGAGCGTCTGGAGCCATCCGAGCAGCGTCACAAGCACGCCCGCGAGGATCGCGGCGGCGAAGAGCGCGGCCCAGATGGCGAGCGGTGTGCCGAACTGGTCGCCGATCAGGATTCGGGCTCCAAGGCCCGAGATCGCGCCGGTCGGCAACTCGCCCACGATGGTGCCGACGAGCGCCGCGGCGATCCCGATCTTGAGCGAAGTGAAAAGGTAGGGGACCGAGGACGGCAGCCGGAGCTTGAGGAAGCTCGCGAAGCCTGGCGCGTTGTAGGTCCGCAGCAGGTCCAGTTGCTCCCGCGTGGGCGACCGCAGGCCCTTCGTCATGCCGACGAGCACCGGGAAATAGCACAGGTAGGCCGAAATGATCGCCTTGGGCAGCCCTCGCCCCTCGACGCCCAGTTGCGACGATACCACGATGATCATCGGCGCCAGCGCCACGATGGGAATTGTCTGGGAGATGATCGCCCAGGGCATCAGGCTCATCTCCATCGTCCGGGAATAGACGATTGCGACGGCGCCAAGGACGCCGAGCGCCGTGCCCAGCGCGAATCCCGCAAGCGTCGACTGAAGCGTGATCCAGCCGTGGTAGATCAGCCCCCGCTTCGACATCGGGCGCCCGCGCTGGATCATCTCTCCCGTCGAACTCCACAGCTCTTCCGCGACCTGGACCGGCGTCGGCAGCCGGGGCCGGTCGAGCGCGTAGCCGCGCGAAATCTGCGACGGGTTCTCGAGCATCAGCGTGAAGGGCGAGGTTTCGCTCCGGGTCCTCGCCCCCTCGGGGGTGACGGCCCCGCCTTCCCGCTCGGCCTGATCCAGCGCCTGCCAGATGTTCATCGGCGCCACCGCCGCATACCAGAGGGCAACGATGGCCGCGAGCACCGCGAGGATCGGCAGGAGGTTCCTCACGCCGACCGCTCCTTGTCCACCGGCCTCACCGGAGACCTCCGTCCGGTGCGCGAGTTTCGCCCGTCATCACGCATCGTAGGCATGCCCCGCCCGCAGCCCCTCGCGCACCCGGTGGGCGATCTCGAGGAACTCCCGGCTGTCACGGATGTCGAGCGGCCGCTCCTTCGGCAGCGGGCTTTCGATGATGTCGGTGATCCGTCCCGGGCGCGGGCTCATCACGACGATCCGGGTCGAGAGATAGACCGCCTCGGGGATCGAATGGGTGACGAAGCCGATGGTCTTCTCCGTCCGCGCCCAGAGGCTCAGAAGCTCCTCGTTCAGCCGGTCCCGCACGATCTCGTCGAGCGCGCCAAAGGGTTCGTCCATCAGGAGAATATCGGCGTCGAAGGCCAGCGCCCGGGCGATCGAGGCCCGCTGCTGCATGCCCCCGGAAAGCTGCCAGGGGAACTTCTTCTCGAACCCTTCGAGATCCACGAGTTCGAGGGTCCTGCGCACCCGATCGGCCTGCTCGGCCTTGGAATAGCCCATGATCTCCAGGGGCAGCCGCACGTTCGCCCCGATGGTCCGCCACGGATAGAGTCCCGCCGCCTGGAAGACGTATCCATAGGCCCGCTGCCGCCGCGCCTCGTCGGGCGTCATCCCGTTCACCGTCAGCGTCCCCGCCGTCGGATGCTCGAGCGCCGCCACGCACCGCAGGAAGGTCGTCTTGCCGCAGCCCGATGGCCCGATGAACGACACGAAGTCACCTCGCCCGATCGCGAGGTCCACATCCTTGAGCGCATGGACCGGCCCGTCGCCCGTCTGGAACGTGAGCCCGAGGCCACTGGCCTCGATCACCGCTTCACCCGCCACGCATCGCCCCCCGCCGGTGGCCGAAGCCGTCCTTCATGCCAGTCACTCAGACACCACTCGCCGGGATCCCCGACCGCTCCACCTTGCGGGGCGCGGTGAGGTCCTTCCAGGTCGACAGCGCCTTGTTGACCGATCCCATCGGGTCGCGCTTGACGAACTTGCCGTGGCCTTCCTCGGTCCGCACCTCGCCGTCGTGGATCGCGACCTTTCCGCGCGTGAGCGTGAAGCGCGGCAGGCCTTTCACGTGCTTGCCCTCGAAGACGTTGTAATCGATCGCCGACTGCTGCGCGCTGGCGGTGATCGTCTTCTCCTTCTCGGGATCCCAGACCACGAGATCGGCGTCCGCCCCCACGAGCACCGCGCCCTTCCTGGGAT
>CAZPOK010000357.1:0-2618 GCA_964587905.1 uncultured Rhodobacterales bacterium | reverse complement strand
CAAGCATCACCCGATGGTGGCCGACCTCCTGAAGGGCGGCAAGCGCATCGCCTATGGCGCCCGCGCCATCTCCGAAGGCGGCTATCAGTCCATGCCGAAGGCGGTCGCCCCCGGCGTGGCTCTCCTGGGCTGCTCGGTCGGCCTCGTCAACGTCCCCCGCATCAAGGGCAGCCACAACGCCGTCCTGTCGGGCAAGGCCGCGGCCGAAGCCGCCCACGCCGCCATAGGCGCGGGACGCTCCGGCGACGAACTGACCGACTACGACACCGAGCTGCGCACCGGCCCCGTCGGCCGCGACCTCAAGCGCGTCCGCAACGTCAAGCCGATCTGGTCGAAGCGCGGCCTCCTCGCCTCGCTCGGCCTCGGCGGCTTCGACATGTGGACGAACCAGATCGGGCTGTCGCTGCTGGGCACGGTCAAGCACGGCAAGTCCGACGCCACCGCCACGGGAAAGGCCGCGAAGTTCGAGCCGATCGACTACCCCCGGCCCGACGGGGTTTTGTCCTTCGACCGGCTGACCAACGTCAGCTTCTCGATGACGAACCACGAGGAAAGCCAGCCCGCGCACCTCAAGCTCAAGGATCCGACCGTTCCGATCGCGGTGAACCTGCCGGAATTCGCCGAACCTGCGACGCGCTACTGCCCGGCAGGCGTCTACGAGGTGGTGGAGGAAGAGGGCAAGGAGCCGCGCTTCGTCATCAATTTCCAGAACTGCGTCCACTGCAAGACCTGCGACATCAAGGATCCCAGCCAGAACATCGTCTGGACGGTGCCGCAGGGCGGCGACGGGCCGAACTATCCCGGTATGTAGTTGTTTCGTGATCGCGGGCCCGGCACATTGCACAGGCCTGCCACGCGCTCTAGGTTCACGGTCAACCGAAAAGGCACGAAAGGCCGACCGATGACCATGAGGACATCCGCAGTCGCGCTCGCAACCGCGCTCGTCGTGGCGATGACCCCCGCCGTGGCCGACGAGAACGCCGGCGCCTACCTCGCCGGGCGGCAGGCCGCGGTGCTGAACGACTACGATGCGGCGGCCGAATACTTCACCCGCGCCCTCGTCCGCGACCCGTCGAACGTGCGGCTCATGGAAGACGCGCTCGCCGCCTATCTGGGGCTCGGCGATTTCGGCCGGGCGGCGCCGATCGCCATTCGGATCATCCAGTCGACGCCGTCGAGCCAGCTTGCCAATCTCGTTCTTCTCGTGCGGGACGCCAGAAACGAGGACTGGGAGGACCTTCTCGAGAACCTCGACGCCGGTCAGTCGGTCGGTCCGCTTTTCGACGGTCTCGTCCGGGCCTGGGCGCTGATCGGAGCCGGCCGGATGAGCGACGCGGTCGCAGCCTTCGACACGGTCGCGGAAAGCGGCGGGGTAGAGGCTTTCGGGCTCTACCACAAGGCGCTCGCGCTGGCATCGGTGGGCGACTTCGAAGGTGCCGCGGAACTCTTCTCGGGCGCGGCCGGCCCGCAGCTTCGGCTGACCCGGCGCGGCGTCGTGGCCTACTCCGAGGTCCTGTCGCAGCTCGACCGGGGGGCGGATGCCGTCGAGATGATCGACCAGGCCTACGGTGGCGACCTCGACCCGACCCTCGCCGAGTTGCGCCGCCAGCTCGAGGCCGGGGCGCCGGTGCCGTTCACCGGGATCACCTCGCCGGTCGAAGGAGTGGCCGAGGTCGCCTATTCGATCGCGGGCGCGCTCAACGGCGAGGCCGCGGACGCCTACACGCTCGTCTATGCGCGTGCAGCGGAGTATCTCGACCCCGATCAGGTCGACGCGATCCTCCTCGTGGCTTCGCTGCTTGACGACCTCGGGCAGTACGAGCTTGCAACTGCGGCCTTCGACAGGGTGCCGCGCGAAGACCCCTCCTTCCACGCGGCCGAACTTGGCCGGGCCGAGGCGCTGCGCCGCTCCGGCAACGTCGACCGGGCGATCGAGGTCCTCAAGCAGCTGTCCGAGACTCACCCCGACCTCGCCGTCGTCCACACGACGCTGGGAGACGTGCTGCGGCGCGACGAACGCTTCGCCGAGGCCGAGGCCGCCTACGACGATGCCATCGCGCTGTTCGGCGGCGATGAGGAAGGCCAGTGGGTCGTCTACTTCGCCCGCGGCATCGCGCACGAGCGCACCGACGACTGGGAGGCGGCCGAAGCCGATTTCCGCAAGGCGCTGGAGCTTCGTCCCGAACAGCCGCAGGTGCTGAACTACCTGGGCTACTCCTTCGTCGAGATGGAGACCAACCTCGACGAGGCGCTCGACATGATCGAACGCGCCGTCGCGGCGCAGCCCGACTCCGGCTACATCACCGACAGCCTCGGATGGGTGCTCTACCGGCTCGGCCGCTACGACGAGGCGCTCATTCACATGGAGCGCGCGGTCGAGCTTCTGCCCGTCGATCCGGTCGTGAACGACCACCTCGGAGATGTCTACTGGGCCGTCGGCCGCACGCGGGAAGCCGAGTTCCAGTGGCACCGCGCGCTGTCCTTCACCGAGGACGCCGACTCCACCGACGCCGATCCCGACCGCATCCGCCGGAAGCTCGAGGTGGGGCTCGACGTTGTGCTCGAGGAAGAGGGCGCGCCTCCGCTCAGGGTCGCGGATGACAACGGTTAGGGTCTTC
>CAZPOK010000356.1:0-2635 GCA_964587905.1 uncultured Rhodobacterales bacterium | reverse complement strand
CGCTGCTTTTCGCAATCGCGGGCTTCGTCCTGTTGTTCGTCGCGCTGGTCTTCTACCGCACGGGGACCGAGATCCGGGCGCGGCGGCTGCACGCGATCGGCCTCAGGGAGCGGATGGCATGATGCCGGACCTGGGGAAATATGCGGTCGAGGTGCTGTCGGCCTATGGCGTGACGCTCGCGCTTCTCGCCGCCATCGTCGTCGTGAGCGTGATGCGCGAGCGGCGGGTGCGGCGCGACCTGCAGGATGCGGAGGCGCGGCACCGTCGTGGCTAAGCTCTCGCCGCTCATGATCCTGCCGCCGGTCATTTTTGCGGGTCTCGCTGCGATGTTCTACCTCGGCATGCAGCGGGAGGATCCCGATGCGCTGCCTTCGGTGCGGATCGGGCGCGAGGCGCCGCCCGTCGTGCTGACCCAACTCGGCGGCGAGGCGCCCTTCGACGATGCGGTTCTGCGCGCGCCCGGGGTGAAGCTGGTGAACTACTGGGCGAGCTGGTGCGCGCCCTGCCGGGTGGAGCATCCGCACCTGACGGCGCTGGCCGAGGAGGGCGTCCCGATCTACGGGATCAATTACAAGGACGATCCCGAGAAGGCGATGGCGTTCCTCGCGGAACTCGGCAACCCGTATCTGGCGATGGGAGCGGACGAGAGCGGGCGGACGGCGATCGATTGGGGGGTCTACGGGGTCCCCGAGACCTACGTGATCGATGGCGAGGGCAAGGTGGTGCTGCGGTTGGCGGGGCCGGTGACGCAGCGGACTCTCGAGACGCAGATCCGTCCCGCGATCGAGGCGGCGGCGGACTGATCCGGTGGTGCCGGAAGCCGCTTCGAAACGCCTTGGCGCGCGTCGCAGGACTCCCCCGCACCCGCCGGGACCGCGCCCCCAATCACCGGCCGAATGCTCGACCGGCGGCGGTGCCCGACGGGCTCGCTCCCGAGGCGCAAGGCGCCTAGAGCGAACCGGCTGCAGCGAGCAGAACGAAAACCAGGAAAAGACCCAATTCGGTTACCGGAACGCTAACCGGCAAGCGAAATGTGACTGGTGTTACTCGTCCATCCTTCTCACTCATCACGTCCCCCAGCCCGTAGGAACTCTTGCCGCGTCCGGTCGCCGATTGCGAGGATTCGTTCGGCCGCTAACGGCATTTTGCACTGCCGGGATACGATGCGGCCGCCCGCGCGGGGATGTTTCCGCGCCTGCCGCGCGGTCTGGCCCAGAGCCTGTAGCCCCCTGAAACGGTGAGGATTTCACCGGTCACGAAAGCGGACTGGATCGGAAAGAAAAACGGCCGCTCGGCGAGGAGCGGCCCGGGATCCGTCGACTGCCAGGTCAGCGCGACGTCGTGGTCACGACCGAGATCGGCGGCGATGCCGCGGCCGATGCCGCGGGTGGCCCCCGTGACGAGGACCACCCGGCGCGCCATCAGGCGGCCTTGGCGAGATTTCTCAGCACGTAGTGCAGGACGCCGCCGTTCTCGATGTATTCGATCTCGACCGCGGTATCGATCCGGCAGCGGATGTCGATCGTCTTCTCGGTCCCGTCGGCGTAGGTGATCGTGCAGGGCACGGTCTCGAGCGGCTTGATCGTGTCGAGGCCGTGGATCGAAACGGTCTCGTCCCCCTTGAGCCCGAGCGACCTGCGTGTGTCGCCGCCGGTGAATTCGAAGGGAATGACGCCCATGCCGACGAGGTTCGACCGGTGGATGCGCTCAAAGCTTTCGGCGACGACCGCCTTGACGCCCAGAAGCGCCGTGCCCTTGGCCGCCCAGTCGCGCGACGAACCCGCGCCGTACTGTTCGCCCGCGAAGATCACGAGCGGCGTGCCCTGGTCCTGCCAGGCCATCGCCGCGTCGAAGATCGCGGTCTGCTGGCCGTCGGGGCCGAGCGTGTAGCCGCCCTCGACGCCGTCCAGCATCTCGTTGCGGATGCGGATGTTGGCGAAGGTGCCGCGCATCATCACCTCGTGGTTGCCGCGCCGCGATCCGTAGGAGTTGAATTCGCGCGGCGTGACCTGACGATCGGTGAGGTAGCGGCCGGCGGGGGTGGTTTCCTTGAACGAACCGGCCGGGCTGATGTGATCGGTCGTCACCATGTCGCCGAGGATCGCGAGCACCTTCGCGTCCTCGATATTGGTGATCGTGCCGGTCTCCATCGTGATGCCCTGGAAGTACGGCGGGTTCTGGACGTAGGTCGAGGAGGGCGGCCAGTCGTAGGTCAGGTTCTCGGTGGTCTCGACGCCGCGCCACTTTTCGTCGCCCTTGAAGACATCGGCGTATTTCGACTGGAACGCCTCGCGCGTCACGGTCCTCTCGACCAGTTCCGCGATCTCCTTCTGGGACGGCCAGAGGTCCTTCAGATAGACGTCCTTGCCGTCCGGCGTCTGCGCGATCGGGTCCGTGGTGATGTCGATGTTCATGTCGCCGGCGAGCGCGTAGGCCACGACGAGCGGCGGAGAGGCAAGATAGTTCGCCCGCACGTCGGGGCTGATCCGGCCCTCGAAGTTCCGGTTGCCCGACAGCACCGAGACAGCGATCAGGTCATTGTCGCTGATCGCCTTCGAGATCTCCGGCTGAAGCGGCCCGGAGTTGCCGATGCAGGTCGTGCAGCCGTAGCCCACGAGGTTGAAGCCGATGGCGT
>CAZPOK010000355.1:0-2655 GCA_964587905.1 uncultured Rhodobacterales bacterium | reverse complement strand
GGAGCCGGCGACAGGGTCGCCGGCCCGGATGGACGGTGGCGCGTCGCGCCGTGTCAGTTATCCGCCGCGAAGGCGCCGCCGAGTTCGATACCGTCATATTCGCCGTCCGAGCCCGTCGCGGACCACGAGCCGATGACGGCACCGTCCGAGGGCTCCCCGTAGATCACGCCCTGTTGCGATGCCGAGATGTCGGTGTCCTTGACCGAACCGGTGACGGTTCCCGTGAATGTGCCCACGCCGGGAGTGAACGATCCGTCGGTCATCTCGACCGAGCCCGCAACAGACGCGCCGCTGACGTCGATGAAGTTGTCCTGGACCGACGTCACATCACCGTCGACGAAATTAACTGTCGCCTGCGCATCCGTCGCGAAGATGGCGAACTCGAGCGCCTCCGCAACGGTATCGACCGTGTCGGGGGTATTCGTGTCGACGATCAGTCCCGAACCGGTGAACGTCGCGGAACCCGGCGTCGGTGCATCTGGAAGGGTCGCGTCGCCGCTCGAAACGAGCGGGCTTTCGAGGATAGACGTAAGCTCCTGCACCCGTGCGACGAACACGCTGTCCGTGTCGCCCGGAAGATCGGGCACAATACTACTGCCCGAGCCCCCACCGTCCGACGTATCGTCCGACCCGCCGCCGCTGCACGCGGCCAGCGCGGCCACTCCCGCGATCGACGCAAGCAGTCTCAGTCTTTCAATCTTCATCCGACGCTTCCCCTCATGACCGCCCCCGAATGTCGCGCACTAAAGTCCGAAAGGCATCGAACACGCAACCTTCAGATATCTCCGTTGCCGAAAACGCTAGGGTATCTGCCTTGCAGAGGCAAACCGTTTCCCCACAGTCACCGACCTTCCGGCACCTTGCCGCCCGTTCCCCGCCCCGGTAGCGTCGCCGGATGAGCCCCGACCGCCCCGTCCTCGGCATCCTCCTGATGCTCGGCTTCTGCATTCTCGCGCCGCTCGGCGACGGGATGGCGAAGCGTCTCGGCGAGACCATCCCGGTGTTCCAGCTCGTCACCGTGCGCTTCGCGGTGCAGGCGGCGATCCTGCTGCCCTTCATGGTCGTGGGCGCGCGGCGGTTCCGCACGACCGGCCGGGTGTTCGGCCTCACCGCGCTGCGGACCGTGCTCCACATCCTCGGGATCTCGATGATGTTCCTGGCGCTCCGCTACCTGCCGCTCGCCGATGCGATCGCCATCGCCTTCGTGATGCCCTTCGTCATGCTGCTGCTGGGCTGGTTCTTTCTGGGCGAGGAGGTCGGCGCGCGGCGGCTCGGCGCCTGCGCCGTCGGCTTCGCGGGGACGCTCATGGTCATGCAGCCGAGCTTTGCCGAGGTCGGTCTGCCCGCGCTCCTGCCGCTCGGCGTGGCGGTGGTCTTCGCGCTGTTCATGCTGGTGACCCGCACCATCGCGCGCGAAACCGATCCGATCTCGCTCCAGTGCGTGTCCGGCATCATGGCGAGCGTCGTCCTGCTCCCGGCGCTGGTCCTGCTCGACGGCACGGGGCTCGCCGGGCTGGACCCCGTGACGCCCGAGGCGGACGCGTGGACGCTCCTCGCGCTTCTGGGAGTTCTCGGCACTTGCGCGCATCTGCTGATGACCTGGAGCCTGCGCTTCGCCCCGACCTCGACGGTGGCGCCGATGCAGTATCTCGAGATTCCCTTCGCGACCGTCATCGGTCTTCTGATGTTCGGCGACTTCCCGAACGGCCTCGCGCTCGCCGGGATCCTCGTCACGGTCGCGGCCGGCCTCTACGTGATCGCGCGGGAACATGCCGTCAGCCGGAAAGCCCCCGCATCACGGCCGGCAGCGCCGCCCGCGGCGTGATCACGAGCATGCCGGGTGCGTCGAACTCCATCACGACCGGCCCCGTCGCGACGTTGGAGGTGCCGATCCGCCGCGACGGCGCGAGCGCGAGGCCGTCGATCGGCCAGAGGAGTCCCCGGGATCGCCCGGAGACGCTGGCCAGGGGGAACAGCGACAGCCGCTCTCCCGCCGCCAGATCGAGCGCGAGCCGCGGCGGCGCATGAAACACCAGGTCGGAGGGCCCGACGACGACGGCGGGCGTGTCCGCCCGCCGGACGAGCGCGTTGAACGCCGCGAGCATGTGATCGAGCCGGGGCCCCGCGAAGCCCACGGCCAGCACGAGCGGCGCGGCGACCGACCGCAGGCACTTGTCGAAATCCGTCGTCTCCTGCTCCGGGATACGGTGAATGCGGTCCTCCGGAACGACCTCCCGCACCGCACCGGGCAGCGAGTCGAGATCGCCGATCACCGCGTCCGGGACGATACCCGCCGCCACGCAATGCGACGCACCTCCGTCCGCCGCGACGACCTTCGACCCGTACCGACGCGCAACTTTGATATCGTCGGCGCTGACATCGCCGGCGCCGACGAGTACAATAGGATCAGGAGAGTGGACAATCACAGGGGAGATCCGAAGATTTTCTCGCGAAGTCGATACAGTCTGGGGCACAAATCGGGTCAGATTCCATCGAATTGCCGCAGTCTGTTCCTAATTTGGAACCACCGATCCGTAAACCTCACGGTGTTGTAGTTGGCAGAAAGCAGGCGCACATGGTTGGTTCGAGCAAAATTCTGACGGTGTCGTACGGAACCTTCAGCTGTACGCTGGAGGGGTTCGACGATCCGTTTTC
>CAZPOK010000354.1:0-2673 GCA_964587905.1 uncultured Rhodobacterales bacterium | reverse complement strand
TGTTCAGCCTGATCGGGCTCTACAGCCCGAACGGGCCGAACTGGGCCAACATGGGGCGCAGCCTGGTGCGCGGCATTCTCAACTCCGCGCGCGGGATCTCCGACAAGGATACCTCGCCGGAGGCGCAGGCCGCGCGGCGCATCAACGGCTTCGCCGATCTCGACGGGCTGGAGTTCATCGCGCGGATCGACATCGGCACCGACACCAACGGTGACGACAAGAACGAGATCCGCGGCGCCATCACGCCCGACCACAAGGACTATGCGAGCCTGATGGGGGCGACGCCGCGCCCGGCGCCCGCACCGTCGGCGGGGGCACAGCCCGCCGCCGCCCCGCACCCCTCGGCCGGCGCCCCCGGGCGGCCGTCCTGGGCGCAGTGACGGGGGATCGGCCATGCTGCTTCGCCCCCGCCAGAAACAGTTCGTCGAGCGCAGCCTGTCTGCGCTCGAGACCCACGGCAACGCGCTCGGAGTCGCGCCCACCGGCGCCGGCAAGACAATCATGCTGTCCGCCGTCGCCGGGCGCGCGGTGGGCGGCAGCGACGCCAAGGCCTGCGTGCTGGCCCATCGCGACGAGCTGACGAGCCAGAACCGGGCCAAGTTCGCGCGGATCAATCCGGAGATCACGACCTCCGTCGTCGATGCCCGGGAGAAGGCGTGGAACGGCCAGGTCACCTTCGCCATGGTTCCCACGCTCGCGCGGACCGGCAATCTGGACGCGCTGCCGGCGCTCGATCTGCTGGTGATCGACGAGGCCCACCACGCGGCCGCGGAGAGTTACCGCCGGATCATCGACCGCGCGCGCGACCGCAATCCGGACTGCCGGGTCTACGGCGTGACGGCCACGCCGAACCGGGGCGATCGCAAGGCGCTGCGCCCGGTCTTCTCCAACGTCGCCGACCAGATCCGGATCGGCGAGCTGATCGCCTCCGGTCACCTCGTCCCGCCGCGGACCTTCGTGATCGATGTCGGCGTGCAGGAGGAGCTCGGGCAGGTCCGCAAGTCCGTCGACGACTTCGACATGGAGGCGGTCGACGCGATCATGAACCGCGCGCTCGTCACCGAGGCGGTGATCCGGCACTGGAAGGAGAAGGCGGGCGACCGCCAGACGGTCGTGTTCTGCTCGACGGTGGATCACGCGCGCAACGTGGCTGCGGCCTTCGCGGCGGCCGGGGCGCCCTCCGGGCTCGTCCATGGCGACATGAGCGCCGGCGAACGGCGCGCGACGCTCGCGGCCTATGCCGCCGGCGAGGTGCAGGTCATCGTCAATGTCGCGGTGCTGACCGAGGGCTGGGATCACCCGCCGACCTCCTGCGTCGTTCTGCTGCGACCAAGCTCCTACAAGTCGACGATGATCCAGATGGTCGGCCGCGGCCTGCGCACCGTGGACCCGGCCGAACATCCCGGCGTCGTCAAGACCGACTGCATCGTCCTGGATTTCGGGACCTCGACGCTGATGCACGGGGCGCTGGAACAGGATGTCGACCTCGACGGGCGCGAGGCGACGGGCGACGCGCCCACGAAGGAGTGCCCCGACTGCGGCGCGCAGGTGCCGATCGCCACGATGGAGTGTCCGCTTTGCGGGTATCTCTGGGAGCGAGAGGCGGACGAGGACGGCGATCCGCTCGGCGCCTTCGTGATGTCCGAGATCGATCTGCTCAAGCGCTCGAGCTTTCGCTGGGTGGATCTCTTCGGTGACGACGGCGCGCTCATGGCGGGCGGGTTCAGCGCCTGGGGCGGTGTCTTCTTCCTCAACGGGCGCTGGTACGCGGTCGGCGGCGTGCACCGCGAACGCCCGCGGCTGCTCGCGGTGGGCGAGCGCACCGTCTGCCTCGCGGCGGCCGATGACTGGCTCAACGAGCACGAGAGCGACGAGAGCGCCCACAAGACCCGCCGCTGGCTGAACCAGCCGCCGACCGACAAGCAGCTCGCCTGGCTCCCGGCCGAGTACCGGCAGGATTTCGGGCTCACGCGCTATCAGGCCTCGGCGCTGCTCTCCTTCCGCTTCAACCGCTCGGCGATCCGCGCGCTCGTGTTCGGGGCGGACGGCGAGGCCGACACCGTCGGGAGGGCGGCATGAGCCATGGCCTCGAACTCCCGTCTTTCCGCCGCGGAGCGGCATCGGCTCTGGCATCCGCGCGGCACGCTCTGTGCCGTCTGTGGGCAGCTCCCGCATGGCTTTGGCTGGCGCGATCCGGTGCGCTCCAAGCGGCCCCGACCCTCGGTCTGGTTCTGCTCGATGGCCTGCCAGAGCGACTGGACGCGCCGGGCGCGCGCGGGTGTCGGCATGGTTGATCTCACCGAAGAGGAACGCGCCGCGGTCACCGCCACGATGCAGCGGGTGGCGCTGCTGATGGACGAGATCGGCTGGGGCACGCAGCTCGCCGATCTGACCGAGGCGCAGGTGCGCGCGCTGATCGAGGAGGCCGTCGAGGGCTTCCGCGAGGCCATGGCCGACCAGGCCCGGGCCAATGCGCCGGAGGTCCCGTTTTGACGCTCGATTACAACCACCGCCCCGGCATCGCCGAGCGCATCAACGCGGCCGTGGACGCGGCCCTCGAAGCGGAGCGCGCGACCACGCCGCCGCGCGACTACCTCGGCGGCTCGCGTCTGGGCCATCCCTGCGAACGCGCGCTGCAGTTCGAGTTCGCGGGCGCGCCGAAGGACGAGGGCC
>CAZPOK010000353.1:0-2685 GCA_964587905.1 uncultured Rhodobacterales bacterium | reverse complement strand
GCGATCAAGCAGACGCTCTACCGGACCTCGCGCGACAGCCCGATCGTGAGCGCCCTCTGCGAGGCTGCGGAAGACGGAAAATCGGTGACCGCGCTCGTCGAGCTCAAGGCGCGCTTCGACGAGGCCGCGAACATCCGGCAATCCCGGCGTCTGGAGCGCGCGGGCGCGCATGTCGTCTACGGCTTCATCAACTACAAGACCCACGCGAAGATCTCGACAGTCGTGCGCCGCGAGGCCGGGCAACTCGTCACCTACACCCATTACGGCACCGGCAACTACCACCCGATCACCGCGCGGATCTACACCGACCTCAGTCTCTTCACCTGCGACGCCCCGCTCGGGCGGGACGCCACCCGGGTCTTCAACTACCTCTCCGGATACGCCCAGCCGGAGCGGCTCGAGAACCTTTCGATCTCGCCGCTCACGCTGAAAGGCACGCTTCTGGAGCGCATCGCCGAGGAGGCCGAGCACGCGGCGGCCGGGCGCCCGGCGGTGATCTGGGCCAAGATGAACAGCCTCGTGGAGGCCGACGTCATCGACGCGCTCTACCTCGCCTCCCAGGCCGGCGTGAAGATCAGCCTCGTGATCCGCGGGATCTGCGGGTTACGGCCCGGCATACAGGGGCTTTCCGAGAACATCCGGGTGAAGTCGATCGTCGGACGCTTCCTCGAACACTCCCGCATCGTCTGTTTCGGCAACGGCCAGGGCCTGCCCTCCAAGAAGGCGCGCGTCTACATTTCCTCCGCCGACTGGATGGACCGGAACCTGAATCGCCGGGTCGAGACGCTGGTCGAATGCCTGAACCCGACCGTGAAGGCCCAGATCGTGAGCCAGATCATGGCCGCCAACATGGCCGACGTGGCGCAGAGCTGGATCCTGTGGCCCGACGGCAGCTTCACGCGGCCCGACATCCCGCCGGGCCAGAAAGCCTTCAACTGCCACCGCTTCTTCATGGAGAACCCGTCGCTTTCCGGGCGCGGGACTGCCGGAGCGGCGGATGTGCCGCAACTGGCCCACACCGACGATTGACCTCCCGGAGCCGAGGCGTCAGTGTCGCACCGACCAGCTAGGGGAGCCTCGATGGACGGACGCGGGGAGGCCCACGACATTCGTGGCCCGTTCGCACGCTCGCTCTTCGACGACCCGTCGGCGCGGGCCCTGTCGCGCGTCGGCGTCGTCGATGTCGGGTCGAACTCCGTCCGCCTCGTCGTCTTCGACGGCGCGGCGCGAAGCCCGGCCTATTTCTTCAACGAGAAGATCATGTGCGCCCTGGGCGCGGGCATGTCGGAGACCGGACGGCTCAACCCCGAAGGCAAGGTCCGTGCCCTCGCAGCGATCAGACGCTTTCAACTGCTCGCGGACGGCATGGGCGCCGCACCGCTGACGGCCGTCGCCACGGCCGCCGTGCGGGAGGCGGAGGACGGTCCCGCTTTCAGGGAGGAGATCGAGCGGGAGACCGGCCTCCGTCTCTGGGTCATCGACGGCGAGGAGGAAGCACGGCTTTCGGCGCAGGGCGTTCTGCTCGGCTGGCCGGGCGCCTACGGCATGGTCTGCGACATCGGCGGCTCGTCGATGGAGCTCGCCGAACTGCGGGGCGGGCGGGTCGGCCGGCGCCTGACCTCGGCCCTGGGGCCGCTGAGGCTCGGGACCGTCAAGGGCGGGAAGAAGGGGCTGAAGGCGCATGTCGGCGAAATCCTCACGGACCTGAAGGACCGGATGGGCGATCAGGACGACCGTCTGTTCCTCGTCGGCGGCTCATGGCGCGCCTTCGCCCGGGTCGACATGCTGCGCCGCGACTACCCGCTCCTCGTGCTCCACGAATACCGGATGAGCCGCGCTGACGTGCGCGCGACCGTCAAGTACATCGAGAAGCACAGCGTCGCGGACCTGATGGCGCGGACCGGCGTCTCGGAGGCCCGGATGAGCCTCATCCCGATCGCCGCCCAGGTCCTCAAGCAGCTTGTCGCGACCTTCAAGCCGCACGACATCGCCGTGTCGTCCTACGGGATCCGCGAGGGCATGCTCTACGAGCAGATGCCCCAGCGGCTTCGCGACCGGGATCCGCTGATCGAGGCCTGCCGTTTCGCCGAAGAGAAGGACGCCCGCCTGCCCGGATTCGGCGATCAGCTCTTCCGCTTCATCTCGCCGCTCTTCAAGGGGGCCGATCCCGAGAAGGAGCGCATCGTCCGGGCCGCCTGCCTGCTGCACGACGTGAGCTGGCGCGCGCATCCCGACTACCGCTACGAGGTCTGCTTCGACTACGCGACACGGGCGAACCTCGGCGGGCTCAATCATCGCGAGCGGGTTTTCATCGGTCTCGCCCTGCTCCACCGCTACAAGAACAGCCGGGAGGGCTCGCGCTTCGAGCCGCTCTACGACCTTCTGAGCCCGGCAGAGGCGACCGAGGCCGAGGTGTTGGGAAAGGCGATGCGCTTCGGCGCGATGTCGTCGGGCCAGGTGCCCGAGCGGATGGGGTCGCTTCGGCTCTTTCCCAAGAAGCGGTTGCTGGCATTCCATCTGGCGAAGGGGGCGGAGGCGCTTTTCGGCGAGGTGGCCGAGGCGCGGTTCAAGTCGCTTGCGCAGGCGCTCGGGTCCGAGACGAAGGTGGTCCGGCCCCGCTGACGCGGGGAATGCGACCGCCGCGATGCGCGAGAAGCCGCCAAGGCACAATCCTCTCACCTTCCC
>CAZPOK010000352.1:0-2690 GCA_964587905.1 uncultured Rhodobacterales bacterium | reverse complement strand
CCCAGATCCGCGCCATCTCGTCGAGCGTCACCGCCCACATGTTCGCCCGCTTCGTCTGGCTGCCCACGTGGAACGAGAATCCGACGGGCGTCAGCCCCAGCGCCGTCGCGCGATCGAGAAGCCGCAGCGCCATGTCCCGGTCGCAGCCGAACTTGCGGCTGAGCGGCCAGTCCGCCTCGGACGTCTCAACGATCAGCCGGATGTAGACGTCGGCGCCCGGCGCGTGCTCGGCAATCTTCTCGAGTTCCTCCTCGGCGTCGGCCGCGAACAGCGTCACGCCCGCGACCCATGCGAAGGCGATGTCGGAGGCCCGCTTGACCGTGTTGCCGAAGGAAA
The DNA here is from genome assembly GCA_964587905.1 of uncultured Rhodobacterales bacterium. GTDB lineage: Bacteria > Pseudomonadota > Alphaproteobacteria > Rhodobacterales > Rhodobacteraceae > DAINOF01. The sequence continues at coordinate 2,354 of CAZPOK010000352.1, read as the reverse complement.
TCGTCTCCGGCCGCGCGCCGAGCGACAAGCAGAGCTCGATCTCGCCCCGCGAGGCCGCGTCGAAATGCGAGCCGAGTCCGATGAGCCGCGAGACGATCTCGCGCGCCGGGTTCGCCTTGACGGCATAGTGGATGTCGGCCTCGCCAAGGCCCGCTTTCAGCGCGCGGTAGTTCTCCGCCACGATCTCGGTATCGAGAACGAGCGTCGGCCGGTCGAACTCACGCGACAGCGCAAAAGCATCGAGACGGGAAGGTGTGTCAACGGGAAGGGCTTCCGCCCCCGCGAAATGCATCGTCATGGTCATCTCCAATAGACCCGGCCATATATGACCGCTCAGTTCCAAGGGAGACGTTACCGTCGCTGCATAAACGCGTGCCGGTCCAAGTGGGTGATCCCTCGCGGGGGCCCTCCCGGGCGTGGCCAGAGGCGCGTGCGTTGGCGTCTGTGGAGGCGCATATGAGGCCCATGCGCGATTCACGCAAGTGGAAATTTCACCGGATTCCCGAATTTTCCGCACCCTGCAGCAGGGCAACACGGCGGCAGGCCCTCGCCCCCATCCCGGAGATTCCCAGAGCGCGATCGGATGGCCCCGAGAGCGTGGACCCGGGCGAACCGCCCCGCCTGGTGCGGGCGGGGCGCCCCGACGCTCAGTGGGCGAGCCGCCACCAGCTGCGGCGTTCGTGCCGGTCCACCTGCCGATTGCCGGCAAAGCCCCGCCGGTCGGCGATGTCCTCGCGCCGGTCGATCCGGTCCTCGACGCGGTCGAGCACGCCATTGTCGGTCTGCCGGTCGACATAGCTTTCACGCCGGTCGATGCGGTCCTGGACGCGGTCGAGCACGCCGCCCCGGTCGATGCCATGGGGCGCGTCGGCGAAGGCCGGCGCGGCAAGAAGCGCCAGTGCCAGGACGGAATGGGTCATATTCATTGAACGGTCCTCCGTGTTCATCCCCGTGGATGAAACGGGAGAAGGCCGGACTTCCGTCGCGAAAAAAATCGCTACCAGACTTCGGGACGCGCAAGCGCGGGCACGCACCGCGACCGGCCTCGGATGACGCCCACCGGCCCGCCGTCGAGCGACTGCGCGAGCCAACCTTCCGGATGGGCCAGCGGGAAGGGCGCGGGCACGTCGGTCTCGGCGACGTGAAGGAAGCCGAGCCGGCCATAGAAGCCGGGATCGCCGTAGGTCATCGCGACCGCGACCCCCTGCGTCCGCAGGGAGGCGAGGCCATGGGCGATGAGCCCCGTGCCGAGGCCGCTCCCCTGCTGTTCGGGCGCGACCGCGACCGGGGACAGCAGGAACACGCTCCTGTCGTCCCCGGAAAAGACGAGCCGCGTGAAGAGGATGCAGGCAACGGGCGCGCCATCCGCCTCGACGGCGAAAAGGAACAGCTCGGACGCGGGTGTCGTGGCGAGGATGTCGCGGGCCAGCGCGCCGACCAGCCGCCCCTCGGCCTCCCCCTCCGAGGCGGCAAATGTCCTCTCGAACAGGGCCGTGATCGCATCCTCCCGGCCCTTCCAGTCAGAGATTACATCCACCGCGTGACCGTCACTCGATCTTCGGCAGGAGGGAGTCGAGCGAGGCCTTTGCGTCACCGTAGAACATCCGCGTGTTCTCCTTGAAGAACAGCGGGTTCTCGATGCCCGAATAGCCGGTGCCCTGGCCGCGCTTGGACACGAACACCTGCTTGGCCTTCCACACCTCGAGCACCGGCATCCCCGCGATGGGGGAGGTCGGGTCGTCCTGCGCCGCCGGGTTCACGATGTCGTTCGATCCGATGACGATCACCACGTCCGTCTCGGGAAAGTCCTCATTGATCTCGTCCATCTCGAGCACGATGTCGTAGGGCACCTTCGCTTCGGCCAGAAGCACGTTCATGTGCCCCGGCAGCCGGCCCGCGACCGGGTGGATGGCGAAGCGGACCTCCTTGCCCTTGGCGCGCAGCTTCTTGGTGAGTTCGCTCACCGCGCCCTGGGCCTGCGCGACGGCCATGCCGTAGCCCGGAACGATCACGACCGACTCCGCGTCGTTCAGCGCCGCCGCGACCCCGTCGACATCAATCGCGATCTGCTCGCCCTCGATCGCCGTGGCCGGCCCCGACGCATTGCCGAAGCCGCCCAGGATCACGCTGATGAACGACCGGTTCATCGCCTTGCACATGATGTAGGACAGGATTGCGCCGGAGGAGCCGACAAGCGCGCCCACCACGATCAGGAGATCGTTCGACAGCGAAAAGCCGATCGCCGCCGCCGCCCAGCCCGAATAGCTGTTCAGCATCGACACGACCACCGGCATGTCCGCCCCGCCGATCCCCATGATCAGGTGATAGCCGATGAAGAGCGCGAGCAGCGTGAG
>CAZPOK010000351.1:0-2694 GCA_964587905.1 uncultured Rhodobacterales bacterium | reverse complement strand
GGCACGCCGATCGGGACGCATTTCGCGCCCCACCATCCCGACTACGTCGACCTGATCGCGCTTTCGGACCACGACCCCGAGAAGGCGCGGGGGCTTCTGGCCGAGGCGGGCTACGGCGAAGGTCTCACGCTTTCGCTGAAGCTGCCGCCGCCGTCCTATGCGCGGCGCGGCGGGGAGATCATCGCGGCGCAACTGCGCGACGTCGGCATCGAAACGGAGATCGAGAATCTCGAATGGGCGCAATGGCTCGAACAGGTGTTCCGGGGCAAGGACTTCGACCTGACCATCGTGAGCCATACCGAGCCGATGGACATCAACATCTATGCCCGCCCGGACTACTATTTCCAGTACGACAATCCGGACTTCCAGGAGGTCATGGCCGACCTCGACATCGCGACGGACCGCGTCGAGCGCTCGCGGCTCCTCGAGCAGGCGCAGCGGATGATCGCCGAGGACTATGTCAACGGCTATCTCTTCCAGCTCGCCAAGACCGGGGTCGCTGATGCGAAGGTCGAGGGCCTCTGGGAGAACGCGCCGACGCAGGCGAACGACCTGACCGGGGTGCGCTGGTCGGAATAGCGACGGCCGGCGAGGGGCTGTCTGCCCCTCGCGCTCCCCGAGGATATTTTCGGACAGATGGAGGCGGCGGGCGGATCATGCGGGCCGCGCGCCGAGTTCGACCCAGGCCTTCTCCTCGTCGCCCTTGTCGAAGGCCATCGGCGTCACCGGGATCACCGATCCGATCGTCTCGATCATCCGGCGGGCGCTGTCGGGGGCGCCGACGACCACGTAGCGATCCACCTTGGTGAGCGAACGGAACTGCGCCTTCATCGCCTCGGCGTCGAAGGTCGCGCCGGTGTCGCGGCCGATGAAGCGGTCGAAGATCAGGAGCATGTCGATGGTGTCGTGCCGGTCGAAGGCGGCGTTCACGCGCCGGGCCATCGCGGCCATGTCGTCCGCGCCGACCTCGCCGTCGATGCGGAAGGCCACCAGGTCGTCGCGGGTGGTCGGAAGGTGTCTGACGGCGCTCATCCGGGCCTCCTTTCGCTACTTCCGGCAACGCCGGGCCGCCCCCGCAGTTCCGGGCAGAAAGCCGTGGCGCCCGGGTTTTCGCTTGCGTAACGTCGCGCCATGATCCGCTATCTCGCCTCGCGTCTCGTCTCGCTCGGACTCAGCCTCGTCGTGGCCTCGCTCGTGATCTTCTGCGTGGTCGAGGTGGTCCCGGGCGACCCCGCGGCCTACATGCTCGGGCTCAATGCCGAGCCCGAGGCGGTGGCGGCGCTGCGGCGCGAACTGGGGCTCGACGGGACGCTGGTCGAGCGGTATCTCGCGTGGGTCGGCGGAATGCTGACGGGCGACTTCGGGGTGTCCTATACCTATCGCGTGCCGGTGGCGGAGCTGGTGGTGGCCCGGCTCGGCGTGTCGCTGCCGCTGACGCTCTATGCGCTGGCGCTCACCATCCTGATCGCCTTTCCGGTGGGGATGCTGGCGGCGGCACGGCGGGGGCGGGCGCCGGACTACGCAGTGATGGGAGCGACGCAGCTCGGTATCGCGGTGCCCAATTTCTGGTTCGCGATGCTGCTGGTCCTGGTCTTCGCGATCCAGCTCCAGTGGTTCTCGGCCGGGGGCTTCCCGGGCTGGGAGGCGGGCCTTTGGGCGGGAATGAAGGCGCTGACGTTGCCCGCGGTCGCGCTCGCGCTGCCGCAGGCGTCGATCCTCGCCCGCGTGATGCGCTCGGCCGTGATCGAGACGCTCGCGCAGGACTACATCCGCACGGCACGCGCGAAGGGGCTGTCCCACAGGCAGGCGGTGATCGGCCATGCGATGCGCAACGCGCTCATTCCGGTGATGACGATTATCGGGCTTCAGTTCTCGTTCCTGCTCGCCGGCGCGATCATCATCGAGAACGTGTTCTTCCTGCCGGGGCTGGGGCGGCTGATCTTCCAGGGGATCACGCAGCGCGACCTGATCGTCGTCGAATCGGTGACGATGCTCCTCGTCTTCGCGGTAATCCTCGTCACCTTCCTCGTGGATCTGGCCTATGCCGTGATCGACCCGCGGCTGAGGAAGCGGGCATGAGGTGGCCTGTCTCCTTCGTCTTCGGCGCGGCGCTCTCCGCGGTGTTCGTCGCAGCGGCGCTCGTCTCGTTCCTCTGGACGCCCCACGACGTCGAGACGCTGAACGTGGCGGCGCGGATGCAGGGGCCGTCGGGAGCGCACTGGCTCGGGACGGATCACCTCGGGCGCGACATCCTCGCGATGCTGATGGTGGGTGCGCGGACCTCGATCGCCGTGGCCGTCGTGGCGGTAGGGATCGGGATCGTGTTCGGGGTGCCGTTGGGGCTCTTGGCGGCGGCGCGGCGGGGGAGCCTGGTGGACGAGGTGGTGATGCGGGGCAACGACCTGATCTTCGCGTTCCCGAGCCTCGTGATCGCGATCCTGATCACGGCGGTGTTCGGGCCATCGGCGGTCAACGCGATCATCGCCATCGGGATCTTCAACACGCCGGTCTTCGCGCGGGTGACGCGGGGCGCGGCGCTGAGCCTCTGGACGCTCGACTACGTCAAGGCCGCGCGGGTGGCGGGGAAGGGGACGGCGCGGATCTCGGTCGAGCACATCCTTCCCAACGTGGCGAACCTTCTGATCGTGCAGGGGACGATCCAGTTCAGCCTCGGGATTCTGGCCGAGGCGGCGC
>CAZPOK010000350.1:0-2713 GCA_964587905.1 uncultured Rhodobacterales bacterium | reverse complement strand
ACGATCCTCAACGCCACGCTGGTGATGCGGCTCGGCATGCGGCGGCTCGCCATCGCGGCCTTCGCCACCCAGACCGTCATCGCGGGCAGCCTTCTGGTGGTCAGCCTCCTCGGCCTCATGCCCGACGCGCTCGCCTTCCCGGCCTTCTGGCTCTGGTCGATCTCGATCTTCTTCATGGCGGGGCTGGTCTTCGGCAATCTCAACGCGCTCGCGCTTCAGCCGATGGGGCACATCGCCGGGATGGCGGCCTCGGTCGTGGGGGCGATCTCCACGGTCTTCGCCGTCGTCATCGCGGCCCCCATCGGGCTCGCGTTCGACGGCACGCTCGTGCCGCTCACCGCGGGCACGCTGATCTGCTCGGGGCTCGCATGGTGGCTGATGCGCCAGTCGCGCGAGGCCGACCCGGAACCCAAGCGGATGGTCCCGACGCACTGAGCGGGCACTGAGGGGACGCCGGCGCGCCTCACGCCAGCAGAAGGTCCGTCTCCGCGTCGTCCTCGTCGTCGGGCAGATCCTCCATCGGCACGACGGGAAGGAAGTCGAGCACCGCCCCGGCCTCGGGGGCGGGCTCGGGCGCGTGGCTGGCCAGCGTCACGACCCCGCGGTCCTCGACGACGTCGAGCTTGACGTTTTCGTCTCGTATCGTGACCGTCCGCGTGAGCGGCGCGTCGAGTCCGCCGCCCTCGAAGAGCACCTCGTAGGTCCCGCGCGGAAGCGCGAGCGAGTAGCCGCCCGAAGCCCATGTCTCGGTCGCGAAGCTGTCGGTGCCGTCGCGGGCGGTGATCTGCACGCCGCCCAAGCCCTCGCCGATGTCGTAGAAGTCATCCCCGTCGCCGTCCTCGATCACGACCCCGGTGAGATAGCTGAAGCCGCGGTCGCTGAACATCTGGGTGACGAAGGTCGACCCGTTCCAGCCGTCGTAGCTGCCCTCGTCGTAGCCGACGCCGATCTCGGACCAGCGATCGTCCATCAGGTTGCGCTGGTGGCCGTCGGAGTCCCAGAGGTGCTGGTGATGCGCCTCGGTGCGCGGCTGGGTGTCGGACGGCAGGCTCCCCGAGCCGATCCAGCCGATGTTCTCGCCGACGAAGCGCGTGCCGTGGCCCTCATCGAGCGCGCGGTCCCCCGGCGATTGCCCGTCGAGGTTCGTGTGCCGGAAGAAGTCGCGGTCGTCCATGTCCTGCGAATGCGCCCGCGAGGCGGCGCCGAGTTCGGGCGTCACCGCGAGCGGTTCGGCGGGGGATGGGGATATGCCCGAGGCGAGCGGTTCGTCGAGGCGCGCGACCTCGGCCGCAGGGTCCATGCGCGCCCGGTTGATCAGCTCGACGATCAGCTGCTCCTCGGCGCTGGGACCGTCCCACGCCAGGCCCTGGGTGTCTCCCGAAAGCTCCGGCGCCGGCGCGCCATCCGGGACGGGGCCATCCGGCACGGCGCTCGAGCCGCCGCTGTCGCCCGTGTCCGACCCGTCGCCGTCCTGGTCCGGCCCGCCCGGGGCCGCCGATCCGTCATCGTCGTCGTCGTCGGAAGAGGAGGCGGAAGACATGCCGCCGAGAAGTGCTGCGAACCCGCCCAGAAGCAGGGCAATGAGAGCTTGAGGCACGTAACCATCCCGCAAAACGCCCCCGCTGTCCTGTTAACCTGCGGTTAACCCCTCGATCAAGGCCCGATCCGGAAACAATCGGGCCTCGGCAGGAACCGGCCCATGGGATCGGGGCGTCAGGCCGCCACCGTCTCCCGCGCCTTCTTCGCGAGATCCTGCGCGATGGCGAAGGCGCCGCGGATCTTATCCTTGTCGGTCGACCAGTCGCGGCGGACGACGATCTTGTTGTCCTTCACCTTGGCGAGATCCTTCTGCGCCTGAATGAACTCCACGAGGCCCGCGGGATTGGCGAACTTGTCGTTGTGGAACTGGATCGTCGCGCCTTTCGGCCCCGCGTCGAACCGCGCGATCCCCGCCTTCTTGCACTCCTCCTTGATGCGCACCACCAGAAGCAGCGTGTTGACCTCGCGCGGCAGCTTGCCGAAGCGGTCGATGAGTTCGGCCGCGAAGCCCTCGAGTTCGACCTTCGTGTGCAGCTGCGACAGGCGCCGGTAGAGGCCGAGCCGCACGTCGAGGTCGGGGACATAGTCCTCCGGGATCAGGACCGGCACTCCGAGGTTGATCTGCGGCGCCCACTGGGTGTCGTCCTCGACGACGCCGGCGATCTCTCCCGCCTTGAGCTTGGCGATCGTCTCCTCGAGCATCGACTGGTAAAGTTCGTACCCCACCTCGCGCATCTGGCCGGACTGTTCCTCGCCCACGAGGTTGCCCGCCCCGCGGATGTCGAGATCCTGGCTCGCGAGGGTGAATCCCGCGCCGAGGCTGTCGAGGCTGCCCAGAACGCGCAGCCGTTTCTCCGCCGCGGGCGTCAGCTTGGCACGGGGCTTCGTCGTAAGGTAGGCGTAGGCGCGGGACTTCGACCGGCCGACCCGCCCCCGGATCTGGTAGAGCTGGGCGAGACCGAAAAGGTCGGCGCGGTGCACGATCATCGTGTTCGCGGTCGGGATGTCGAGACCGGACTCCACGATCGTCGTGGCCAGCAGGACATCGTACTTGCCGTCGTAGAAGGCGTTCATCCGATCGTCGAGTTCGCCCGCCGCCATCTGGCCATGCGCGGTGATGAAGCTCACCTCGGGCACCTGCTCGCGCAGGAACGCCTCCATCTCCGGCAGGTCC
>CAZPOK010000349.1:0-2717 GCA_964587905.1 uncultured Rhodobacterales bacterium | reverse complement strand
GATCGGGAAGCCGTCAGCGGCCATCAGGTTCGCCACGTCGAGGTAGTACTGCCCGCCGATGACGTCGCCGTTCTTCATCGACTGCTCCATCTGGCTTTCCGCCGACCACCAGAGCGCCACGTTGGGCTTGATCTCGGCCGCCTTCTCGATGATGGCGATGATGCCGTCGCGCGAGGCGAAGGTCGCCTCGCCCGCGAAGAAGGTGGCGGCAACGATGTCGAGGAACTGCGAGTTGTAGTTCTTCGAAAGCCCGAGGCTCGCCTCGTAGATGGAACTGTCCCAGAAATCGGCCCAGCTTGCCGGGGCATCGACCTCGCCCGGGTTCACGACCATGGCCGAAAACCACGACATCGCGCCGACGCCAAGCGCGCCTTCGGAGGCCTCGAAGACGAAATAGCCGTCGAGATTCGAGGCGTTGGGAATGTTCGCGCGGTCGAGCGGAGCGAGGAGCCCGCCGATGCGGGAGGCCTTGATCAGCGTGTCGCGGGCGTAGAGCGACAGATCCGCGGGGACGCTGCCTGCCTGCGTCGCCTGCTGCATCGTCACGAGCCAGTCCGTGGAGTTCGGCTGTGTCACACTTTCGACGGCGATACCGGTGGCTTCGGTGAAGACCGGGTAGACGTGCTCCTTGAAACTGTCCTCGAAATAGCCGCCGTAGGAGCCGATCCTGAGGCTTCTGCTCTGCGCGATGAGCGGTGTTCCGATCGCGCCGGTGGCCGCGGCGAGGCCGGTCGCGGCACCGCTCTTGAGAAGTGTCCGTCTGTTCATGCGTGTCATGTGAGCGTCTCCGTCGAAAGTCCGCACCCGGCGCGCCCGGAAGGGAGGAGGAGGAGCGCACCCGGCACGGAGGCCAAGCATGGAGACAGGCTGCGCGGGCGAGGCAGGTCACGGTCAACGCGAACGGGTCTTTCGTGCGCCAGTCTTGCGCCTGGACGGTGAAATATTGAGCAGATGCCCCGAGCGTTTGAGGTTTCTTAATCGCCGCGCATATGCGTTCGACCTGTTGGAGCGCAGCCTCTTCTGCGATGCAGAATCAGGGGACACGGCCATGCGAAGCGACATGTCAGACGATCAGCGCGCCCTCACGGTGAACGACGCGACCCTTCCGGTGATCGACCTTTCGGGGCTCTTCTCGGGTGATCCCGACGACACGGCGGCTGTGGCCGCGGCGCTGGGCGAGGCGGCGCGGACATCCGGGTTCTTCTACATCACCGGGCATGGCGTGCCACAGGACCGGATCGACGCGATGTTCGCGGCCTCGAAGGCATTTCACGAGAAGCCGCGAAGCTTCAAGATGAAGTACTGGTCGGGGTTCACCACGAACCATCGCGGTTACGTGCCATTCGAGGAGAACGGCGCGGATTTCCCGAAGTCGATCAACCTCAACGAAGCCTGGGACATGTCCTACGAGGCACCGGCGGACCATCCGGACTACCTCGCCGAGTGGCGGATGACTGGCCCGAACGTCTGGCCGGACATTCCCGGCTGGCAGGATACGGTCGCGGGCTACTACGACGCGGTGTTCAATCTCGGGCTGCGCCTGCTTGACGCGCTTGCGCTGGAACTCGGCGTCGAGACCGAGGAACTGACGCGTCACATCACCTATCCGACATCGCAACTGAGGATGCTGCGGTATATCGAGAACGATCTGCCGGCGACGAAGGAGATCGTGGGCATCGCATCGCACTCGGATTTTGAGTGCTTCACGATCCTCCTGCAGGGCGGTCCGGGACTTCAGGTGATGAACGCCGAGGACGTGTGGATCGAGGCGCCGCCGATCCCCGGCTGCTTCATCGTCAACATCGGCGACATCTTTGAGACCTGGTCGGGCGGGCAGTTCAAGTCGACGCAGCACCGGGTCGTGAACATCGGGAAAGAGCGGTATTCTTTCCCGCTATTCTTCGGTCTCGACTATCACGCCGTGGTGGAACCGCTGACAAAGTATCGAACGCCGGAGACGCTCGAGAAGTATCCGCCGATGAAGGCCGGCGAGCACCTGATGCGGATGTCGATCAACGCCTTCCGCTACATGGCGGACGCCAAGGCGAAAGGCGAGCTGGTGCCGGACTTCGAGGTGCCCGAGGAGAACCCGTTCAAGCGCGAGGCACGGCAACCCTGACGCCGGCCGACGGTCTGCGCAGGCGGATCCATGCCGGCGCGCGGCACGATGAGATGCCACGGCAGCCGTGACTTGCCGATGCGCCTGAAACCGAACACCTTCTTCCACGTTCCCTCACCGGTTTGACCGCCGAGGTGCAGGCCCGTAGGCTTGGCAAGAGCCCAGACCAGCCATGAAATCGAGGACTGACATTTGTGCGGATTATGCGGAGACATAGCCTTTGACCGGAGTCCAGCCGACGTGGGCGCGGTTGCGAGAATGGCCGAGACCATGGCGCCACGCGGCCCCGACGGCTCCGGCGTGGTCGCGCATGGCCGCGTCGCGTTCGGCCACCGGCGGCTGAGCATCATCGACCTGTCGGAGGCGGGCGCGCAGCCTTTCGTCGACACAGCGCTCGGACTGACGGTCGTCTTCAACGGCTGCATCTACAACTACAAGGAGCTGCGTGAGGAGCTTCAGGCGAAGGGCCACCGCTTCGCCTCGACGGCGGACACCGAAGTCGTGCTGAAGGCGTGGGCCCAGTGGGGCGCTGATGCGATCCCGAAGTTCAACGGCATGTTCGCCGTGGCCATTCACGAACGCGACAGCGGGCGGGTCG
>CAZPOK010000348.1:0-2730 GCA_964587905.1 uncultured Rhodobacterales bacterium | reverse complement strand
AGCGGCCGTTCCTGTTCACCAACATGAAGGACGGCACCAACGTGGCCGAGGTGCGCGACTTCATCGAACGGACCGGAGGACTGTAGGAGCGGCTTCAGCCGCGAAACCGATCGGGCCTGAAGGCCCTCCTACCCGCTAGCGAATACCCACCGAGTGGCAAATCAGACGTAATCCCGTGATATCCGCCTTATCGTCACCGCCGGCATCGTTTGCCATCACCACCACTCCAGTGGCAATTTGGTTATCTGGGCAAGTTCGTCGCGGCGCCCAGTCGTTGCAGTTGTTGAGCTCTTCTTCGTCGTTGACGTTGGCCGGAGATGTCGTGCCATCCGGGTTGATCTTCGCGCCCCAGACTCGGACGCCTTTCAACCTGCGTTTGGCATTCCGGCTGTTGTTGCAGACCTGAATCGCATAGACGGGCGCATCCGGCGCCGTAGCGACACTGCGCATATTCGGGTCGCCCCAAAGCCCCCATCCCGAGCATGCAAAACTGATCGAAGTCTCCTGTTCGTCACCCGCCCTTACCCGAACATGACAAGGCCGATCGCGGCGCTCTCCCCACGCCAACGCATGAAAAAATGTCTCGAAGCCGATCAAATCCACACGCCGCTCAATCGACCCGATTGAGCCTGAGTACTGTGTTATGGACTCAGGAGGGGCAGGATAGAACTCGGGCGGTCCCGCAGCAGCGGCAGCTTGGGCTTCGGCTTCCGCTTGCCGGCGCTCTTCCTCGAGCCGTTCCTGCTCGCGCCGCTCGGCAGCGGCGACCGCCTCTTCCTCGGACGCGTACCCGATCTCCGGCGGCCGGTTCTCGGCGACCCGTTCGGCGATCGCCTGCTCGGTCTCCGGCGAGAGGCGAGTGCTCTGCCCCGTGCCGGCATTCTCCAGCAAGTCCGTCGGCGACTCGTAGTCGACCGTGCCTGCAATGTCGGCATTGCGCTGCGCCGAGCTCGCCTGCAGATCCTGCAGCGTCGTGCCACTCCCCGTGCTCTGCATCGGCCGGTGACTGTCGGGATGACAGGTGCCGTCCATCCCGCAATACGAGCCGGCGGGGCAACCCGCATGGGAGCTGCAGGCCTGGCCGGCCGCAGCCGCCATCGCAGGCTGCGACTGGCCGGCACCCGCCGGAGCGTCCCGCATCGCCATGATCCGCTCCACGTCGAGCGCGCTGCCGATGATCCGCATCTCATCGATTACGAGGTCCTTGGCCCGATGGTGCAGACTGTCGTTGTTCGCGCCGAGCCATATCGCCGGTTTCGCCTGTTTCGTTCGTGTGCCGATGGCCGCCTCCGCGTGGCGGCCGTGCCAGTGCAATCGATGCGTCCCGCTCTTGTGATCCCAGACCGCGGCGACGAACATCCAGCCCCCGTTGGCGTAGATGGCATCCTGCACCCTGAGATCCTTGCCAGCTGTGCGGACACCCAGCACGGATCCCGACGCCCACAGCCAGGCACCGCCGCCGGTGCCGAGGATCGTCTGGCTGGCCAGCGGCTGGATCTTTATCCAGGCAGTGACCGTCATCTGGGGACAACGATCGCGATTGAGATCGACGAACGCCCGCATCGCGGCGCTGCCATCGAGCTTCAGCGCCTGCCCGGAGCGGCCCTCGACGAACTGCGGCGTCGCCGTCGCGCCTTCAGGTCCGATCATCTGGCCGGCATTGCCATTGCCGCCTTCGTCGCTCAGATTGCCGTCGAATCGGTAATAGGCGTCACAGGGTCCGGCGAGCGCCTGGACCGAAAAGCCGGTGAGCAGGAGAAGGGCATAGAGGACGGAGTAATTCCTGGTCATTCTGGTCTCCCCTGGTTGCGGCACGCAATCTTATGATCGTTCTGCATACCGTCTGAAGACACTATAGCCCAACGCACGCCCTATTGCCCCTGCCCTGCTAGCATGGAGGCCCCGGAAGCGGACCCGAATCAGGGAGCGACACCATGCCGAAAGCCGTCCGTGCAGCCGAAGAGCGACTCACGTCGGAAGGACCTTCAGGCCCGAAAGGCCGCCGCACCGACCCCGTCACCGCCAGGCTGAAGTTCCTGGCCGATCTCGACGGCCCGCTCGCCTACGTCCCCTCGAAAGGCGGCGGCGACAGCACCGAGCACCTCGGCAACTTTGCGACGCACGAGGTCGCCGTCCACGACGCCCGGCGCGAACTCACCGGCAACCGCCTGGATGCCGAGGGCTTCATGCTGGTCGCGCAGCCGACGGCGGTCACCGACTTCTACGACGACGAGCAGGTGGAGACGGTGCACCACGCCGAGGTCACGGCATTGCTGAAGCGCCTCACCGGCGCCAGCCGCGTCGAGATATTCGACGACACCCGCCGCACCTCTTCGGTCGACGTACAGCGCGAGAAGAAGATCCGCGACCCCGCCTCCATCGTGCACAACGACTACACTGCACGCTCCGGCGTAAAGCGTCTGCGCGACCACTTCGCCGACGCGCCGGAAGAAGCCGAACGCCTGCTCACGCGGCGCTTCGCCATCATCAACGTCTGGCGCTCCACCGCAGGGCCGGTGCTGAACCATCCGCTGGTGATGGCCGATGCGACCACCGTCCGCGAGCAAGACCTGGTGGCGGTGGAACGGCGTGGCGAGGACCGCATCGGCGAGCTGCAGGTGGCGCTGCACCACCCGGAGCAGCGCTGGTACTACTACCCGCGCATGCAGCCGGACGAGGCGCTGGTGTTCAAGACCTTCGACTCCGCCACCGACGGGCGTACGCGGTTCA
>CAZPOK010000347.1:0-2742 GCA_964587905.1 uncultured Rhodobacterales bacterium | reverse complement strand
TGCCGACGCCCGGAGGTCCGACGAGGCAGAGGATCGGCCCCTTCAGCTTGCGCGACCGCTGCTGGACCGCGAGATACTCCACGATCCGCTCCTTGACCTTCTCGAGACCGTAGTGGTCGTCGTCTAGAACCTTCTCGGCACGGCCGAGATCCTTTTTGACGCGGGACTTCACGCCCCACGGGATCGACAGCATCCAGTCGAGGTAATTGCGCACCACGGTCGCCTCGGCCGACATCGGGGACATCGACTTGAGCTTCTTGAGCTCCGCCTCGGCCTTGTCGCGCGCCTCCTTCGAGAACTTCGTCCGGGAGATCTTCTCCTCGAGCTCGGCAACCTCGTTCGCGCCCTCTTCGCCATCGCCCAGCTCGCGCTGAATGGCCTTCATCTGCTCATTGAGGTAGTACTCGCGCTGGGTCCGCTCCATCTGGCTCTTCACGCGGCTCTTGATCTTCTTCTCGACCTGCAGGACCGACATTTCGCCCTGCATCAGGCCGAAGACCTTCTCGAGTCGCTGGCCCACGTCGAGCGTCTCCAGAAGCTCCTGCTTCTGGGCGACCTCGATGCCGAGATGCCCCGCAACCATGTCGGCGAGCTTGGCTGGATCCTTCGCTTCGGAGACCGAGGCGAGCGCTTCCTCGGGGATGTTCTTCTTGATCTTCGAGTAGCGCTGGAATTCCTCGGCGACGGAGCGGGTGAGCGCCGTCACGGTGGCCTCGTCGCCATCGCTCTCCTCGAGCTCGACCGCATCGGCCTCGAAGAACACCTCGTTGTCGAGGAACTCGGTGATCTTCACGCGGGTCTTGCCCTCGACCAGCACCTTGACGGTGCCGTCGGGCAGCTTGAGAAGCTGGAGCACGTTCGCCAGCACCCCCATGCGGAAGATGCCGTCCGCCGTGGGATCGTCCACCGCCGGGTCCACCTGGCTCGACAGCAGAATCTGCTTGTCGTCCTGCATCACCTCCTCGAGCGCACGCACGGATTTCTCGCGGCCCACGAAGAGAGGCACGACCATGTGCGGAAACACGACGATGTCGCGCAGCGGCAGGACGGGATAGGACGTATGAGTTTGCTCGGACATTCACGTTCCTTTGTTGGCAAGAAGGCTCTGGCCCCGCTCGGCGGCAACGCTTGGCCTTCTCCGGGTTAACGCCTCAATATGTGGGGCCATGGGCCCTTCGTTCAACCACGTCCGGCAACCAAGTCCGGAGGTCGTTTCGGGCATCCTGCCCCCCGCCCCGGCGCGGGGCAAGGGCGATCGTGAAGAAAGACCGATCCCGCCAACGACGGCACCGCGAGGGCGCGATTGATCACGCCCCCGTGCCCCATCTTGCGAGCCGTTGTATTCATTGGCATACTCCGACCGCGTCAGAAAAGCACCGGCAATGCCATGTCCGCCATCACCGCAAGACTCGCCACCCGCCTCGGAGCGCTCTGCCGCAATGCGGCCGCCGCGCTCGTCGCGGGTGTGTGGCGCAAGGCCTCCGTGGCGGAGGTCCGCGACCGGCTCGCAGCACTCCCGGTGCGCGATCAGGTCGCGATCGTCGGCGGCATTCTGACCGCGCTCCTGCTCCTCAGCCTCCTCGCGGCGCAATTCGGCATCGTCGGCATGCTCGTCTTCTGGCTGACGGTCGTTGTCATCGTCAACTGACCGCCTCCGAACCGCGCATCTCCGCCCAGCGATTGTGCAGCAGTCTCCGAGCGAGCGGTATACGAGGGTATGCCATTGAAAATTCTCACGAATTCGCGACCTGAGTGATCCTTCAGATCGTGCCGGGCGTATCTCCTTGCATTCACATCCCCGAAAGGAGAATGACAATGGAATTCGGACTTGGACTACTGACTTTCGGAACGCTCGGCTTCGGTGTGGTCTTCGGCTATCTCAGCGTCCGCGCGACGGAGAAGCTGAAGAACAGCGACGCGCCCAAATCCTCCCTTTCCCGCGACGGCATCGAGGAACGCCTGGCTGCAGCGAAGAAAGCCTGACGGACCAAAGGCGGGTCGCCGCTCGCTGGCGGCCCGTCCATTACACTTGCGGGATGTCCCCCTCTTCCCGTTGCGCATGGAAGGCCGCTTCGAACGCCGCAAAGCACCCACCGGCGACCGCGTCGCGGATATCGCCCATAAGCTCCTGGTAATAATGAAGATTGTGCCATGTCAGCAGCATCGACGAAATAATCTCGCCTGATCTGAAGACATGGTGGAGATAGGCGCGCGAGTAGGTCCGGCACGCCGGACACGCGCAATCCGCATCCAGCGGTCGCGGATCGTCCTGGTGCCGCGCGTTCTTGATGTTCACGACGCCGCGGCGGGTGAAGGCCTGCCCCGTCCGTCCCGACCGCGAGGGCAGGACGCAATCCATCATGTCGATCCCGCGCTTCACCGCGCCGACGATGTCATCGGGCTTGCCCACGCCCATGAGATATCTCGGTTTTTCCACGGGCAGCATGTCGGTCGCGTAGTCGAGCACTCCGAACATCGCCTCCTGACCCTCGCCAACGGCGAGACCGCCGACGGCATAGCCGTCGAAGCCGATTCCCCGCAGCGTCGCGGCGCTTTCCTCCCGAAGCTCGCGTTCGAGCCCGCCCTGCTGGATCCCGAAGAGCGCATGCCCCGGGCGGTCTCCGAACGCCTCCCTGCTCCGCGCCGCCCATCGCATCGAAAGGCGCATCGACTTTTCGATCCGCGCACGGTCGGCGGGCAGCGCCGGGCATTCGTCGAAGCACATCACGATGTCCGAGCCCA
>CAZPOK010000346.1:0-2744 GCA_964587905.1 uncultured Rhodobacterales bacterium | reverse complement strand
GCGTGGTGAAGAGCCCCGTCCGCGTCGGGTTCTGCCCGATGTTGCGCACGACGATCTCGGAGCCTTCCACGATCAGCGCCGCGCAGACCGGGAACGCCGCCGAGGACGGGTCGGAGGGCACCGCGATCTGCTGCGGGCGAAGCTCCGGCTGCCCGGTGAGGCGGATCGCCCGCCCCTCGCCCGTCTCCTCGGTCGCGATCTCCGCGCCGAAGCCCGCCAGCATCCGCTCGGTATGGTCCCGCGTCGCCTCGCGCTCGATCACCACTGTCTCGCCCGGCGCGTTGAGCCCGGCGAGCAGCACCGCCGACTTCACCTGCGCCGACGGCACCGGCACCGTGTAGCGCACCGGTACGGGTTCGGCCGCGCCCACCACCGTCATCGGCAGCCGCCCGCCCGCGCGCCCGTAGGCCCGCGCGCCGAAGAGCGCCAGCGGATCGGTCACGCGTCCCATCGGGCGCTTGGCCAGCGACGCGTCGCCCGTGAAGGTCGCCGTGATCGGCGAGGTCGCCATCGCCCCCATGATGAGCCGCACGCCGGTCCCCGAATTCCCGCAGTCGATCACTTGGGCAGGCTCGGCGAACCCACCCACGCCCACGCCATGCACCGACCACGCCCCCTCGCCCGTCCGCGCGACCTCGGCGCCGAAGGCGCGCATCGCCGCGGCCGTGTCGAGCACGTCCTGCCCTTCGAGAAGCCCGGTGATCCGCGTCTCGCCAACCGTCAGCGCGCCCAGGATCAGCGCGCGGTGGCTGATCGACTTGTCGCCCGGCACGCGCACCTCGCCGGTCAGCGGCGCCGCGCGGTGCGCGGTCATCGGAACGGGGGTGCCGTGTGCGGACATGGTCGCCTCATCCTTCATCGGACAGGGTGATAGACGAGCCGGCGAACACCGTCCATGGCTCCGCTTCATCTCGGCCCAAATACTCCCGCCGGAGGCGGCCCCGGCCTCAGGTCCGCCGGAACGTCAGGTAATGCGGCACCCGCCCTTCCCGCAGGGCCTTCTGTTCGTAGCGCGTGGGGATCCAGTCGTCCCACGGTTCGCGCCAGTCGGCGGGCCGCTCGGCGACCCACTCGAACCCGTGGTCCGGCACCTCCTCGAGCGCCTGGCGGACGTAGTCGGGAATGTCGGTGGCCACCCGCAACTCGGCCCCGGGGCGCATCGCCCGCGCGAGCGGTTCCAGATGCTCGGGCGTGACGAAGCGGCGGCGGTGATGCTTCTTCTTCGGCCAGGGGTCGGGGTAGAGCAGGAACGCCTTCGCGACGGAGGCCGCGGGCAGCACGTCGAAGAGATCGCGGGCGTCGCCGGGATGGACCGCCACGTTCTCCACGCCCGCGTCTCGGATCTTTCGCAGAAGCATCGCGACGCCGTTGATGAAGGGCTCGCAGCCGACGATCCCCGCCTGCGGGTGCAGCGCGGCCTGGTGGACCATGTGCTCGCCGCCGCCGAATCCGATCTCGAGCCAGATCTCCCGGCCGGGAAACCGCGCGCCGAGGTCGAGCGGCAGCCGGTCGGGATTCTCCTCCCACGAGACCCGTCCCGGCGAGAGCGCCGCGAGATCCTCGTCGAGGTAGGTCTTCTGGCTCTCGCGCAGGCCCTTCCCGCGGCGGCGGCCGTAGAAGTTGCGCCACGGGGCGCCGGAGGGGCTGTTCGTCCTGACCATGCCGCGGGCTTCTGGCGCGGCGGCCGGTGGCGGTCAAGGGCCGACTCTCGCGGGCGGCGCGCGGGTCGCCGCCCGACGCGGCGCCGAATCCGTTGATCGGGAGGCGAGTCTGCCCTAACCTCTTTTGACGCGGCGGGAGACGACCGGTGAACGGGGAGAGATTATCCCGCGCCGGCGATGCGGGGGGACGAACTTTCGTGGCCGAAAGCGCAGCAAATCAGACGGACGCGCCCGTTGCGGAAGACACCCGCTCGGAGGATCTTCGGGAAGACGCTGTCCGGTCGCTGGCCGAGGAGGTGGTGGCCCGCCTCGCCCGGCGCGGCGGAGGCGGCGCGGCGGAGAGCCCGCACCAGCCGGGATCCCAGATCGATGCCTTCTGCACCGCACTTCTCGACACCGACCAGACGACGGCCCTGGGCCTCGGGCGCCAGGCGATGCGGGATGGGCTGGATTTCGACCGTCTTTGCGAGATCCGACTCGCGCCCGCGGCGCGGCGGCTCGGGGAACTATGGGAAGAGGACGAACTGTCCTTCGCCGAGGTCACGCTCGCGACGAGCCGCCTCTTCTTCGTTCTCCGCAAGCTCGCGCCGCGCCCGAGCGTCGCGGTCGACGCGCGATCCGCGGTCTTCGCGACCCCGCCGGGCGAGGAGCATCTGCTCGGCGTCACGATGGCCGCCGAACGGGCGCGGGCGGTCGGCTGGCATGTCGATCTCGTGGTCGGCGGGCTTCACGACGAGATCGTCGACCGCATCGCTGCGGAACGGCCCGAAGTGGTCGGCCTCTCGGTCGGAAGCGACCGCACGCTCGCGGCGCTCTCCCGCCTCGTGGTCGCGTTGAGGATCGCCGTGCCGCATGTCCCCGTCGTCATCTGCGGCAGCGACGCGGACCGCATCGCCAGGGCGCGCGACATCGTCGGGGCGGATGCCGTCGCCCAGGGATTTACGGACGCGCTCGACACGATGGACAGGTTGGTAGAGGCCTCCCGTCAACTCTGACGCCGCCAAACGTGCCTGAGGATCCCGCCGCTCCGGCCGCGCTCAGATTTCGCGCGCCAGATCGTCGGCGAGATCGGCTCGCTCCCAG
>CAZPOK010000345.1:0-2761 GCA_964587905.1 uncultured Rhodobacterales bacterium | reverse complement strand
GTGGTTGCCCACTACGCGGGTCTCACGGTTGCCGAGATGCAGGACCTGCGCGCGCGCATGCGTGAAGAAGGTGGGTCCGTCCGCGTCGCCAAGAACAGGCTCGCCAAGATTGCCCTCGAGGGAACGCCGGTCTCTTCGATCGCCGACCTTCTGTCGGGCATGACCGTTCTCGTCTATTCCGAAGACCCAGTGGCCGCGGCCAGGGTCGCGGACAAGTACGCCAAGGACAACGACAAGTTCGTCGTCCTGGGGGGTGCGATGGGCGAGACGGCGCTGGATCAGGCTGGTGTCAAGGCTGTCGCCGCCATGCCGTCGCGGGAGGAGCTCATCGCTTCGATCGTCGGCTGCATCGGGGCGCCTGCTGCCAACATCGCCGGGGCCATTGGCGCACCTGCTTCGAACATCGCGGGCATCCTCTCGACCATCGAGGAGCGCCGCGAGGCTGCTTGAGCAACGGAATGAACCCGCGTGGGGGGTTGAATGCCTCGCGTTGGAACACAATCTAGCAAACGGAAGACAGAAATGGCTGATCTTAAGAAACTTGCCGAAGAGATCGTGGGTCTCACGCTTCTCGAGGCCCAGGAACTGAAAACCATCCTCAAGGACGAATACGGCATCGAACCCGCCGCCGGTGGCGCGGTGATGATGGCCGGCCCGGCTGGCGGAGAGGCCGGTGAAGCCGCCGAGGAACAGACCGAATTCGACGTCGTTCTGAAGAACGCGGGTGCCCAGAAGATCAACGTGATCAAGGAAGTCCGCGCGATCACCGGCCTCGGCCTCAAGGAAGCCAAGGACCTCGTCGAGGCCGGCGGCAAGGTCAAGGAAGGCGTGTCCAAGGACGAAGCCGAAGACATCAAGAAGAAGCTCACCGACGCCGGTGCAGAGGTCGACCTCGCCTGAGGACGACCGGCGCGAAAGCGCCTCAGGGACATGGCTGGGTCCGGACTTTCCGGGCCCAGCCGTCCGCGTCTCAGACAGGGCCCGGTGCCCGGACCCTGTCTAAGGTGCGGTTCATGGATCGGGCGGCCGCCTGTGGGAAGGTGGCCAGGTATGGATCCGAACCCCCTGTTTCGAGGGCGCATCGCCGGACCCCGACGGCGGATGCGGCTGCGAACAAAAAAGGTGATGACGCGCATGGCTTCGACCTACCTTGGCCAGAAACGACTCCGCAAATACTACGGCAAGATCCGCGAAGTGCTCGAGATGCCGAACCTCATCGAGGTTCAGAAGTCGAGCTACGACCTGTTTCTCGACTCCGGCGACGGGCCCGAACCCGCCGATGGAGAGGGCATCAAGGGCGTCTTCCAGTCGGTCTTCCCGATCAAGGACTTCAACGAGACCGCGGTCCTCGAATTCGTCAAGTACGAACTCGAGCGGCCCAAGTACGACGTCGAGGAGTGCCAGCAGCGCGACATGACCTACGCCGCGCCGCTGAAGGTCACGCTGCGCCTCATCGTCTTCGATGTCGACGAGGATACCGGCGCGAAGTCGGTGAAGGACATCAAGGAGCAGGACGTGTTCATGGGCGACATGCCGCTCATGACGCCGAACGGCACGTTCATCGTGAACGGCACCGAGCGTGTGATCGTCTCCCAGATGCACCGGTCTCCGGGCGTGTTCTTCGACCATGACAAGGGCAAGACGCATGCCTCGGGCAAGCTGCTCTTCGCCTGCCGCATCATTCCCTACCGCGGCTCATGGCTCGACTTCGAATTCGACGCCAAGGATCTCGTCTTCGCGCGCATCGACCGCCGCCGGAAGCTTCCGGTGACGACGCTGCTTTATGCGCTCGGCCTGGACCAGGAAGGCATCATGGATGCCTACTACGAAACCGTCACCTACAAGCTCAAGAAGAACAAGGGCTGGGTCACCACGTTCTTCCCCGAGCGGATCCGCGGTACCCGTCCCGCCTTCGACATCGTCGACGCCAAGACGGGCGAGGTCGTGGCCGAGGCCGGCAAGAAGGTCACGCCGCGCGCGGTCAAGAAGCTGATCGACGAAGGCAACGTCTCGGAGATTCTCGTGCCCTTCGACCAGATCGTCGGACGCTTCGTCTCCAAGGACATCATCAACGAGGAAACCGGCGCGATCTACGTCGAGGCCGGTGACGAACTCACCTGGGAAACCGACAAGGAGGGCGCCGTGACGGGCGGCACCCTGAAGGAGCTCGTCGACGCAGGCTTCACCGAGATCCCGGTTCTCGACGTCGACAACGTCACGGTCGGCCCGTACATCCGCAACACGATGGCGGCGGACAAGAACATGGGCCGTGACACCGCGCTCATGGACATCTACCGCGTCATGCGTCCGGGCGAGCCGCCGACGGTCGACGCCGCCTCGGCGCTTTTCGACACCCTGTTCTTCGACTCCGAGCGCTACGATCTTTCCGCGGTCGGCCGCGTGAAGATGAACATGCGTCTCGACCTCGACGCCGAGGACACGGTGCGCACGCTCCGCAAGGAGGACATCGTCGCCTGCATCAAGGCGCTGGTCGAGCTTCGCGACGGCAAGGGCGAGATCGACGACATCGACCACCTCGGCAACCGCCGGGTGCGCTCGGTCGGCGAATTGATGGAGAACCAGTACCGCGTCGGCCTGCTTCGCATGGAGCGGGCGATCAAGGAGCGGATGTCGTCGGTCGAGATCGACACGGTGATGCCGCAGGATCTGATCAACGCGAAACCGGCTGCCGCCGCGGTGCGCGAATTCTTCGGCTCCTCGCAGCTCAGCCAGTTCATGGACCAGACCAACCCGCTCTCGG
>CAZPOK010000344.1:0-2768 GCA_964587905.1 uncultured Rhodobacterales bacterium | reverse complement strand
TCAGGTCGACGTAGTCGGGATGGTGGGGCGCGAAATGCGTCCCGATCGGCGTGCCGAAGCCGAACATCGCTCCGTCGATGATGTCCTGACGCTTGATCGCATGGGCGATGGCCTCCCGGACCCGCACGTCCGAAAGCGCCGGCGAGCGGTTGTTCATCGACAGGATCGTCTCGCCCTCGGTCGAGCCGACGATCACCTTGAAGCGGGCATCGGCCTCGAACTGCACCAGGTTCTCGGGCGCAGGGAAGACCGGAAAGGCGTCGACATCGCCCGCCATGAGCGCCGCGAAGGCCGCCGTCGGATCGGAGATGAACTTGAAGGTCGCGCTCTCGAGCGCCGGCGCCGCGCCCCAGTAGTCGGGGTTCCGCTCGATCTCGATGCGGTCGCCCTGCACCCAGCGCGCAAACCGGAAGGGCCCCGTGCCGACCGGCGCGGTCGCCGCCTGATCGACCGATTCGGGCGCGACGATCACCGCATCGCCCCAGGCGAGGTTCGTCAGAAATCCGCCGTTCGGCGCCGAGAGCGTGATCTCCACGGTCGTCGGATCGATGACCGCCACGTCCGCGATTCCCGCGAACAGCGCCTTCTGCGCGTTGGTCGAGTCCTCCGCCCGCGCCCGGTCGAGCGAGAATTTCACATCCTCGGCGGTGAAGGCGCTTCCGTCGTGGAACGTCACGCCGTCGCGCAATTTGAACGTGTAGACCGTGCCGTCATCCGAAATCCGCCAGCTCTCCGCCAGGCCCGGCGCGATGGATCCGTCCGGCTGATAGCGCGTCAGCCCTTCGAAGATGTTGGCGTAGGTCACCTCGTCGATGGCCGCCGCCGCGCCGCCCGTCGGATCGAGGTTCGGCGGCTCGAGCTGCATCCCTATGGTGATGGTGTCCTGCGCCGAGACGGTTCCGGCCGAAAGGGCCAGAGCCGCGGCGAACGTGAGGCGCGAAAGCATCGGAGATCTCCCTGAGGTCTTTGTCTTTTTCGACACGTTAGCGCAAAGCCGCAGCGGTTGGCGAGTCCAACCGTTCAGGATGCGGCCACGCGATCCGAAACCCAGCTTCCCGCATTCTCCAGGATACGGCTTGGCGTCTCGTAGCGCGCGCGCAGGATCTGCTCGTAGAGACCCGCCTCGTCCTCGCGCGACACCGGGCCCTGCTTCGTCGCCAGTGCCGTGAGCGCCCGCGCGAGCGCGTCGACGGTTCCCGAGCCCTCGTCGAACTGCGCCTTCTTGCGCCAGACCAGATCGTCGGGCAGCAGATCGGCGCAGGCCTTCCTCAGGATCCACTTCTCCGTCGTCTCGCCGGTGGACTCGACGGTCTCGGGGTCGGTCCTGCGCAGCTTCAGTTCGGCGGGGATCGACTGCGCGAAATCGATGAGCTCACGGTCGAGGAACGGGGTGCGCGCCTCGAGACCCACCGACATCGTGATCCGGTCGACGCGCTGCAGGTTGATGTTGTGCATGGTGCCGAGCGAGCGGGTCAACTCCTCGGCGAGCGCGCGGGGATCGTCGACGTAGCGGTGGTGATAGGCATAGCCGGCGAACAATTCGTCCGCGCCTTCCCCGGTCAGAACGGCCTTCACGTCCTCCCGCGCCAGCCGCGCCGCGAAGAGGGTCGGAATGGCGCTCCGGACCAGGTCCACGTCCGCGCTTTCGAGGTGATAGATCACGTGCGGCAGAACCTCCGCCACATCCGCGCCGGTGAAGGCGTGCTCGCGGTGGTCGGAGCCGATGTGCCGGGCCACCTCCCGCGCGGCGATGAGGTCGGGCGAGCCTTCGGTGCCGACCGAAAACGTCCTGAGTCGCCCCTTGCCCTGCTCGCTCATGACCTTCTGCGCCACCGCGGCGATGATGGAACTGTCGAGACCGCCCGACAGGAACGCGCCCACCTCGACGTCAGCCACCATCCACTTGGCCACCGCCTCCTCGAGAACCAGCCGCAGTTCGCGCGCGGTGTGGTCGACATCGAGATCGGACTCGGCCACCGCCGCGCCGTGGGGCGTGCGATACCACCGCCGCCAGCCGTCTCGGCTGTCCCAGAGCGTGCCCGGCGGGATCGCCTCGACCGAATCGACCGGCACGCCGTCGAACGCCTTGAGTTCGGACGCGAAGGCATGGCCCTCCCCGATCCGCGCCAGATAGAGCGGCTTGATCCCCAGCGGATCGCGCGCCGCGATGACCCGGTCGCGGGTGGCGAGCACGAAGGCGAACATCCCGTCAAGTTTCGAGATCCAGCGGCTCTCGCCCGACCGGAAAAGATGGAGGATCGTCTCGCTGTCCGATGCCGTCTCGAAAGCGCTTTCGCCGAGGATCGCCCGGAGATCCTCGTGATTGTAGATCTCGCCGTTCGCGACGAGGATGTCTTCGGTCTGATAGATCGGCTGCCGCCCGTCCTCGGGGCCGATGATCGAAAGCCGGCAGTGCGCCATCACGACCGGCGCGCCGGGAAGCCGGGCGATCTCCACCGCGTCCGGGCCACGGTGGGCGATCCTCCGGATCATGCGCCCGGCCAGCGCCTCGTCTCCGACATTCCAGAGACAAACGAATCCGCACATGGCCTTTCCCCCGCATTTCGCGCGGCGAGCCTACGGGAGCCACGCCGGGATGGAAACCGCGGGATCCATGTCCATCCGCGTCAACGCGGCGCGAGGAGTTCCGCCAGCGTCATCGCCATGACCTTGGCGCTGTCGGCCATGTCGTCGATCCCCACCCATTCGTCGGGCTGATGGGCGAGGTCGAGGATGCCCGGGCCGTAGGCGATGCAGTTCTTCAGCCG
>CAZPOK010000343.1:0-2776 GCA_964587905.1 uncultured Rhodobacterales bacterium | reverse complement strand
TCTCGTTCTTGTAGAGCGCCATCATCTCCTGCTGGAGCTTCTGGCGGTCGTCGCCGGCCCGCTCCTTGATCTTCTCCATCTCGGGCTGAAGTTCCTTCATCTTCGCCATCGAGACGTAGGACTTGTAGGCCAGCGGGAAGAGGACGGCCTTGATGATGAGGGTGAGCGCGATGATCGCCCAGCCCATGTTGCCGATCAGCGCGTTGAGCCAGTGGAGCACCGCGAAGATCGGCTTGGTCAGGAAGTAGAACCAGCCCCAGTCGATTGAGTCGAGAAAGCGCTCCACGCCGTTCTCGTTCTGATACTCGCGGATCGTCTCCCACTCCTTCGCACCGGCGAAGAGATGGGTCGTCCGGGAGACCGTCTCGCCCGGGGCGACGGTCACCGGCGGCAGCCGGGCTTCCGTCTGGTAGATGTCGGCGTTCGCCACGTATTTCGCCACGGCGGTGAATGGCTGGCCCGGCTCCGGGATGAGCGTCGTCATCCAGTAGTGGTCGGTGATTCCGATCCAGCCGTTCGCGGCGACGTCCTCCACCTCCGCGCGGGCGCCCTCGCGTTCGACGAATCCGAAATCCTCGGCATCGCCGTAGCTGAGCTCCGTCAACTCGCCGTCGGCCATCCGGATGATGCCCTCGTGGAGGATGAAGAAGCCCTTGAGATCGTCAGGAACGCCATGTCGGGCGACGATCCCGTAAGGCGCAAGGCGCACGGGTTCGCCCGTCGCGTTCTCGACGCTCTGCGTCACGGTGAAGAGGTAGTCCTCGTCGACACTGATCTCGCGGCGGAAGGTGAGTCCGGCGTCGTTTTCCCAGACCAGTGTCAACGCTGATCCGGGGCTGAGCGACTCGCCGGACGCGACGCGCCATTCCGTGTTCGCGCCCGGAACCTGATCGTAGGTGAGGCCGCCCCCCGGAACCCATCCATAAAGGGCGTAGTAGGCGTCGAGCGCACCGACGGGCGACAGCAGCGTGACCGTTTCGGCATCGGGCGCGATCGTCTCCCGGTAGCCCGTGAGGTCGAGATCGTCGATGCGTCCGCCGGTCAGGGAAATCGTTCCCGAGAGGCGTGGCGTATCGATCCCGATCCGCCGGGCTTCTGGTTGCGGCGCGGCTTCGGCCGCGTCGCGTTGAACGGCGGCGGGGTCACCTGCGACCGGTGGCGTCAAGGCCAGCTCCGGGGCGGACTCGATCTGGGTGGTCTCGGGAGCGGTGACCGGCTCCTCCGGCGGCGGGAAGAGCAGGAACCACACGAGAATGACGAGGAAACTGAGAGCTGTCGCGAGGATCAGGTTCCTGTTCTGATCGTCCATTTGCCGCCCATACCATCCGATTTCGGTCACCGGCGGTTCAACAGGCCGCGCGGGCAAACGTCAAGCCGTTTTCCCTGAATCTCCGGAGGCCGTGACCGTCTGCGGGAGGCTCGGGGAAGGGCATTTCTCGCGCTCCTCCAGCCAGCGCAGGAGGGCGCCGTCGGGCATCGGGCGCGCGATCCCGTAGCCCTGGACGTGGCGGCACCCAAGACGGGCCAGGGCGCCGTGCTCCGCAGCGGTCTCGACGCCCTCGGCGAGGGTGTCGAGGCCAAGCCGCTCGGCCATCAGAAGGATCGCGGAGACCATGTTCTGCTGTTCCGGATCCCTGTCGAGGCCGGTCACGAAGGACCGGTCGATCTTCACCCGCTGGATGGAGAACCGCCGGATGCTGCCGATCGCCGCATGGCCGGTGCCGAAGTCGTCGAGGTCTATTCGGCATCCCAGCTTCGACAGGTTCCAGAGGTTCCGGACGACGGTGTCGTCGGCCGTCGAGGCGATGACGGTCTCGAGAACCTCGATCGTCAGCCGCTCCGGGGCCAGATTGAAGCGGTCGAGTTCCCAGCGGACTTTCTCCACCAGTTGCGGGTTCCGAAGTTCGCCGGTCGCGAAGTTGACGCCGACCCGTGGGACGTGAAGCCCCGCCCGGTCCCACGATTGGAGCGCCGCGAGAGAGCCGTGGAGGATGCGCTCGCCCAGGCGCTGCGACAGGCCGGCGTCCTCGATCTGAGGCAGGAAGTCGGACGGCGGGATCAACCCGCGGTCCGGGTGGCACCAGCGCGCGAGCGCCTCGATGCCGCTGACGGCGCCGGTGTCGGTGCGGATCTGCGGCTGGAACCACGGCACGATCTGACCGTTCAAAAGCGCATCCTCGAGTTCGCGTTTGTGGACCGGAGAGGTGCCGCGCCGTGCGTGCATGGCGGCAGAATAGGCGCGGATCGACCAGGGCCCGTGCGCGCGCGCGTCGCCGAGCGCCTGTTCGGCGGAGCGGAGCAGGCCGCGCCCGCTTCTGGACGATGCCTTGCGGGGCAGGCAGAAGCCGATGGAGGCGGTCACGTAGACCCGTGCGCCGTCGATGCTCAGCGCCTCGCGGAGGCAGGTCTGCACGCGCGTGGACAGCCGCACCAGCGCTTCGAGATCCGCACGGCGCATCGGTGAAAGGATCAGCGCGAAGTCAGGCCCCGACAGTCGCACGACGAGATCGGCGTCGCGGACCTCTGCCGTGAGGCGCGTCGCGACCTGCGCGAGGATCTCGTCGCGTGCCAGGGTGCCCATCCGGGCTTCGATGTCCGCGAAGTCGTCGAGGCCGACGGCCATCACGGCGAAACGGTCGGACTCTTCACCGGCGGAGGAGAGGAGGGCGTCGACACGCGCCTCGCCGTGCTCTCTGGGGAAAAGCCCGGTGACGCCGTCATGCCGCGGCGTCCGCGCCGCGCCGGACGTGCCGAAGAGGCCGGCGGCGGCGAAGAG
>CAZPOK010000342.1:0-2780 GCA_964587905.1 uncultured Rhodobacterales bacterium | reverse complement strand
TTCGAGGTGTGCCGCCTGCGCGACCTGCCGATCCTGACCTTCTGCAACAAGATGGACCGCGAGAGCCGCGACACGTTCGAGATCGTCGATGAAATCCAGGAGAACCTGGCGATCGACGTCACCCCGGCCTCCTGGCCGATCGGGGTCGGCCGTGATTTCGTCGGCTGCTACGACCTCCTGAACGACCGGCTGGAGCTGATGGACCGGGCCGACCGGAACCGGGTGGCGGAGTCCATCAGGATCGAGGGGCTCGACGACCCGAAGCTGGCCGAGCACGTGCCAGCGCATCTTCTCGGGAAGCTGCGCGAAGACGTCGAGATGGCGCGCGAACTGCTGCCCGCCTTCGACCGGCAGGCCTTTCTCGACGGGACGA
The DNA here is from genome assembly GCA_964587905.1 of uncultured Rhodobacterales bacterium. Classification (GTDB taxonomy): domain Bacteria; phylum Pseudomonadota; class Alphaproteobacteria; order Rhodobacterales; family Rhodobacteraceae; genus DAINOF01. The sequence continues at coordinate 2,407 of CAZPOK010000342.1, read as the reverse complement.
TGACGCCGATCTGGTTCGGCTCGGCGATCAACTCGTTCGGGGTGAAGGAGCTGATGGACGGGATCGGGACCTACGGGCCCGAGCCGCAGCCGCAATCCGCCGAACCGCGCCAGATCGGGCCCGAGGAGACCAAGGTCGCGGGATTCGTCTTCAAGGTGCAGGCCAACATGGACCCCAAGCACCGCGACCGCGTGGCCTTCGTCCGCATGGCGTCCGGCCACTTCCATCGCGGCATGAAGCTTACCCACGTCCGCACGAAGAAACCGATGGCGATCTCGAACCCGGTGATGTTCCTCGCCTCCGACCGCGAGCTCGCCGAGGAGGCCTGGGCGGGCGACATCATCGGCATCCCGAACCACGGGCAATTGCGGATCGGCGACACGCTGACCGAGGGCGAGGCGATCCGGGTGAGCGGCATCCCATCCTTCGCGCCGGAGCTTCTTCAGAATGTGCGCGCCGGCGACCCGATGAAGGCCAAGCATCTCGACAAGGCCCTGATGCAGTTCGCCGAGGAGGGTGCCGCCAAGGTCTTCAAGCCGATGATCGGCGCGGGCTTCATCGTGGGGGTGGTGGGCGCGCTGCAGTTCGACGTTCTGTCGAGCCGGATCGAACTGGAATACGGCCTGCCCGTGCGCTTCGAGCCCTCGCAGTTCACCTCGGCGCGCTGGGTGACCGGCCCCAAGGACAAGGTCGAGGCCTTCGTGAACGTCAACAAGGGCCACATCGCCCGCGACCACGATGGCGATATCGTCTACCTGACGCGGCTCCAGTGGGACATCGACCGGATCGAACGCGACCACCCCGACCTCAGGCTGACGGCGACGAAGGAAATGATGGTCTGAGCGACCGCCGCGAAACGACAAAGGGCCTCCGCATGGGAGGCCCTCTCGTTCAGTCGGAAGTTCGATCCGGTGTAGTTGTCAGCCCTTGCGGCGGCGCAGCGCGGCGAGGCCACCCAGTCCGCCGAGAAGCAGCCAGCCAGCGGCCGGCAGCGGAACGACCGAGACATCGCTCGGAGGGGAAGGAAGTGAGTCCGGCTCGACTACTTCCTGACCTTGGGTGCTCGTGCTCGTCCAGTTCGTCATACTGCTGACGAGCTTATACAGTTTTCCAGCCGTCGAGGCCATCGTGCCCGGATTCTGGGCCTCGGAAATCGAATGCCGTATGGTCAGCAGTTGCTCCGCCATCCGAAGATCGGATCTGAATTCGTTCGCAGGCACCGTTCCCGCCACCGCCGACGACGCGAGCACGACCGAGACGGCGACGCTACCCGCCAGTCCGCGAATCGTCGATGTGGGATAAAACTTGCTTCCCATTCTACTCACCCCTTAATCCTATTGAGCCACTCACAACGTCGAGCAGCGTTCCTTAAACACGTAGTTTCGACTCCCCACACTGTCAACCGGGTTACGAGCCTTCTCGGCGGCCGATTGCTGCCGGCGCGGCAGTATTGCCTGATATGATCCGCATGCGGCGCAGATCGGACGGTTCGAGCGGCGTGCCTGCGCAGAGCAAGGCAGACAGGATCGTGTCGAATCTGTGCAAGAACTCGTCTCCCTCGTCGAAGTGACGCGTGTTCTGGAAACGGTTGCGCCGTCCCGCCTCCGGGAATCTCTCGTGTTCCGGCACGCATACATCCGACGTGGGATATCCATCGCGACACGCACGTCCCCGCATTGACGCTGGGCGGGCAATGCAGTAGGGCTCCGCGCATCGAGGCATCCGCGTATGGCGGACCGCGGCCACGCAGGTCGACGCCTCATCAGATGCACGGGCCGCGGACAGGTCCGTAACAAACGGACATCCATGACCAAGTTCAGCGACCTGAAGCTCGACCCCAAAGTTCTCAAAGCCGTCGAAGAGACGGGATACGAAACCCCCACGCCGATCCAGGCCGGCGCCATCCCGCCGGCGCTGGAAGGGCGCGACGTGCTCGGCATCGCCCAGACGGGCACCGGCAAGACGGCGGGCTTCGTGCTGCCGATGATAACCCTCCTGTCGAAGGGCCGCGCCCGGGCGAGAATGCCACGCTCGCTGGTTCTCTGCCCGACACGGGAACTCGCCGCGCAGGTGGCCGAGAACTTCGACACCTATTCCAAGCACGTGAAGCTCACGAAGGCGCTTCTCATCGGCGGCGTATCGTTCAAGGAGCAGGACTCGCTGATCGACCGGGGCGTCGACGTGCTGATCGCGACGCCCGGCCGCCTTCTCGATCACTTCGAGCGCGGCAAGCTCTTGCTGACCGGCGTGCAGATCATGGTGGTGGACGAGGCCGACCGGATGCTCGACATGGGGTTCATCCCGGATATCGAGCGGATCTTCTCGCTGACGCCGTTCACCCGGCAGACGCTCTTCTTCTCCGCCACCATGGCGCCGGAGATCGAGCGGATCACCAATACCTTCCTCT
>CAZPOK010000341.1:0-2782 GCA_964587905.1 uncultured Rhodobacterales bacterium | reverse complement strand
CATCCTCAGCGAGGTTCCGGACCGGGGGCGAGGATGCTGATCTCTCTTCACAAGCGACGACGACACCGGAGATCCGTGCCGCGATCCAGGCCTGCACTAACCCGGCATGGATGGTGGGCGAGCGCTACGGGATCTCGAAACCGTTTGCAATTTCTATGTGACAATTCCACGCTAAAAAATTGCAGGCATACTCTACCACCCATAGTAGCATCTGATTTGAGGAAATCCCCATATGTGCATGACGTGTTGCGAGACGATCGAACAGGGCGGCGCTGCGATCGACTGCTGCCTCTGCGGCGCGCCGCAGACCCAAGCCGCCTTCGCCCGGATCGAGGCAGATATCTCGCGGCGCCAGTTCCTCGGCGGCAGCGCGGCCGTGGTCGGCCTGTTCGCGGGCTTCGGGCTCGCACCTCGCGAGGTCCGCGCCCAGACGCCGGGGCGTCCGACGCTGCTCACGAATCTCCGCTTCTTCGATGGCACGACACTCGCCATGCAGACCGGTCGGGACATCCTGATCGAGGACGGCCGCATCTCCGCCTTGCCCGCCACCGGGACCGGACCCCAGGACGCCGACGTCATCGACTGTGGCGGCCGCGCGGTGACGCCGGGCCTGATCGACTGCCACTGGCACGCGACCCTTGTCAGCGTGAGCCAGCTCGCGGCGCTGACGCAGGACATCGCCTTCGTCCACCTTGTCGCCGGACAGGAAGCCGGCGCGACGCTGATGCGCGGCTTCACCACGGTGCGCGACACCGGCGGGCCGGTCTTCGGACTGAAGATGGCGATTGATCGGGGCGTTGTGACTGGACCGCGCGTCTTTCCCTCGGGCGCGATGATCTCGCAAACCTCGGGGCACGGTGACTTCCGGCTTCTGAGCACGCTGCCGCGCCTGGACGGAGATGTCGACTACACCGAGAGCACAGGGGTCGCGGCCATTGCCGACGGTGAAGCCGAGGTGCTGCGCCGAACGCGCGAGCAACTCATGAAGGGCGCGAGCCAGATCAAGATCATGGCCGGCGGCGGGGTGACCTCGATCTATGATCCTCTAGATACCACACAGTTTTTCGAAGAAGAGATGCGGGCCGCCGTGCGCGCCGCGGCCGACTGGGGCACGTATGTCTGCTCGCATGTCTACACGCCCGAGGGTATCCAGCGCGCGCTCAGGGCTGGTGTAAAGTCGATCGAGCATGGCCAGCTCGCCGACCTCGACTCAGTGCGGATGATGCGCGAGGAAGGGGCATGGTGGTCAATCCAGCCATTTCTTCAGGACGAGGATTCCAACCCGAGAAGTAATCCCATCCAGCAGCAGAAGGCCGAGGAGGTTGCAAAAGGCACGGTGCAGGCGTTCGAAATGGGACGGTCGGAAGGTGTCAACATGGCCTTCGGCACCGACATCCTGATGAACCCCGGCGCCTCGCGCAGCCAGGGTCGGCAACTGGCCAAGCTGACCCGGTTCATGTCCCCGCTCGAGGCGCTGCGGATGGCGACCGGGAATGCCGGCGAGCTTCTCGCGCTGTCAGGGCCGCGCGATCCGTATCTGGGCCGTCTCGGCGTCATCGCCGAGGGCGCCCATGCGGATGTTCTGGTCTGGGACGGCGACCCGGAGACCGACCTCGACTTCCTCGATGAGCCGACCGCCAATCTTCGCCTCGTCATGAAGGGCGGGCGCGTGTTCAAGGAGACGCTCTGATGATATGCAAGTACGTGTCGCCTCTTGCAGCCGCCGTCGTCGCGGTAGCGATCACCATGGCACCCGCCGCTTCCCAGGCACAGGACTGGACCGGACAGGTCACTCTCTACGGCTGGGGCGCCGGCGTGGGTGGCGACTTCACGCCCTTCACCGGTGCGCCGACGCTCTCTTTCGACAAGTCACTTTCCGAGGTGCTCGAAGATCTCGACGCAGCGGTCTTCGTGACCGGCCTTGCCCGGCGCGGCGACTTCGTACTGTTCGGCGACCTGACCTACTCCTCCTCTTCCCGCTCGGGCGTCGTCCCCCCCGGCATTCCGGCTTCGGGCGAAGTGACGCTCAGATCCCTGTCGCTGGCCGCCGGCCAGAGGTTCGATGCTGGCGGTGGGACGACCGTGGATCTGCTCGGCGGTTTTCGGGCCTGGAGTGTCGATGGCCTCGTCTCGGCGCCAGTGGCCGGCGTCAGCGTTGCACCCGAGCAGAACTTTGTCGATCCGATTGTCGCGCTTAGGGTGAATGCGCCCATTGCCGACAACTGGTCCGTGATCGGCGTGTTCGATGTCGGCGGTTTTGGTGTCGGCTCCGAGATGACCTGGCAAGCCGCCGTCACGGCGAATTATCGCGCGACCGAGAACCTGTTTCTCTCCGTCGGGTACCGTCATCTCTATCTCGACTATGCCGATGGCGGCACAGTGTTCGAGGGGGCCATGAGCGGGCCCGTGATCGGAGCGACGTGGCGCTTCTGAGCGAAACGGACTCGACAATCCCCCGGCTGATATTGAAATGTTATCTCGTAACATTTCATGGAGGACGACATGCTCAGGAAACTGTCTGCCGCCGCTGCGTTCGCCGCAGGGTTGATTGTCGCCGCAGCCCCTGTCGCAGAGGCCGCAGTACCTGCTGGACCGATATGCCACGGTGGCCGAGGCTGTGACTGACCTGCGCGATAACCCGATCCTCATACAGGGGGGTGAGGTTCCGGTCGGCCCGCCCGGCCGTGCAGCGACTGACGCCCGTTCGGGTAAGGGCTAAGCTACAGGCTTTACAAGTGCTGGGTGGACGAGTGGGCCTCGGCGACAACCCCGCCGGGGCCGC
>CAZPOK010000340.1:0-2825 GCA_964587905.1 uncultured Rhodobacterales bacterium | reverse complement strand
CTACACGTACTGACACACTCTTTCCCTACACGACGCTCTTCCGATCTCGAAGCCCTGCGCCTCGGCGAAGTCGTAGATGTCGTCGATCACCGGGCCGTATTCGTCGACGGCGCTGATCGAGTACGCCTGGCGGGCGGCGGCGGGGCGGCCGGTGCGGCCCATCATCGCCTTGATCTCCTGGGCGGGATCGGTGTTGCGCGCGACGAGGTAGAATTCCATCTCGGGCGCGACGATGGGCATCCAGCCCTTGTCCTCGAAGAGCGAGACCACGCGCTTGAGAACGTTGCGCGGGGCGAGCGGGATCGGACGGCCCTTGGGGTCGAAGGCGTCGTGGATGACCTGCAGCGTGCGGTCCGCGGTCCAGGGGGCCGCGGTCGCGGTGGTGAAGTCGGGGCGCAGGATCATGTCGGGTTCGGTGAAGCCCGCTTCGCCGGCGGCCTGGCTCCAGTCGCCGGTGATGGTCTGGAAGAAGATCGAGTTCGGCAGGAAGAAGCGCGCCTGGGTGGCGAACTTGGAGGCGGGCATCGCCTTGCCGCGGGCGATGCCGGGCAGGTCGGAGATGATGCATTCGACCTCGTCGAGCCGGTAGCCGTCGAGATAGTCCCGTGCGCTGTCGGGGAGGTTGTCCATCCAGTCAGCCACGGCGGGTCTCCTTGAAGAAATCTGCGATCCGGTCGGCGAGGCGGGCGTTGTCGAGCGGCGCGTCGAGGTTCGCCGCCGCCTGCTCGCGCAGGGGCTCGGGGACGAGGCCGGGGGCGCGGGTCCGCAGGAGGAAGTCGACCTCGGCGGAGGTGAATTCCGGGTGGGTCTGCACCGTGAAGGCCCAGTCGTCGTAGAGGAGCGCGCCGTAGCGGCAGAAGTCGTTGGTGGCCACGACCTTCGCGCCCGCCGGCGGCTCGATCACCTGATCCTGGTGCCAGGCGTTGAGCGTCATGGGCGTGCCGTTCCAGTCGACGGACTGCGGGCCGACCGACCAGCCGCCCTTGAACTTCTCGACGCGTCCGCCGAGCGCCTGCGCGATGATCTGGTGGCCGAAGCATATCCCCACGAGCGGCACCTTTGCCGCGTGGGCCTGCCGCACGAAGTCCTCGAGCGGCGGGATGAAGGGCAGGTCGTCGTAGACGCCGTGTTTGGAGCCGGTGATGAGCCAGCCCTCGGCGTCGTGGACGGAGGCGGGAAACTCCATGTCGACGACGTTCCAGACCGCGAGGTCCAGACCGTGTCCGCCGAGGAGCTTCTCGAAGAGGGCGTCGTAGTCGCCGGTGACTTTGGCCATGTCGTCGGGCAGGTGGCCGGCCTGCAGTATGCCGATGTGCATGAAACACCAAACTGTGTCTGCGCGAGTGATATCGCCGGGATCAGACCGTGTCGAGATAGAGGTCGATGCGCTCGTCCTCGCTGAGCTCGTCGTAGTACTGCATCTCCTGGCGCTTCGTCATAATGTAGTTGCGGACGAGCTCTTTCGGAAGGATGCGGGCGATGAGCGGCGAATTTTCGAATTCGCGGATCGCGTCGTTCCAGGTGCGCGGAAGCTGCGGGAGGTCCATCTCGTAGGCGTTGCCGGTGACGGGGGGTGGTGCCTCCGTGCCGTCCTCGATGCCGACGAGCGCGGCGCCGAGGACGGCGGTGATCAGGAGATACGGGTTGATGTCGCCGCCCGCGACGCGGTGTTCCACCCGCCGGGCCGCGGAGGGGCCGGCGGGGACGCGGATCGCCGCGGTGCGGTTCTCGTAGGCCCAGGCGATGCCGGTCGGCGCATGCGCCCCCGGTTCCAGCCGGTCGTAGCTATTGCCGTGCGGAAAGAAGATCAGCGCCGAGGGCGGCATGCCGGCGAGGCATCCGGCGATGGCGTTGCGAAGGAGCGGGCTGCCCTTGTCGGTGCCGTCGTCGAAGATGTTCGCTCCGTCGCGGTCGCAGACCGAAAAGTGCATGTGCATGCCCGTTCCCGAGTGCTCGGAGTAGGGCTTTGCCATGAAGCTCGCCGCGAAGCCGTGCTTGCGCGCGATGCCCTTCACGAGCAGCTTGAAGAGCCAGCTGTCATCGGCGGCCTTCATCGCGCAGCCGTGGGTGAGGTTGATCTCGTACTGGCCCATGCCCGCCTCCGAGATCGCGGTCTCGGCGGGAATGTCCATCGCCTCGCAGGCGTCGTAGAGTTCGGTAAAGAAGGTGTCGAAGGCGTCGAGGGCCCGGATCGAGAGCACTTCGCCGCCGAGCCTGCGCTTGCCCGAGCGCGGCGAGGGCGGGGGCTGGATCTCGGTGCCGGTGTCGTCGATGAGGTAGAATTCAAGCTCGGTCGCGACGACGGGCGTCCAGCCCTTCGCGGCATAGCGTTCGAGGACGATGCGAAGCGCGTGGCGCGGGTCGCCGGCGTAGGGACGGCCGTCCTCGTGCGACATCCACATCGGCAGGAGCGCCGAGGGGTTCTCGAGCCAGGGCATCGGCACGAAGCCGCGCTCGGTCGCCTTCAGGATGCCGTCCTTGTCGCCGGATTCGAAGACCAGCGGGCTGTCCTCGATGTCGTCGCCCCAGATGTCGACGTTCAGGACCGAGTAGGGCATCCGCGTGCCTTCGGTCAGAAGCTTGTCGGCGAAGCGTGCGGGCAGGCGCTTGCCGCGAGCCTGTCCGTTGAGGTCGGCCACGGCGGCGCGCACGGTTCGGATGTCTGGGTGCTCTCGGAGCCAGGTCTTCATCTTTTCACCGGATGATCTGGGGTCTCAGCCGGATCGGTTGGCGGACCTCTTGCGGCAAGTGCCTGTTCAGACGGCGGTTCGCAAGTCCGAAGATGCTGATGATCGCGAGGGTGAGGAGGATGAAATAGAAGGCCA
>CAZPOK010000339.1:0-2857 GCA_964587905.1 uncultured Rhodobacterales bacterium | reverse complement strand
GCGATCATCGCGGGTGCGAGGATGGCGTAGTTGATCTCGGTCACGCGAGAGACCAGTGGCGTGATGCCGATGCAGACCATCGCCCCGATCACGTTGGCCAACGCCAGCGACCAGATAATGAGATAGACCGTGTCGATGTCTTGCGTCACCATGCGCGGACCGGGCTGGATTCCGATCAGGACAAGCCCTCCGAGCAGCACGGCGGTGCCGCCGGAGCCGGGGATGCCGAAGATCAGCGTCGGCACCAGCGCGCCGCCTTCCTTGGCGTTGTTGGCGGCTTCCGGCGCTATCACGCCGCGAATGTCACCCTTGCCGAACCGGGACTTGTCGCGTGCAGCCTGGACCGCCGTGCCGTAGGCGATCCAGTCCACCACAGCGCCGCCGAGCCCGGGGATGGCGCCGACGATGCACCCGATGAGCGCCGAGCGCAGGACGAGGGCCCAATGGCGAAGGGTGTCGCGCAGGCCCTGCAACCAACCGCTCCCCAGTGCAGCGGCCCGCTGTGCGATGGCGCCGGTGCGCGAGAGCAGGTCGACGATCTCGGGAAGCGCGAAGAGACCCAGAGCAAGTACGACGAGCGGCAGACCTCCCGAGAGATAGATGGAGTCGAACGTCAGTCGCATGTGCCCGGTCGCGGGGGCCGGCCCGATATTTCCGAGCAACAAGCCGAGGCCGCAGGCGGCCAGCCCGCGCAGCCAGTTGCCGCCGGACAGCACACCGACCATGCTCAAGCCGAACACCGTCAGCATCAGAAGCTCCGGCGCTCCGAACATCAGCACCAGCGGCCGCGCGATCTGAACGAATCCCGTCAGCGCCAGAGCCCCGAGCAGTCCGCCGATGAGCGATGCGGCGAATGCCGCTGCCAGTGCCTGCCGTCCCTTGCCCGCGCGTGCCAGCGGAAAACCGTCCATGACCGTCGCTTGTGAACCGGCCGACCCGGGAATCCCCATCAGCACCGAGGTAAAGGTGTCGGCGGTGGCGAGCACGGCCAGCAGGCCGATCATCGTCGCGAGCGCAGAGGCGGGATCCATGCCGAACACGAAAGGCAAGAGCAGTGCCATGCCCGCCGTCCCGCCGAGGCCCGGCAGGATCCCCACGATGATCCCGATGCCGACCCCGACCAGCAGGTGCAGCAGATGGGTGCCACTCAGCAGCGTGCCAAGCGCGGCAAGGGCCTGGTCAAGCATGCGTCTGTGACCTACGCATCCGCCCGCTTACCCGAATTCCAGGATGTCGAGACCGTTGATGCGGTCGATCAGGTAGATCAGGCCGCGATCGTCGAGACAGACGTCGTTTGACTGGGGGGCGGCGAAGTCGCCGGCCGGCGGCGGGATGAAGTAGCCCAGTTCCTTCGGCTTGGTCGGGTCTCCGATATCGACGGCGCGGAGACCGGCCGAGAAGAACGTGCAGAAGATCACGTCACCGGTCACATGCTCCTGGAACTGGTGGGCGCCCGGGCCGTACACCTCGGTCCCCTTCGGCGCCCCGTAGGACCCGTCGGGCTGAAGGTGTGCCCTGGCCCAGGGCGCGTCGAAGTCGGTCACATGGTAGGTCGATATCGGCGTGATGGCGTTGAGGTCGGTCACGTCGAAGACCCACATGAAGGCGTGGGGCTGTCCGGTCGGGTGCGGGTGTTCCTCGTCGACGACAAGCGCGATATCCCGGCCGCCCTTTTTCTCGGGAAGCCTCAGCGCGGTGTGCGTCGGCTCCGGAAAGGGCGGGTGATAGTTGTGCGTGGCGATCGTTCGGGGGTTCGACATATCGCTCGCGTCGATCACCGAAAAGCCGGCGAACCAGCACGCGGCCCAGAGTTCGTCGCCGGTACGCAGGGCGTGGTGAAGCCTGTTACGGACCCCGCTCCAGGTCGGCGTTTCGCCGGCTGCAACGTTCTGGCCCGGCATCCACCACCGCGAGACCTCTTCCAGCTTGTCCGGGCGCGAGAGGTCGTAGTTCACGAGTATGTTGCCCTGGAAGCCCTCCATCTCCGTGGAGATATACGCGTAGCGTTCGTCCGCGCAGAACCGATGCACCCCGATGCCGCCGGTCTTCTGATAGGTCAGCAGCTTGGGATTCGACTTGTCGCTGATGTCGTAGACCTTGAAGCCACCGTCCCGGTAGCCGGTCTCGCCCACATCGCGTAGCTGGGGAATGTCTTCTGCTTCCACTCCCAGTTTCGCCGCGAGTTCGGCGTCGGTGGGAGGGCGTCCGTTTTCCGCCTCGAACGCCACCGAAAGCGCAGGAATCTCGAACCCCTTTCGAAGGAAGTGGCGGTTGAACATCTCGTGGTTGCAGATCATCAGGTCGCCCACGACGCGCACCTTGTGCGTGTGCGAGCGATTGTCCTCGAGCATGATCTGCGAGACGATCTGCGGGTTGGCCGGGTCCGAGATGTCGATGATGGACGTGCCGAACGGCGGCGCGATATGGCCCACGTAGGCATAGCTTCCCTGCACGAAGACCTGACCTCCTCCGGGAATGTCCAGTCGGGCGATCCGGCGAAAGCCCTTGCTGATCGATTGGTCGTTCATTTCTCGGCTCCTTGCTTGTCCAGGGCCGCCCTCGTTTCGCGGTTCTCGTCTCCGGCTCCCAGAAGATCGAGCCGTGCGCGCTCGACAGGCGTGAGGCTCCGGCCCGCCTTCTTGCACAGCACACGGGTCAGGCTCCGGGCGGCCTCGGCAATGTGGGCTCGGTTCATCTGTTCGGCGCGGGCCGCGTCACCGGCGGCGATCGCGGCACGGATTTCACGGAGTTCGGACAGGGCGGCCGCAGCCCGCGTGGGTTCGTTCAGCGCGATACCGCGATAAAGCAGGATTCGGTTACGCAGGCGTTGCAGGCTGTTTCGCAGCACCTTGTTGGA
>CAZPOK010000338.1:0-2874 GCA_964587905.1 uncultured Rhodobacterales bacterium | reverse complement strand
TCGACATCGTCATCGGCCCCGGCACCGAGGCCATCGCGGGCGAGGGCCGCATCCTGACCGCCGGGGGCTTCGACGCGCACATCCATTTTATCTGCCCCCAGCAGGTCGAGGACGCGCTGCACTCGGGCGTCACCACCATGCTCGGTGGCGGCACCGGCCCGGCCCACGGCACGCTCGCCACCACCTGCACGCCGGGGCCGTGGCACATCGGCCGGATGCTCCAGGCACTCGATGCCTTCCCGATCAACTTCGGCCTCGCGGGCAAGGGCAACGCCTCCCGCCCCGATGCGCTGGTCGAGCAGGTGACGGCCGGCGCCTGCGCGATGAAGCTGCACGAGGACTGGGGCACCACGCCGGCCGCCATCGACTGTTGTCTCTCGGTGGCGGACGACATGGACGTGCAGGTGATGATCCACACCGACACGCTGAACGAATCGGGCTTCGTCGAGAACACGATCGCCGCCATGAAGGGCCGCACGATCCATGCCTTCCACACCGAAGGGGCAGGGGGCGGCCACGCGCCCGACATCATCAAGGTCTGCGGGCTCGACCACGTCATCCCGTCGTCCACGAATCCCACGCGCCCCTACACCGTGAACACGCTCGAGGAACATCTCGACATGCTCATGGTCTGCCACCACCTCGACAAGTCGATCCCCGAGGACGTGGCCTTCGCCGAAAGCCGCATCCGGAAGGAGACGATCGCCGCTGAGGACATCCTCCACGACATGGGCGCCTTCTCGATCATCGCGTCGGACAGCCAGGCGATGGGCCGGGTGGGCGAGGTCATCATCCGCACCTGGCAGACGGCGCACAAGATGAAGGTCCAGCGCGGGCGACTCGACGAGGAGGCGGGCGCCAACGACAACTTCCGCGTGCGCCGCTACGTCGCGAAATACACGATCAACCCGGCCATCGCCCACGGGATCTCCGACGAGATCGGGTCCGTCGAAGAGGGCAAGCGCGCCGATCTGGTGCTCTGGAACCCAGCGATGTTCGGCGTGAAGCCCGAAATTGTGCTGGTGGGCGGCACCATCGCCTGCGCGCAGATGGGCGACCCCAATGCCTCGATTCCGACGCCCCAACCGGTCTACACGAGACCGATGTTCGGCGCGTTCGGCCGGTCGCTCGAACGCTCCTCGGTGCTCTTCGTCTCGCAAGCCGCGCAGGCCTCGGGGATCGGGGGCGCGCTCGGCCTCGCCAAGGAGACGCGCGCGGTGACGAGCACGCGGAGCATCGGCAAGTCCGACATGGTCCTGAACGGCGCGACTCCGACCGTGGAGGTGAACCCCGAGACCTATGAGGTTCGTGCCGACGGGGAGCTTCTCACCTGCGAACCGGCGGACGTCCTGCCGATGGCGCAGCGGTACTTCCTGTTCTGACCGCCGCCGGCGGGAGACCGCCAACGGGGCGGGCGGCTATTGCCTAGCGCCGGGGCGTTTCGCACCGTTCGAGCAGACCACGAAGAGGACTCCGAGGATGATCAGACCGCTATTGCTTCTCCCGCTTCTCGCCGCGTGTACCGCGCCCGCCGGCCTCACCGGGGTCTCCGACGTCCGGGTGATCTCGGCCGCCGAGGCCGCCGACTGCGAGCCCCTGCAGATCCTCTCGACGACGCCCGGCCTCTACGGCCCAGTCATCGGGCAGCAGGCCGTCGAATTCGCGCGCAACGAAACGCTGGCCGACGCCCGCGAAGTCGGGGCGAACGCGTTCGTCTTCGACGAAACCCCACCGGGCGAACCGGTCTACCTGATCCGCGGCACGGCGTACCGCTGCTGACGGCGGCGTTTTCCTTCGCTGCACCGCAGCGAATCTGTTAGGTTTCGATTAGGGAGGAAACCCAAGCCACAGGCCAACGAGGTTTCCGAAATGACAGAGCAGCCCGCCGTCAGCGTCGCCTTCTCTCCGCCGCTTCAGGCCCGACTAGACCGGTATTTCCTGTCAATGGGCATGGGCGTGAACGCTTATTCGCTGAAGCAGGACCGGCGCGACATCCTCCTCTGGCTCAACGCGAAGTCCGATGCCGAACTGGCGCTGATGGGGCTCGCCCGCGCCGACATCCCGGCGTTCGTCTTCAGCGACCTGTTCGGACGCTGATCCGCGACGAAGCTTATAGAAACCGGCCGATGAGAAAGGCGATCAGGAACAGGCTTGCCGCGAAGACGAACATCTTCGCAAGATAGGCCACGGTGGGCTCACGCGGGTTGAGGTTATCCCAGATCTTCCTGATATGTCTGCCGGGTCCGGTCACCGTGCGCTCTTCGCTCCTGTCGTGGCTGGTCTTGCGATGTTCGATCGGAGAAACGACCGAGCGTCCGTATAGGTCCGTGCCGGGCGGTGCGGCGGGGATGCCAGAATTCGAGACGGGAGATGCCCATGATTTCAGCACATGTGGGGAAGGGCCGCGACGGGGGCTGCCCGCGCAGTCGCGGCGCCTTGCCATTCCCGGCCTGCTGGCCTTCAAATCGGGGCGCAGTCACGGAGGCCCCATGACCCTTCCCCGCGCCACGGCCATCGGCCATGCCCATGCCGGCAGCGACCACGTTTCGCTGACTTACGAGGCCCGGCTTCTCCGTCGCAAGCGCCTCGGAAGCGCGGGCGGCCGTGAATTCCTCGTCGATCTGCCCGAGACCGTCTCGGTCAACGAAGGCGATGCCTTCCGGCTCGACGACGGGACCGAGATCGCGGTTCGCGCCGCACCCGAGGCGCTGCTCGAGGTGACGGGCGATCTGCCGCGCCTGGCCTGGCACATCGGCAACCGCCATACGCCTTGCCAGGTCGGGGAGGGGCGGCTCCTGATCCTGGAGGACCATGTCCTCGCCGACATGCTCCGCCATCTCGGGGCGACGCTGCGCACCGTCGAGGCGCCCTTCA
>CAZPOK010000337.1:0-2889 GCA_964587905.1 uncultured Rhodobacterales bacterium | reverse complement strand
AGATCATGTTCAAGCAACGCGCGACACGGGACATGCTTCTGGACCAGCACCGCGCGATCAACGACGCGATCCAGCGCCGCGACGCCGAAGCCGCGAAGGCCGCCGTCGCCGCGCATCTGACCTTCGTCGAGGAATCGCTGACGGCGCAGCGCAAGGCCGAGCGGAACGAAGAGATCGCCCGGATGCGCTACGAGCACGAGCAGTCACGCTGAGGCGCTCCCCGGCTCTTGTCGGAGCGGATCCCTAAAAAGCGAAACCCGGCCGCGGGGACCGGGCTTCGCGTCTTCGGGTCGAGGCGGGCTCAGTGCAGCTTGGCGTCGACGGTCGCGATTGCGTCGTCGATCAGAGTGCCCGCCTCCTTCGCGTTCATCGCCTTGGCGATGACATCGCCGGCGGCCGCGACGGCGATCTGGGCGGCGCGATCGCGAACCTCCTTGATGGCCGCGGCCTCGGCCGATGCGATCTGATCCTCGGCCGCTCTCAGACGTCGCTCGAGCGACCGGGCGAGATCCGCCTTCGCCACGTCGGCCGCCGCCTCTGCCTCCTGCTTGGCGTGGGCGACGATGCGGTCGGCCTGGGTTTTCACCTCGTCCTGCTTGCGTTCGTAGCTCGCGAGGACCGTCTGTGCCTCTTCGCGCAGTGCGCGGGCCTCGTCGAGGTCGGCCCGGATCTGTGCCGCCCGCTTGTCGAGCAGTCCGCCGATGATTCCCGGCACCTTGAAGTAGACGACGACGCCGAGAAAGATCAGGAAGGCGATGAGGACGATGAAGTCGGTGTTCGTGAGCTTGTAGAACTCGGCCGAGAAGATGTTCTTGGTCGCGGCCGCTGCGGGCATCGCCGCAACGACGGCGGCGAGGGTCAGGAGAGCTATCTTCATCGCGTCACCCCTTGATCCGCTGCGTGACGGCGTCCGAAACCGCCTTGTCGTCGGCGGAGAAGCCCATGGCCGACACGATGTCTTGCGCGGCGTCCTTCGAGACCTCTTCGATCGCGGCGAGCGCGCCGTCGCGGATCTCTCCGATGCGTTTTTCCGATTCCGCCGATTTCGCGGCGATCTCGGCGTCGGCCTTGGCCGTCGCGGCATCGAGATCGGCCTGAATGGCGGCCTTCGCCTCACCTATGATGCGCTGCGCTTCGGAGCGGGCGTCCGCGAGCGCCTTGTTGTAGGCGTCCTCGGCCTCCCGCGCCTTGAGTTTCAGCTCTTCGGCCGCGGCGATGTCGTTCGTGATCGTGCCCGACCGTTCGGCGAGCACGTCGTCGATCCGCGGCAGCGCCACGCGGGTCAGGATCAGGTAGATCGCCACGAGCGTGACGACCAGCCAGAATATCTGGTTGGGAAAGGTCGAGAAGTCGAGCTGCGGGAGACCCGTTGCCGCGTCTTCTGCTCCTGGTGCTTCGGTTGCCATCGGTCCTGCCTCGTTCCTTCAGGGGACACCGGATGCACCTGGACGATGCATCCGGCCGTAAGGATCGCGGAGTGACTTAGACGGCGAACATCAGCAGAAGCGCGACGAGGAACGCGAAGATCCCGAGCGCTTCGGCAAATGCGATGCCGATGAAGAGGGTCGCCGTCTGTCCGCCGGCCGCCGACGGATTGCGGAGCGCTCCCGCGAGGAAGTTCCCTGCGACGTTACCCACACCGATGGCCGCGGCACCCGAGCCGATGGCGGCGAGGCCAGCGCCGATGAACTGACCCATGCTTGCGATATCGCCTTCCATGTCCTTGATCTCCTTGCGATTGGAATTGGCTGATGTTTGGGTTCCCTGACCTCAATGGTGCGGATGCAGCGCGTCCTTGAGATAAACGCAGGTCAGGATGGTGAAGACGTAGGCCTGGATGGCCGCAACGAGGAATTCGAGCGCGTAGACCGCCACCATGCCGCCGATGGCGATGGGCGCGATGAGCGCCGCACCCGCGAAAGCAGCGAAGACCTTCATGACGGCATGGCCGGCCATGATCGCACCCGCGAGACGGACGGAGTGGCTGACGGGGCGCACCATGAAGGAGATGACCTCGATCACTGCCAGGACGGGCCGCAGCGCCAGCGGCGCCGACGAAACCCAGAAGAGGCTGAGGAAGGTGGTGCCGTTCTTGAGGAACCCCACGACCACCACTGTAAGAAACACGGCAAGCGCCATGACGGCGGTGACCGCGATATGCGAGGTCGGACTGAAGCTCGTGGGGATCAGCGCCAGCGCGTTGGCGAAGAGGATGAAGAGGAACAACGTGAAGATGTAGGGGAAGAACTTCACCGCGTCCTTGCCGGCCACGTCCTCGACCATCTTGTAGATGAACCCGTAGGCGAGTTCTGCCACCGACTGGGTCCGGGACGGGACTATGGCGCGGCCGCGGGTGCCGAGGATCATCAGGGCCGCGACCGACAGGATCGCGAGAAACATCCAGAGGGTGGAGTTGGTGACGGTATACCAGTGGACCTCGCCGCCGCCGAAGAGCGGCTTGACGATGAACTGGTCCATCGGGTGAAAAACGAGCCCACCTGTCGCCTCTTCCGCCACCTGTCAGTCCTCTTTCTTCTCGGCCTCGTCGGCCAGCCCGCGGTTCTGGATCTCCCGCGCCGAGCGGACCATCGTCTTCACTCCGGCGGCGAAGCCCAGCAATGTGAACAGCACCAGGAAGATGGGCATCGTCCCGAAGAGGGTGTCGAGCCCGTACCCGATGCCGAAGCCGATCATCAGACCGGCGACCAACTCGATCACCATCCGCCAGGCGAGTTGGGCCTGGGAATAATGTTCCTCCGTGTGGGGCTTCGGCGCGTTCGTCCCCTTGGCCTTCGCGATCCGCTCCTCGAGCGCCTTCAGGCGGTCGGTATCGCGGTCGTCGGCCATGGGAAGAAACCCCTCGGACAGTCGCAGGATGTCTAGGGAGGG
>CAZPOK010000336.1:0-2897 GCA_964587905.1 uncultured Rhodobacterales bacterium | reverse complement strand
ACCAAACCCTGAACAGAGCTAACCTATAGACGCGGACTCCAAGGGGAGCAGGTCAGCCGGCATCGAGGCTGGGTGCGTAAACCGGTCGGCGCGGATGATGTGAGGAATCTGCGTCAAGTTCGTTCTTTGGTTACGGGAATCACGGTGTTACAACAGTGACAAATCAAGGAGGGCACCGTGGCCCGCGCTGCAGCCAAGTCCAAGCGTCCGGATGGATCGCGAATGGTCCACTTGCGGCTTGATCCGGAACAGCGCCGCCGTTTACGCATCGTTGTCGCGGCCGAAGACACATCTGTGCAGGATTGGCTGGCGCGCGCTGTCAAGAAAGCCGTTTCTCAAGAATCGCCTAATGGGGCCAAGGAGGGAGAGTGAGCGTGGCCGTACGTGGCTCGGAGGCACAACCGACACTGATCAAGCCAGCGGCAGTGATGGTCCAGCAGGGCAAGATCCTCGATTACATCGACGGCGTCACGCAGCGCAACGAACCTCCTGAAGAGTACGTCAGGCAGGAGATCGCGAAGTCGCTGGTCCGCGAGTGCGGATACGAGAAGGCCGAGATATCGGTCGAATTCACCCTTCGCCTCGGCTCCCGAAAACCATGCGCTGACCTGGTCATCTTCGACGCAGGTGACCCGCATGACCAAGATCGGGCGCAGAAGATCATCATCTGTAAGATCCATGACGAGCGCAGCTCGGATGAGATCGAGGTCTGTGGGACGTCGAATGAGCGCCATGACCTGAACGGCCGCGTCAAGGCGAAGAATCGTCTCGACAGCCGCTTTCGCGAAACGCGCCCAAGGCGCGCTGCGCCGGTGGCCATCCGGGTTTCGGGGCGCGCGCCGTGAGCGTCATATGCACTCTGCACCACCATGTCGGCGCCGAGGGCCCGTTCGAGCGTGGTCTTAACATCGCCAGCGCCCGCGACGCCTTTGAGGCGCAGATCGACCGGCTGGAGCGGGACTACGACGTCATCGACCTCGACACGCTGCTGGCAGGCCGGTTGCCGCGGCGGCCCTTGTTGATGACGTTCGACGACGCGTTCCGCTCGGTGCTGGACGTCGCGCGCTGCGTGCTCGCGCCGCGCGGCCTGCCGGCGGTGTTTTTCGTCAATCCCGGTCTGGTGGGCGACTCTGGAGGGGAGGAGGAGCTGTCGCTCGACAGCACCCTGGCCTGGGCCGCCAACACCGCAGGGCTCGAGCGGGTCTGCGCGGCGCTCGGAATCCGACCCCATCGGAGCCTTGGGACGCTGATCGGCGAGGAGATGGTAACGCGCGGGGCCGAGGCGCGCAAGAAGGTCAAGGCGCAGGTCCTCGCCGCGTTCGGGCCCCCGGACCTGTCCGGCCGGGCACCGCTGCTGCGCAAGGAGGACCTGCCGGCGCTGCGCGCGCTCGGCGTCGAGATCGGCAACCATACCATGACCCACGTCCATTGCCGCGCTCTGAGCGAGAGCGAGACGGAGGCCGAGGTGCTCGATGCGAAACACCAGCTCGAGGCGCTTGCGGGGGGCGAAGTGCGCGCCTTCTCGGTGCCCTACGGGCACGAGCGAGACCTTACGCCGGAGCTTCTCGGTGTGCTGCGGGCCAGCGGGCACCGGGCGATCTTCCTGGTCCATGCACGATCGAACGGGCACCGGCCGGCGCCCGACGTGTGGTACAGGACTAGCCTGCACGACGAGCGGCCGAAGGACCTGCCCAAGAAGCTTAGGTACATGCCCCTGCTCAGGACGCTTCGGCATCAGGTCCGCCGATGAGGCTCGTCATAGTCACCGGAGACGGCCCGGAGCACCGTTATGTGGCCAACGCGATCGGCGCGCGCCACGAGGTCTCCGCGATCCTGGTGTGCGACCCGCCCCGGCCGCGGTCGTGGCACAGGGTGTTGCGCAAGTCACCGGTGCGCTTCTTCGACAAGGCGCTGCGGGCGCTCTACCTCAAGGCGATCCGCGACGCGGGCGCCCGCAGCGAAAGCCTGCTCCGGGTGCTGGGGCCGGAGAGCGCGGCATTCGCGCACCCCGACTTGGTGACACGCGTCGGCCGGCCGAAAGAGGGCATGCTGGCCCGCAGGGTGGCGGAATTTAGCCCGGACGTCATCGCCGTCTACGGCACCGGCATCATCCCGGGCGAGGTGCTGGCGCTGGCCGGCTCCGTCGCGCTGAACATGCATACTGGTCTCAGCCCGTGGTACCGGGGCGTCGCCTGCGCCTTCTGGCCCCTGGTCGAAAACGAGCCGGACAAGGTCGGGGCGACTGTGCACGAATGCACTTCGGCCGTGGATGGCGGCTCCATCTTCTTCAGCGGCCGGGCCGAGCTCTGCCGGGGCGACGACCTGCACGCGGTCTTCGCCCGTGCGGTGAAGACCGGGGCGGCGGGCTATTGCGAGGTCATCGACAGGGCGGCGGCGGGAAACCTGGCGGGGGAGCCGCAGGATCTGAGCCTCGGGCGGGAGTACCGCGGGGCAGCGCTCGGCTTCCGGGCCGAGCGCGCGGCGCGGAGGTCCCTGCGCCGCCTGTCGGGGACCTGGCCCGCCGAGCGGCGCACCCCGCGGTCCTGAGCCTGTCACGTTAGAGCGGATCGCGGTCATTGAGATTAGGCGTTCCCAGTTTCCTCGAGACAAGGTTCCCTTCTGTTGAAGACGGTGCGGGGGTTTCAGATGGGCAAGACACATCCAATAGAACCCCGCGCACGGGTCATCGGCTATGTGGACGACGGCCACGGGCATCGTGAGGCGGCACGGCATTTTCAGGTATCGCCGAAGTTCGTGAATGATCTGGTAAAGCGGCGGCGCGAGACCGGGTCGCTGGCGCCGGCCTCCAGGCCGTCGATCCTGGCCTCGAGCAGCTCGTTGCCCATCGTTATCCCGTTGTCGCCAATGGTCTCTCGGATCAGTGGCGCGACCATTGG
>CAZPOK010000335.1:0-2944 GCA_964587905.1 uncultured Rhodobacterales bacterium | reverse complement strand
ATCCCGCTGGCCGAACTCGAAGACCGGGCGGGTGAAATCCCCGCCGGCAGAACAGCCGTGACCATCTGCGGCAAGGGCGGCGGGCGGTCCGCAGAAGGCGCGGACATCCTGAAAAGGCTCGGCCACCCGGACGCCCTCTGGCTCGAAGGCGGCACGAACGGCTGGCTCGCGCAGAACACCTGACCACCGAGAAACCAGACCGAAGGAGACGCCGGATGACTCTGAGACACCTTCTCGCTGCGGCAAGCGTCGCGCTGAGCGTCCATGCGGCGCCCACATTGGCGCAGGACGCCGCCGTGGACGCCATGCAGGAATACATGATGTTCTCAGAGTACGAGGCCGGCATCATCCTGCCCCAGCAACTCGACCAGACCGTCTTCGAGACCGCGCTCTTTGTCGACACCCGCGACGCGGGTCAGTTCCAGGCGGGCACGATTCCCGGCGCCGTCAACATCGAGTGGCGAGAAGTCCTCGACCGGATCGACGAGATCCCGGAGGATCGCATGACGATCCTGTTCTGCAACACTGGCAGCCTGTCGGCGCAGGCGGCCTTCGCGCTGCGCGTGGCCGGGCGTTCGAACGTCGTCGTCATGCAGATCGGCTTCACCGGCTGGCAGCTGGACGCGGCCTACAGGGCCTGAATCCGGGCAACGCGACAACGGAACGGAGGCTGGGTGATGCGCGACATCTATCTGGATTTCAACGCCAGCACCCCGGTCGCCCCCGAGGTTTCCGAGATCATGCGCCATGCCCTAAAGACGGGGCATGGCAATCCTTCCAGCAGCCACTGGGCCGGGGTTCCCGCCCGCCAGATGGTGGAGGACGCGAGGACACGTGTCGCGGACCTCCTCGGCTGTTCGCCGCGGGAGATCGTCTTCACAAGCGGCGGTAGCGAAGCGAACAACCACGCGCTGAAAGGCGCCTTCTTCGCCAGCGGTAGGGAGCGGCCGCATTTCATCACGTCGAGCGCCGAGCATCCGGCCATCGTGGCGCCGCTTCACTTTCTCGAGCGCCTCGGCGCGCGGGTGACATGGTTGCCGGTCGATGGCACGGGGCTCGTCGATCCCGGCGACCTGCGGCGGGCGATCACACCCGACACCGTGCTCGTGTCCATCATGCACGCCAACAACGAGACGGGGACGATCCAGCCCATCGCGGAGTGCGCGGCGATCGCGCGAGAGCATGGCGTTCGCTTCCACACCGATGCCGCGCAATCGGTCGGCAAGATCCCGACGCGCGTGGACGTCCTCGGCGTCGATCTGCTGACGATGGCTGGGCACAAGTTTCATGCCCCCAAGGGCGTCGGCGCACTCTTCATTCGTGACGGCTTGCAGCTGGAGCCGTTCATCCACGGCGCTGGGCACGAGAGCGGCCGTCGCGCGGGGACCGAGAGCGCGATGCTCACGGCCGCGCTCGGGGTGGCCGCCAGTCTTGCCTCGAACTTGGGGCTGATGGAGCAAGTCCAGGCCCTGCGAGACCGTTTCTGGGCCGCGCTCGAGGATGCGTTCGGCGACAGTGTGGTTCTCAACGGTCATCCCGAGTGCCGCCTTCCCAACACTCTCAACGTCGCCTTCGTCGGGTGCGTGGGCGCGGAGATCCTGGCGGCCATGCCCGAGGTCGCGGCCTCGACCGGCTCCGCCTGCCATTCGGGACGGGTCGAGTTGTCTCCGGTGCTGGAGGCGATGGGGGTTACACCGCAGGTCGGCATGGGCGCGGTCCGGTTCAGCCTCGGCCGCACCACGACCGCGGACGAGATCGACCACGTGGTGACGCGCCTGCGCCGGGTGCTGAGTTGACGGAAGCGGGGCGGCCCGTCCCGGGCGCGAGCGCGGCCGACCCCGCGCTCGAGGGTCTTCCCGACACATATGCCGAATGGCGCCGCAGCACGATCGGCCGGATCACCGACGCGCTCGAGGAGCGTCTCCTGCTCGACCGGATCAGCCCGGCACGTGGCCTGCGCATCCTCGATGTCGGCTGCGGCGACGGCGTGCTGGCCACGCGGCTCGCACAGGGCGGCGCACGCGTCACCGGCCTTGATGCCTCGGCCGACATGCTCGCCGCCGCGCGTAGCCGGGCGAAGGCCGCAGGTGTCGAGCTCAATCTGGTCGAAGGAGATGCTGGCAACCTTCCACTCTCCGCGGGGCACTTCGATGCCGTCGTGTCTGTCGCCACGCTCTGCTTCATCGACGATCCTCGCCGGTCGATCCGAGAGATGGTGCGCGTCCTCAAACCCGGCGGTCGGCTGATCCTCGGCGAGCTCGGTCGCTGGAACCTCTGGGCGGCGCAGCGCCGCGTGAAGGGCTGGCTCGGAGCCGATCTCTGGCGTACGGCGCATTTCCGAAGCCGGACCGATCTCCTTGCGCTGGCAACCGAAGCCGGGCTCAAGGACGCCACGGTCAACGGAGCCGTCTTCTACCCCCCGCTCGGGCTTGCTGCGAAGGCGATGGCGCCGATGGACCCATGGATCGGGCGACGGACATCGGTGGGCGCGGCATTTCTGGTCCTGAGCGCGACCAAGCCTCTCGAGAAAAGAAACGAAACGGAGCCGACATGACCGAACGAGAAGGCCAGACGCCGCCCATCCTTGCACACAAGCATCCGGACGAGCCGTCGGCTTTCACGCCGGAGAGCCTGCTGCGCGAGGCGCGCCGACAGAAGGGCGCGGGCGCCGTTGCAGTGCCGAAGGTGTGCCTGCTGGACCCCGACGGCGACATTGTCCGCCAGCTTCGGGTCGATGGTCGTGCGCGCCGGCACGAGGGCTGGGTCTGCTACCACACCGACATGTGGGTGTTCGATCTGGACGGTCACGAGATCGGCGTGGTCGGCTGCGCCGTCGGCGCCTCCTTCGCCGTGCTCGTCGCCGAGGAGATGTTCGCCTCGGGATGCGAACTCCTGATCAGCGTCACCTCGTCGGGACAGATCACGCCACAGGGTGCGCCGCCGT
>CAZPOK010000334.1:0-2990 GCA_964587905.1 uncultured Rhodobacterales bacterium | reverse complement strand
CGATTCGACCTACCTGACCGGCAAGCGGGTGTTCCTGTTCGGCGACGGCACCCATGTCGCCGCCGCGGCGCGCATAGCGCGCGACGAGATGGGCTTCGAGGTGGTCGGGATGGGCTGCTACAACCGCGAACAGGCCCGTCCCATCCGCAAGCTTGCCAGGGAATACGGCGTCGAGCCGACCATCACCGACGATTACCTCGACGTTGAGGCCGCCATCGAGGCCGCCGCCCCGGAGATGATCCTGGGCACCCAGATGGAGCGCCACATCGGCAAGCGCCTGGGCATTCCCTGCGCGGTGATCTCGGCGCCGGTGCACGTGCAGGACTTCCCGGCCCGCTACTCGCCCCAGATGGGGTTCGAGGGCGCCAACGTGATCTTCGACACCTGGGTGCATCCGCTGGTCATGGGGCTCGAGGAGCATCTGCTGGCGATGTTCCGCGAGGATTTCGAGTTCCACGACCAGGCCGGTCCGAGCCATCACGGCGGCCACACGCCCAAGCCTCTGGTGGAGGCACCCGCTGCGGCCGCGGGGGGCCGTCTGCCCCCCGCACCCCCCGAGGGTATTTCCGGCAAGAAAGAAGTGGAGCCGGCGGAAGACGGCGTGGCCGGCGGCATCGCGACCGGCGGCGACGTGACGGTCTGGCTTGCCTGCGCCGAGAGGGAGTTGAAGAAGATCCCCTTCTTCGTGCGCGGCAAGGCCCGCCGGAACACCGAGAAGTTCGCCGCCGAAAAGGGCGTGACCGAGATCAGCGTCGAGACGCTCTACGAGGCGAAGGCCCATTATGCGCGATAGTGCCGAATATCCCGGCTACCGCGTGGTGATCGTCACGCTCGATCATCACGCCGCAGGCCCCGCCGCCCGTGTCATGGACAGGCTGACGGCCGACTTCCCCGGTCTGCACGTCTCGGTCCATGCCGCTGCGGAATGGGCGGAGAACGCCGAGGCGCTGGCGGAGGCCAAATCGGCCGTCCGCACCGCCGACATCGTGGTAGCGAACCTCCTGTTCCTCGAAGAGCATGTGAACGCGATCCTGCCGGAGTTGCAGGCCCGGCGCGCGACCTGCGACGCGATGGTCGGCGTCATCGCCGATACCCAGGTTGTCAACCTGACGCGGATGGGCGATCTGGACATGTCGAAGCCCGCCTCGGGCGCGATGGCGATCCTGAAGAAGCTGAAGCCGAAGACCAAGCGGTCGTCGTCTGCCGAGGCGTCGATGAAGATCCTGCGCCGGCTGCCGCAGATCCTGCGGTTCATCCCCGGCAAGGCGCAGGACCTGCGCGCCTATTTCCTGACGATGCAGTACTGGCTCGGCGGGTCGGACGACAACGTCGAGCAGATGATCCGCTTCCTCGTCTCGCGCTACTCGACGGACAAGACCTGGAACAGCGTCGAGGCGAAGGCGCCGATCGACTATCCCGACGTCGGCCTCTACCACCCGGATCTTCCCGGCCACCGGATCGTGACGGAGATCGACACGCTGCCGGGGCCGAAGGAGCCCAAGGCGACCGTGGGTCTCCTGATGCTGCGGTCCTACATTCTCGCCTCGGACGCGGCCCATTACGACGCCGTCATCCGCGCCTTCGAGGCAAAGGGCATCCGCTGCATCCCCGCCTTCGCGGGCGGGCTTGACGGACGGCCGGCGATCGAACGCTATTTCGAAGGCCGGATCGACGCGATGGTGTCGCTCACCGGCTTCTCCCTCGTCGGCGGGCCGGCTTACAACGACAGCGACGCGGCGGTCGAGGTTCTCAAGGGCCTCGATATCCCCTACATCGCCGCGCATCCGCTCGAGTTCCAGACGCTGGGGCAGTGGGCCTCGTCCTCGGGCGGGCTCGGGCCGGTCGAGACGACGATGCTCATCGCGCTCCCGGAAATCGACGGCGCGACCAACCCCACGGTGTTCGCCGGCCGCCACGGCGAAAGCGGCTGCCATGGCTGCGCCTATGCCTGCAAGCACCAGTCGGACAGCAAGGCGATGGCGCCCTGCCGGGAACGGATCGACAGCCTGGTGGCCAAGACCGAGCGCATGGCGGTCCTGCGCCGCAAGCGGAACGCCGAGAAGAAGGTCGCCGTCGTCCTCTTCGGGTTCCCGCCGAACGCGGGCGCGGTGGGCACGGCAGCCTATCTCTCCGTCTTCGAGAGCCTGTTCAACACGCTCACCCGGATGAAGGCCGACGGCTACGACGTCGAGGTGCCGGAGTCGGTGGATGCGCTCCGCGCGGCGGTTCTCGAAGGCAACGCCAAGACCTACGGACAGGAGGCCAACGTCGCCGCGCATGTGGACGCCGACACGATGGTCCGGAAAACGCCGCACCTCGAGGCGATCGAGGAGGTCTGGGGTCCCGCGCCGGGCAAGATCC
Source organism: uncultured Rhodobacterales bacterium (assembly GCA_964587905.1). Taxonomy (GTDB): domain Bacteria; phylum Pseudomonadota; class Alphaproteobacteria; order Rhodobacterales; family Rhodobacteraceae; genus DAINOF01. Next base: position 629 of record CAZPOK010000334.1, on the reverse strand, counting down.
AGTCGGACGGCCGCGGCGTCTTCGTGCTGGGCCAGCACTTCGGCAATGTCCTCGTGGGCGTCCAGCCGACCTTCGGCTGGGAGGGCGACCCGATGCGGCTGCTCTTCGAGGAAGGCTTCGCCCCGACCCACGCCTTCGCCCAGTTCTACCTCTGGCTCCGGGAGAGCTTCGAGGCCGACGTCATCCTGCACTTCGGGATGCACGGGGCGCTCGAGTTCATGCCGGGCAAGCAGGCGGGCCTCGGCGCGCGCGACTGGCCGGACCGGCTGATCGGCGAGATGCCGAACGTCTATCTCTACGCCTCCAACAACCCCTCCGAGGCGTCGCTGGCGAAACGCCGGGCAAATGCGGTCACCGTGACCCATGTCACGCCGCCGCTGGCCGTGTCTGGGCTCTACAAGGGCCTGTCCGAGCTGAAGGACAGCGTGGCCCGCTTCCGCGGGCTGACGCCCGACGATCCGGCGCGCGCCGACCTTGCCGCGCTGATTTCCGAACAGGCCCATGCGGTGGACATGGACGGCTCCGATCCCGAGGGGCTGTGGCTGCGGCTGCTGGAGACCGAGGACGCGCTGATCCCCGACGGGCTGCATGTCGTCGGCCGGGCGCCGTCGGAGGCCGAGATCGCAGAA
>CAZPOK010000333.1:0-2991 GCA_964587905.1 uncultured Rhodobacterales bacterium | reverse complement strand
TGACAAGGTTCGGATTGTGGAAGAGAGCTTTCGGGGACACCGGCAAGTGTCGTCGACGGCCCGTCGGCATGGTGTGTCGCGCTCTCTGCTGACGACTTGGCGGCGGCAATACCGCGACGGCGAGCTTGGTGACGATACGCCGCCAGCGTTCATCCCGCTGGCACTTTCTTCTGGGACGCCCGCGCCTGTGCCCTCGACGGCACCAGTCGCACCGCTTGACGCCCGTGATGTCCAACTCGAGGTCGTGCTGAGGAATGGGCGGCGGCTTCTTGTCCCCTCGGCAGTGGACCCGGAGATGCTGGCGCGGCTGCTTCCGGTGATCGACGGCCGATGATGGCCTTCCCGGCGGGGGTGCGCGTCTGGATCGCGGGCGGGGTCACCGACATGCGGCGCGGCATGAACACGCTGGCGATCCAGGTTCAGCAGGGTCTCGGGCGTGATCCGCACGCGGGCGAGATCTTCTGCTTCCGCGGCCGCAAGGGCGACCTGGTCAAGCTGCTCTGGCACGACGGCGTCGGGATGTCGCTCTACACCAAGCGGCTGGAGGCGGGGAAGTTCATCTGGCCGACCAGCGGGAGCGGCGAGGCGGTGCAGATCTCCGCGGCCCAGCTCGGGTATCTCCTGGAGGGGATCGACTGGCGCAATCCGCGCTGGACCCAACGCCCTGCAAAGGCGGGATAAATCGGCCTCATCGACCCTATTTGCATGGGCTTTCCGATGCTGTCGTGGTAGGTCTCGGCCATGTCAGATGCCGCATCCGAGATCGCCAGATTGCGCGCCGCGCTCGCCGCCTTTGAGGCCCGTGCCGAGGCCGCCGAGAGCGACCTGGCGCAGGCCCGGGCGGTGGTCTCGACCTCCGAAGCGATGATCAAGCATCTCCGGCTCGAGATCGCCAAGCTTCGGCGCGAGCAATACGGCCACAGCTCTGAGCGCCGTGCCCGGTTGATCGACCAGATGGAGTTGCAGCTCGAGGAACTCGAAGCCGCGGCCACCGAGGACGAGATCGCGGCGGCGAGGCTGGCGAAGACCACGACCGTGGCGGGGTTCGAGCGTCGCCGCCCGGCCCGCAAGCCGTTCCCCGACCATCTGCCGCGCGAGCGGGTGGTGGTCGAAGCCCCGACCGCCTGCTCGTGCTGCGGCTCGGATCGCATCGTGAAGATGGGCGAGGACGTCACCGAGACGCTCGAGGTCATCCCCCGGCAGTGGAAGGTGATCCAGACCGTCCGGAAGAAGTTCACCTGCCGGCAGTGCGAGACGATCAGCCAGCCGCCGGCACCGTTCCATCCCACGCCCCGAGGCTGGGCTGGCCCGAACCTTCTGGCGATGATCCTCTTCGAGAAGTTCGGCCAGCACCAACCCCTGAACCGGCAGGCCGAGCGCTACGCCCGGGAAGGCGTCGATCTCAGCCTGTCGACCCTGGCGGATCAGGTCGGCGCCTGCGCCGCCGCGCTCGCACCGATCCATGCGTTGATCAGGGCCCATGTCCTCGAGGCCGAACGCCTGCACGGCGATGACACGACGGTGCCGCTGCTGGCGAAGGGTGGAACACGCACGGCCCGGCTCTGGACCTATGTCCGCGACGACCGGCCCTTCGCCGGCGGCGCGCCGCCCGCGGCGCTGTTTTACTTCTCGCGCGACCGGGAGATGGCCCACCCCAACCGGCATCTCGCAGGATGGCAGGGGGTCCTCCAGGCCGATGCCTACGGCGGTTACAACGACCTCTATCGCGGTGATCGTGATCCCGGTCCGGTGAGCAGCGCGCTCTGCTGGAGCCATGCCCGCCGGAAGTTCTTCGAACTCGCCGACATCAAGGGGAATGTCCGCAAGGGTAAACCCGCCCACGACATCTCTCCCGTCGCGCTGGAGGCGGTGGCGAGGATCGACGCCATCTTCGACATCGAACGCCAGATCAACGGGCTGGATGCCACGTCCCGGCTCGAGGTCCGGCAACGGTTGTCCCGTCCGCTGGTCGAGGAACTCCACCACTGGATGCGGACAGAGCGCGACACGATGTCGAAGCACAACCCCGTCGCCAAGGCGATCGACTACATGTTCAGGAAGGACCGCTGGGAGGCCTTCACGCGCTTCCTCGAGGATGGCCGGATCTGCCTGACGAACAACGCAGCCGAACGAGCGCTCCGCGGCGTGGCCCTCGGCCGGAAGTCATGGCTCTTCGCCGGCTCCGAGCGCGGCGGCGACCGCGCCGCCTTCATGTACTCCCTGATCGTGACCGCCAAGATGAACGACGTCGATCCTCAGGCATGGTTGGCCGACATCCTCGCCCGGTTGCCTGACATGACCGCATCGCAGGTGCCGGACCTGCTTCCCTGGAACTGGAAATCCTCGGACATCCGCCAAGCCGCCTGACCGCGGCCCACGCCGGATGCTTACGAAGCTTCTGGATCTGAAGATAGCCGTCCCGGCTGAGTTCGATTGTCGAAAACCCACAGAGAGAGGCGAGTGTCTCTACAACCGCGTTGGTCCCGGAGAGATCAAAGCTCGCTTCATGGCGTTCTCCGTCTCTCTCGGTTGCGCGGATGTAGAGCGTTTCCGCATCCATGAGATCGCGCATCATTTCGGGCGCACCGGAACCGAAGGGAGTCCCGTGCGAGTCACGGACCGGGGCCGCTGGTATGACACGAGCCTTGGGACGAAGCCGCTCCGCGGCTTTGGTGCCTACGGGGTTCGAAGTGCTGCCCAGAAGATGGCTCGCCGAACGCACCGCGCTTGGCTCGCACGCTGCCGCCGTCTGGAAAGGGATGCTGGGTTTTTCGAACCTTGAGATCTATCGCCGATATCGCTGGTGACCTCACGGAGCCATCCATCCGCCATGGTCAACACGCATGATCCGCACCGGCGCGCCCGACTGCGCCGGATCCGCGCGCAGGTTGAAAATCACAGTTTGCGGCTGCCCAAAGTTCGAGAATTCCGCCCGGACCGTGATCATGCCGCGCAACATTGGTTGGTCCGGGTCCGGAAGGACACGAAACT
>CAZPOK010000332.1:0-3035 GCA_964587905.1 uncultured Rhodobacterales bacterium | reverse complement strand
TGAAAACCCTGTCGTCAGGCGGCGAGCCCTAGAGTTCCACCAGCGAAATCGTCCGGCCCTTGGCGGTGAGCGCCACCTCGCCCGAGCAGAGCTTCATCGCGTCGTTGCCGAACACCTTGGCCCGCCAGCCCCTGAGCGCGGGCACGCTGCGAAGCCCGGCGGCGATCTCGTCGAGCTCCGCCGCGTTCGCGATCAGCTTCGAGGCCACGCCGGTCTCCTCGGACTTCGCCTTGAGCAGGACCCGCAGGAGATCGGCGAGGGCGCCGTTGACCTGAAGCTGGTCGCGGCTGGTGTCGGGCTTGGGAACCTCGTCGGCGGGCGTCGCGAGCGCCGTCTGCACCGCGTTCAGAATGCCGTCGGCGATATCGCCTTTCCGCGCCTCGCGCAGAAGCAGCCGCGACCGGTTGAGGTCGGCCACGCTCTTGGGCTTGGTCGAGGCCAGTTCGAGGAGCGCGTCGTCCTTGAACACGCGGTTGCGGGGGATGTTCTTGTCGCGCGCGTAGATCTCGCGGAACCGGGCGAGCTCCCGGACGAGCGCCAGAAAGCGGCCCGAGGTCGTCCGCGTCTTGATCCGGAGCCACGCGTTCTCGGGTTCGGTGATGTAGGTGGCCGGGTCGGTGAGCGTCGCGAGTTCCTCCTCGACCCATTCCGAGCGGCCCGACCGCGCGAGCGAGTCGGCCAGATGCTCGTAGATCACCCGCAGATGCGTCACGTCGGCCAGCGCATAGGTCTTCTGGGCGTCCGACAGCGGACGGCGCGACCAGTCGGTGAAGCGCGACGACTTGTCGAGCGACGACTTCGCGATCTTGCGGACCAGCGTCTCGTAGCCGGCCTGTTCCCCGAAGCCGGCGACCATCGCGGCGACCTGCGTGTCGAAGAGCGGCCTGGGGATGACGCCGCCCTCGACATAGAAGATCTCGAGATCCTGCCGCGCGGCGTGGAATACCTTCACGACGCTCTCGTCGCGGAACAGATCGTAGAGCGGCTCGAGCGAAAGGTCGCCCTGAATGGGATCGACCAGCACCGCGTCCTCCTCGGCGTCTCCGGGCACCGCGAGCTGCACCAGGCAGAGCTTGGCCCAGTAGGTCCGCTCCCGCAGGAATTCGGTGTCGACGGTGACGTACGGATGCGCCCGGGCGCGTGCGCAGAATGCGGCAAGACCCTCGGTTGTGGTGATCGTGATCATCTGGCTTTCGTCGTTGTTATGCTCGGCTGACCTCTTGAGGGGGCGTGATAGGCGAGATGACCGGTCACGGCAAGAAGACGGGCGTCCTGTCGCCGGACGCGAAACGATGCAGCACCGCGGGATAGAGCTGATGCTCCGTCTCGAGGACGCGGGCCGCCAGCGTGCGGGATGTGTCGCCGGGCCGCACCGGCACCCGCGCCTGCCCGAGAACGGGCCCCGAATCGAGATCCGCCGTCACCTCGTGGACGGTACAGCCCGCCACGGCGTCGCCCGACGCGATCGCGCGGGCGTGCGTTTCCAGACCGGGATACTTCGGCAGCAGCGAGGGATGGATGTTCAGGATGCGGCCCGCGTGGCGGGCGACGAAACCGGGCGTCAGGATGCGCATGAAGCCCGCGAGGCAGATGATGTCGGCGCGCGCCGCCGCAAGCTCGGCGTCGAGCGCCGCCTCGAACGCCGGCCGGTCGCCCCCGAACGCGCGATGATCGACCACCGCCGTCGGCACCCCGCGCGCCTCGGCCCTGGCGAGACCGCCCGCACCCGGCACGTTCGAGAGCACCAGGACCGGCCGCGCCGGATGATCGCCCGTCATGCTGTCGACAAGCGCCTCCATGTTCGAGCCGCCGCCCGAAATGAAGATCGCGACGCGCTTGGTCACCCCAGGCGCCCCCGGTAGGACACCCCCTGCCCGTCCGACACCCGCCCGATGACGGCGACCGTCTCGCCCGCCTCCGACAGTTCGTCCGCGAGCGCCCCCGCCCGCGCCGCCTCGGCGACGACGACCATGCCGATCCCGCAGTTGAAGGTCTTGAGCATCTCCGGTCCGGACAGCCCGCCCTCCGACATCAGCCAGTCGAACACCCCCGGAAGCCGCCAGGCGTCGAGGTCGATCTCCGCGCCCAGACCCTCGGGCAGCACGCGCGGGATGTTCTCCGTCAGGCCGCCGCCGGTGATGTGGGCGAGCGCGTGGACGCCGCCGGACCGGACCGCGCCGAGGGCAGTGCGGACGTAGATCCGTGTCGGCGCGAGCAGCGCGGCGCCCAGCGGCCCGCCGTCGAAGGGCGCCGTCGCGTCCCAGTCGAGCCCCGCGCGCTCCACGATGCGCCGGACCAGCGAATAGCCGTTCGAATGGACCCCGTCCGAGCCGAGACCGAGGAGCACGTCGCCCGCCCGCACGTCGCGCGGCAGCCCCTGCCCGCGCTCCATGGCGCCGACTGCGAAGCCGGCGAGGTCGAAGTCGCCGGATGCGTAGATACCGGGCATCTCGGCGGTCTCGCCCCCGATCAGCGCCGTCCCCGCGAGGTGGCAGCCGTCGGCGATCCCCTCGACGATCTTCGCCGCCGCCTCGACCTCGAGCCTGCCCGTCGCGAAATAATCGAGGAAGAACAGAGGCTCCGCTCCCTGGCAGACAAGATCGTTCACGCACATCGCGACGAGGTCGATGCCGATGGTGGCCAGCTCGCCGGTGTCGATCGCGATCCTGAGCTTGGTGCCGACGCCGTCCGTCGCGGCGACCAGGATCGGATCGGCGAAGCCCGCCGCCTTGAGATCGAAGAGCGCGCCGAATCCGCCGAGCCCGCCCGCGACGCCGGCCCGGACCGTCCGTTTCGCCGCCGGCTTGATCCGCTCGACGAGCGCGTTGCCCGCGTCGATGTCGACCCCCGCCTCGGCATAGGAGAGCCCCGGTTTCCTGTCGGCCATGCGCGCACCCCCGATGATTGCGCGGAGGGTTAGACGAAGGGCCGGACGGAGGCAATGCGCTTGACCGGCGCCGGCACCGGTTCTAACCAGAGCGCGGCGGGCCTGTAGCTCAATTGGTTAGAGCAGAGCGCTCATAACGCTTTGGTTG
>CAZPOK010000331.1:0-3050 GCA_964587905.1 uncultured Rhodobacterales bacterium | reverse complement strand
GAACGGCGGGGGAGTGAGTGCCGTGGAGATGGCCACAGGCACCGGCGGTAACTGGTTTCAGGTCAGCTCGGCCCGGATCTGCTGACGGAGGACGTCGATCGGGATCGTCTTGCCCTCCTTGCGGAAGTGCCAATACGTCCAGCCATTGCAGGACGGCGCATGTTCGAGAGCGGCGCCGACCTGGTGAATGGATCCTTTCACTTCGCCAGTGATCAGCGTGCCGTCGGCACGGACCTTGGCGGTCTTCCCGCGCGGCGAGACGAGCATTTCGCCGGGACGAAGAAGACCACGCTCGACAAGTTGACCGAACGGGATGCGGGGTTCGCCGCGCTTCGACGCCGAGACGAGGAGCGCGTCGCGGTCGTACTTGCGGACGCGCGAGATGCGGTCTTCGGCGACGGCGCGGTAGGTGGCCTCTCGCTCGATCCCGATCCAGTCGCGGCCGAGCATCTTGGCGACGGCGCCAGTCGTGCCCGTGCCGAAGAAGGGGTCGAGCACGATGTCTCCGGGATTGGTTGTGCCGACAAGCACGCGGTGGAGAAGCGCCTCCGGCTTTTGCGTTGGATGCGCCTTTTCGCCATTCCCATCCTTCAGCCGCTCATGCCCGGTGCAGATCGGCAGGACCCAGTCCGAGCGCATCTGCACACCTTCGTTGAGCGCCTTCAGAGCCTCGTAGTTGAAGGTGTACTTCGATGCTTCTTCCTTCGAAGCCCAGATCAGCGTCTCGTGCGCATTGGTCAGCCGCTTGCCGCGGAAGTTGGGCATCGGGTTCGACTTGCGCCAGACGACGTCGTTGAGAATCCAGAAGCCCGCATTCTGTAGCGCCGCGCCCACGCGGAAGATGTTGTGATACGACCCGATGACCCAGATCGCGCCGTGCGGCTTGAGGATGCGGCGCGCGGCGCCGAGCCAGGCGCGCGAAAAGGCATCGTAAGTCTCGAAGGAGGCGAAGCGATCCCAAGCATCGTCGACGGCATCGACACGCGAGTTGTCGGGTCGGTGCAGATCCCCTTTGAGTTGCAAGTTGTAGGGTGGATCGGCGAAGACGAGGTCGACCGAGTTCTCGGGCAGCTCGTTCATCACCTCGATGCAGTCGCCAGCCACGATCTGGTTGATCGGCAGCGCCGCTTCCGGAGCCGTTCTCTTGTTCATCTCTGCCTCTGTCGCGCCCCGGACCTTCTAGGCCAGTGGTCATGTTGGGATCAAAGATGATTCAAAGGTGATTCGGCGTCAATTTCTTTATTGAATCAGGTACTTACAGATTTCTCTTGATACAAGATATTGTGCACGGGCGCAAAGGAACGCCTATGATGCGGGGTCGCTCCGAGATTTCGAAGCGCAACCTGATGCGCCGGAGTCGCATAGCCCGCGTTCGTCTCCCAGCCGTAGCCGGGGAATTGTTGCGCCAAATCCACCATGATCCTGTCGCGCACGCATTTGGCGACGATCGAGGCGGCCGCGATCGAGAAACACCGCCCGTCACCCTTCACGACCGACTCGGCCCGGCAGGCGATGCCGTCGGGGATCATGTTCCCGTCGATCAGCGCGTGGCACACGTCTCCAAGCATCGAGAGCGCCCGGATCATTGCGAGATGCGAAGCGCGGAGGATGTTGATCTCGTCGATCTCCTCGACGCTCGCCTGTCCGACGCCGACTTCGGCGCAGTCCAGAAGACGGTCGTGCAGCGCCCGCCGCCGCTCCGCGGTGAGAAGTTTCGAGTCGTTCAGCCCATCCGGGATATCGTCACGGTTCAGGATCACCGCAGCCGCGACGACCGGTCCGGCAAGCGGACCGCGCCCAGCTTCATCCACCCCCGCGACCCGGTACGCACCGAGGGCGATGAGCCGTGCCTCGAACGCATAGTCGGGAAGCGTGCCATCCATGCCGACAGATGACCCGGACCCACGGACTGCCGCAAGCAAAAAGGGCGGCCCCTTCTTGGACCGCCCGTCACTCGTCACCCCCACCGGCCCGTGCTGGGGACATCGGGCCCGTGTTCAGTCTCCGATCCGGCCACCGGGGCGCCAGGTGCCGGTCTGAGCCCCGGCAACCTGCCAGCCTTCGAGTCGAAGGCATCGGGCGGAATAGATCGTGCGATCGCGCCCGCCGACGCGGGTTCGGATCGCGCAGTCGTCGGGGAGCCGGCCCGCGTATCGAATCGTGTTCTCTAGGCACCGCTTGCCGAAGCCGACGAGCGGCCCGTTCCGCGTGTCGAAGCGGTAGAGGCATTCTCCGGGCAGGCTGCGGTCCCGTCCGTTCCAGCGAGTGCGCTCATCCCGGCGGGGCGCGGGCCGGATGCTCCTTGGAACGGCGCGCGGTTCGATCCGTTCGGGCACGACACGTCGCGTGACGGGAGAGTTGGCTTCCACGCGGTTCTGCTCGATGGCCCGACCGATCGCGTAGATCGCGCCGATGCCGAGAAGGACGCCGAGGATGTCCTCGGCGTCCGCCGCTTTCGCAGGCGCCCCGGCGCCCTGCGAGAATACCAGCGCCGCCGCCACGATTGTCGCTGTCAGTCCGCGTCTCATCTTGTCGGATCTCCTCTTTTTGAACCGGCCCATCGTTGCGGGGTTTGGATCAACGTGAGCGGTCATCCGAAGACACTCCATATCGGCGTGCTGCTATGCGATAGCGGGAACCGTCGGCGTGCGCGTTATTGAACGACGGCGCCGGACCGGTCATGGTCGCCGCATGACACGGATCGCGCTCGCCTTCGTTCTCGCACTCGCCACGGCCGTCCCGGCCGGAGCGGCGTGCTATGCGGACTACAAGGCGAAGCGGGACAACCCGCTTCGACTGCACTACGGAGTGGTCGAACTGCCCGACACGGCCTGCGGAAGCCGTGGCGCAGCGGAGGAGGCCTTGCGTCCCCGTCTGGCACGGAGCGGATGGGAGCTTCTGAACGTGGTCGGGATCTTCGGCCCCGAGGGACTGGACGAGAGGAGAGAGAGTGCCGGAGAGTTCTTCCTCCGCTTCTGAGGCCCGGCTTTCGGGGACGCGCATCGTCACTCTCGGCATCGTCGCCATCGTCGCGATCCTTGCCGTGGCGG
>CAZPOK010000330.1:0-3052 GCA_964587905.1 uncultured Rhodobacterales bacterium | reverse complement strand
CCCGCTCCGAGTTCTGGCCTGAATGCCCGAACACGCATATTCGCACCGCGCACCGTCGCGGAGGTGGAGCAATCATGGGCGGAACGGGAGGCGCGCCCGATGGCGCGCCCGCCGTTTCGTCAGCCGATAATGCGGTTCAGGGTGTCCGATGGCCTCATGACAGCCGCGGTCTTGTCCGGGTCGGGATGGTAGTAGCCGCCGATATCGACCGACTTGCCCTGCGCCGCAGAAAGGTCGCCCACGATGACCTGCTCTTTCTCGGCAAGCGCCTGTGCGATCGGCGCGAAATGGGCGGCCAGCTCGGAATCCTCCGACTGCGCCGCGAGAGCCTGCGCCCAGTAGAGCGCAAAGTAGAAGTGGCTGTCGCGGTTGTCGGGCTGTCCGACCTTGCGTCCGGGCGACCTGTCGTGATCGAGCACACCTTGCGTCGCGATCTCGACCGCCTCGCCCAGCAACCTCGCCTTCCGGTTGTCTTTCGCTTCGCCAAGGAACTTGAGGCTCTCGCCCAGCGCGCAGAACTCTCCCAGAGAGTCCCAGCGCAGGTGGTTCTCCTCGACGAGCTGCTGGACGTGCTTCGGGGCAGAGCCCCCTGCCCCCGTCTCGAAAAGACCGCCGCCGTTCATCAGCTTCACGATCGAGAGCATCTTCGCCGAGGTGCCGAGTTCCAGGATCGGAAACAGGTCGGTGAGGTAGTCGCGCAGCACGTTGCCGGTGACCGCGATCGAGTCCCCGCCGTTCCAGATGGTCTCGAGGCTTGCCCGCGTCGCCTCGCGCGGGGCAAGGATCCGGAACCTGTCGGCGACGCCTTCGGCGTCGAGGATCGGCGTCACGTAGCTGATCAACTCGGCATCGTGCGCACGGGTCTCGTCGAGCCAGAAGATCGCCTCGCAGCCTTCGGCCTTCTGGCGCGAGATCGCCAGACGCACCCAATCCTCGATCGGCGCCTTCCGCGTCGAGGCCGAGCGCCAGATGTCGCCCCGGGCGACCTCGTGCTCGTGCAGGACGTCGCCGTTGGCCGCGATGATGCGCACCGTGCCGTCAGCAGGGATCTCGAAGGTCGTCGGGTGCGATCCGTACTCTTCGGCCTTCTGCGCCATCAGCCCGAGGTTCTGCACCGTGCCGGCGGTCGAGGGGTCGAGCGCCCCGTTTTCCTTGAAGAAGCTGATTGCCTCGTCATAGACGGATGCGTAGGAGCTGTCGGGGATCACGCAGTTGGCGTCCGCCTCACTGCCGTCAGGCCCCCAGCCCTTGCCTCCAGCACGGATAAGGGCGGGCATCGAGGCGTCGATGATCACGTCGGAGGGCACGTGAAGGTTCGTGATGCCCTTGTCCGAATTCACCATGTAAAGCGGCGGGCGCTCCTCCATGGTCGAGGCGATCTCCTCTTCGATCTCACCGCCGTTCGGCATCTCTCGGACGCGCGCCACAAGGTCGCCGAGCCCCGAGTTCGGGTTCGCGCCGGCGGCCTTCAACGCGTCGTCGAATTTCTCGAAGACCGGCTTGAGGTAGGCCGTGACCGCGTGGCCGAAGATGATCGGGTCGGAGACCTTCATCATCGTCGCCTTGAGGTGGATCGAAAAGAGGATCCCGTCCTGCTGCGTCGCTTCGATCTGCTCGGCGAGAAACGCGTCGAGCGCCTTGGCCGACATGAATGTCGCGTCGACGACCGTGCCCGCGGGATGGTGGACCGCATCCTTCAGCACCGACACGGACCCGTCCTTGCCGACGAGCTCGATCCGCGCGGGGCCGGCCTGCGCGTCGGTCAGGGTGACGGATTTTTCGTTAGAGCGGAAATCGTGCGCCGACATGGACGAGACACGGGTCTTGCTCTCCTTCGACCAGGTTCCCATCGAATGCGGGTTCGCCTTGGCGTAGTTCTTGACGGCGGCCGCGGCGCGGCGGTCAGAGTTGCCCTCGCGCAGCACCGGGTTGACTGCGGACCCCTTGATCGCGTCGTACCGTGCGCGGATCTCGCGTTCCTCATCGGTCGACGGCTCATCGGGGAAGTCGGGAATGTCATAGCCCTGCGACTGAAGCTCTTTCAGGGCGGCAACGAGCTGCGGGACCGAGGCCGAGATGTTCGGCAGCTTGATCACGTTGGCGTCCGGCGACTTCACCAGCTCCCCAAGCTCGGCCAGATCGTCCGGCTGCCGTTGTGCCTCGCTCAGGCCTTCGGGGAACGCGGCGACGATGCGTCCTGCCAGCGAGATGTCCTTCGTGCCGACCGAAACGCCCGCCGCGGTTGCGAAGGAACGGATGATCGGCAGCAGAGATGCGGAGGCAAGCTCCGGCGCCTCGTCCACTTTCGTATAGATGATGTCGGGAGTGTTGTTGTCCGTCATGGTTCCCTGGCCCTTCCTCGAGTCTGCCGATCACTAGTCGAATGACCGGCGGGAATCCAACAGTTCGAACCGGCACTCCCGCGCCGGCTGCCGGCTTTGGCGGATGGTGTCGCGTTTCAGTCGACGCTCCCGGCGTAGTCGCGGGACGGTTTCCGCGTCCAGGTCACCGTCATGTCGACCTTTGCCGCCGCCAGGAGGTTCATGACCGGGCAGCGGAACTCGACGTTCCGGCACAGCTGCCGGAAGCGCGCCTCGCTCTCGTCGGTATAGACCGTGATCTCCAGCCTGCCGCTCTCGAAATAGGGCCGGACGCCGGGTACGCCCTTCGGGCCGCGCACGTCGATCTGGCTCTCGCAGGCGAAATCGACACCGGCATATGCAAATCCCATGGCCGTCGCCACGCCGTTGATGATGACCCCGTCGCAGCCGACAAGCGCCACGAGGACCGTCTCGAGAGGGCTGGGAGCCGTGTTCGTACCTCCGAGCGAGGAGGGCTCGTCGGTGAAGACGGGCGCGAAATCCCGGACCTGTATCCTGGTGCGCGTGCCGGCGGCGTTGGTGCCCTTCACGTGCCTGACGCCGATCTTCTTCGTGTGCGGATCTATGCTCGGCTCGATGATTTCCGGGTCTATCATGTCGGACATGGGACTCCCTTTCCCTAGCTGATCGGAATGAGAACGCCCACGGGAGCGTCTCCACGAAGGACGTCG
>CAZPOK010000329.1:0-3067 GCA_964587905.1 uncultured Rhodobacterales bacterium | reverse complement strand
ATCGACGCCGAGGGCGAGGCCTGCACCAACGCGATCATCTTCTGCAACCGCAAGACGGACGTCGATATCGTCGCGAAGTCCTTGAAGACACATGGCTACGACGCCGCGCCGATCCACGGCGATCTCGACCAGTCGCAGCGCACGCGGACACTCGACGGCTTCCGCGACGGGACGCTGAGGTTTCTCGTGGCGTCGGACGTCGCGGCGCGCGGCCTCGACATCCCCGCGGTGAGCCACGTGTTCAACTTCGACGTCCCCAGCCACGCCGAGGATTACGTGCACCGGATCGGCCGGACCGGGCGCGCGGGCCGGACGGGCAAGGCGATCACGCTGTGCTCGAGCTCCGACGAAAAGTATCTCGACGCGATCGAGAAGCTGCTCGGCAAGGAAGTTCCGGTCGCCGAGAATCCTCTCAAGGGCGCTGCGCCCGAAGCGGAGGAGACGACCGAGGAGAAGCCCAAGCGCTCCCGCTCGCGCCGCGGCAGGCGCGACGCCCCCGCCGAAACCAAGGCTGAAACCGCGCCTCAGCCCGCGGCCCAGCCGGCGCCCGAGGCGGAGCCTTCCGTCGAGACCGCCGAGGCGGCTCCCCCCGCGCAGGACCGTGAACGCTCGGGCGGCAAAGGCCGATCGCGCCGCGGTGGCGGTGGCGGCGGCGGCCGCGACGACAGGGTCGTCGGCATGGGCGACCACATGCCCTCCTTCATCGAAAAGAGCTTCGAGGAGCGCATGGCGGGCTAGGCCCGCGCGCGCTCCCGTTTCGCTGCAGCCGCATGGATGCCCGCCAATGCGCGGAAGTCGCTGAAGGCGTGGTCGTGCGGGATCTCCGCGACGGACCGCGTCCGGAGCCCTTCGGTGTAGAGCGCGAAGGGCACACCCGCCCGCGCGGCGGTCTCGGCGTCCACCTCGCTGTCCCCGACGTAAAGACCGGACGTCGCACCCAATCGTGACAGAACGACCTGCAAGGGGGCCGGGTCCGGTTTCCGTTCCGGCAGACTGTCGCCCGTGACGATCGCGCCGAAGACGGCCCCGAGGCACGCAGCCTCGAGCACCACCTGCGTCGGACCCGAGGGCTTGTTCGTGCAAAGGCCGAGCGGCACGCCCGCGGCCCGGAACCCCTCCAGCATCGCCGCCACCCCGGGAAAGAGTGTCGTGTCCCGCGACGCCGCGACATACAGCTCCGAAAACCGCGGCTTCAGGTCGTCGAAGCGTGCGGGGTCAAGCCCGCCCGCCCCGATCAGCCGTTCCAGAAAGACGTCTTCCCCGTGCCCCACGAATCCGCCGATCCGCTCCACCGGCAAAGGCGAGCGCCCCTGCTCCGAGAGAAATCGATTCGCCGCCGCCGCGATCCCCGGCAGGCTGTCGACCAGCGTCCCGTCGAGGTCGAAGACCACGGGGAGCGTCATGACAGGCGGCTCACCACCACCGTCACTTCGGGCTTCTTGCCGATCTCGTTCTGCGCGGTCTGGCGGACGATGCGGCGCACCTCATGCTCGAGCTTGTCCTCGTCGCGCAGCGTCCTGGGGTCTGCCCGGCCGAGGAACTGCGACAGGTCCTCCTCCAGCACCTCGACCAGCGCCGCCTTCGACCGTCCGGTCTCGGGCAGGCCCATGAGATCGCACCACGGATCGCCCAGCGGGTCCTCCTCCTCGTCGAGGATGACCGTCACCGTCACGTGGCCGTTGAGTGCCATGCGGATGCGGTCGCGCACCACCCCGTCGAGCGCCCCGATCAGGACGTTGCCGTCGAGATAGGTGCGCCCGGCTTCCTCATAGGCCGCGATCGTCGGCTCGTCGCCGGTGATGTCGAGCATCGTACCGTTGACCGCCAGCGCGCCCGCGATGCCCTTGGCCGCCCCGATCCGCACGTGCTCGCGCAGGTGCCGGTGCTCGCCGTGCATCGGGATGAGGATCTTCGGTTTCATGATCTCGTGCATCAGTTCAAGGTCCGGCCGGTTCGCGTGGCCCGAGACGTGATAGCGGCCGCCCTCGTCGTCCACCACGTCCACACCCTTTTCGCTCAGCGCGTTCATGATGCGGATCACGCCCTTCTCGTTGCCGGGGATCGTCTTCGACGAGAACAGGAACAGGTCGCCGTCCTTCAGTTCCAGCCCGAGGTACTTCCCGCGGCTCAGTTGCGCCGAGGCCGCGCGCCGTTCGCCCTGGCTCCCGGTCACGACCAGCATGAGGTTCTCGCGCGGGATGTTCGCGGCCTCCTCGGGCGTGACCGTCGCCGGAAACTCGGTCAGTACGCCGGTCTCGACCGACGCCTCGATCATCCGCCGCATCGCCCGGCCAAGAAGGCAGACGGACCGCCCCGCGCGCTTGCCCGCTTCGGCGAGCGTCCGGACGCGCGCGACGTTCGAGGCGAAGGTGGTAGCCACCATCATCCCCGTCGTGCGCTCGACCAGCGCCTCGATCTCGGATCCCAGCGTCGCCTCCGACCGTCCCGGCGACGTCACGAAGGCGTTGGTGGAGTCGCAGACGAGCGCCTGAACGCCCGCGCCCGCGATCTCGCGGTAGAGCGCGTCGTCGAACGGCTCGCCCACGAGGGGCGTGCGGTCGACCTTGAAGTCGGCGGTATGCACCACCCGGCCCGCCGGCGTGTCGAGGATCAGCATCGAGCTTTCGGGGATCGAGTGCGAGATCGGCGCGAAGCCCACGGTGAACGGCCCCGCGCCCGTCTGGTGCGGCCACGGCCCCACCGCGCGCACGGTCTCGGGGTCGAGCCCCTGCTCCTCCATCTTGCGCTTCGCGATGTTGGCGGTGAAGGGACGCGCATAGACCGGCGCCTTGAGACGCGGCCAGAGATGGCCCACCGCGCCCACGTGGTCCTCGTGGGCATGGGTGATGAAGATCGCCTCGATCCGGTCCTGGCAAGCCTCGAGCCAGTCCACGTCGGGCAGGATGAGGTCGACCCCGGGGCTCGTCTCCATGTCGGGAAACGTCAGGCCCACGTCGAGCACGATCAGGCGCTCCGCGCCCGGCTTGCCATATCCGTAGACATAGCAATTCATTCCGATCTCCCCCGCGCCTCCGAGGGGGAGGTAGATCAGCCGGTCTTTGCTCAT
>CAZPOK010000328.1:0-3067 GCA_964587905.1 uncultured Rhodobacterales bacterium | reverse complement strand
GTGGCCGAGGACATCCCCTGCGACCAGCCGTTGTTCGTCCAGATCGGCGGCATCGCGTCGGGATAGGTCTCGAAGTCCGTCATCGGCATGAAGGCCGCCCGCTCGTAGCGGTTCATGCCCTCCAACTGGTTCGGCATGTAGCCGCAGTAGTCGTCGGGGCATTCCCCGCGTCCGGCCATGTTGTCGCGGGGATCCCAGCCGCCGTTGCCGCCGTTCTCGAGCACGGTGATCTCGTCGGAATGCCACGGCCCGTGTTCGGTGATGATCGGCGTGCCGGTTCCGGGATGGAAGGCGATGCCCTGCACGTTGCGGTGCCCGTAGGTATAGGTCCGGGGATCGAACCCCTCGGGCGGCGCGTTCTCCGGAGCCGCGTTGCCATCGGTGTCGATGCGCAGCACCTTGCTGCCCATCAGGGTGGGGCTCTGCGGTATCTCGGGATTGTGGTTGTCGCCCGTGGTCAGATACAGATACCCGTCATCAGGGTTGAACCGAACGCGACCGCCGTTGTGCGCTCCGGGATCTCCGAACGGATGATCGGTCGGCTCCATCTTGTAGGGGACGTCGTCCACGATGTCGGTGCGGTCCGACACGCCGGTGAAATCGTCGTTCACGACGAGACGCATCAGCCGGTTGGTGTGCGGATCCGACATGTCGGAGGTCGAGTAGACGTAGATCCTGCGGTTGTCGTCAAAGCCCGGATCCACCGCGACTCCCATCATGCCGCCCTGGCCCTCGCAGAAGAGGTCATCGGCGCTGCTCGGATATCCTTCGCTGCCGCTCATCCCAAGAAGATTGTTTACCTCGCCCGACGGCATCCGCACCGAGAGGCCCTGGCACTTCTCGGTGAAGAACAGCGTCCCATCCTCGAGGAACGCCATGTCCCACGGGTTGTCGAGACCCTCCATTACAATGCTGTGCTGAAGGCTGGTTGTATTCATTCCCGACTGTGCGGTCGTCACGGTCGGTAAGGCACTGGCAAGCGTGACCGCGACGAATGGCACGAGCCAACCTGCGCGTCTTTCGGTGGGTTGCTGGAACATGGGATCCTCCTCGGTTTCCGTGAAATCCGCTCGACCCGTTTCGCCATGATGTCCGCCGGCCCAGGTGAAAGCGGCGTCGATCGACGGCCGATCTGGCTGAGCAGGATTGGCCGGCGAAAGCGACTCAGTTCAGGTCCGCGTCCGTCGTGAAGAGGTAGTCCTCTCCCTCCGCGGCGGCGTGGCAGCTGATGCAGCCTTGGGCCATGCCGGCCAACGCCGTTCCGTCCGGCGCCTGGTCAAGAGAGCCGTCAGGAAGATACTTCGCCCAGAACCAGTTGCCGGTATCGGGCGCGTAGTCCTCAGCCCGGCGGAACATGACCGTGACTGACGCGAGATGCTCATCCCGCTCGCCCAGAACCTGATCCGCTGTCACCCCTTCCGGCCCGTAGTTCCGCTTGATCACCAATGCACCCGTGTGCCCGTCCAGGTTTGCGGTGGTGTAGAAGGTCTCGAGCATCATCCCGTGCGGATCGGTGCCCTCATACGGAAAGGCCTGGACAGCGCCGGCTCCGGCGAGTTGCCGGTCGCGCATGATCTGCCACAACTCCGCGGCATAGTCCTGATCTTCCTGCCCGCCGAAATTCTGTGCGAAGCCAACGGTCGCGGTGAGGGTCAGCGCACCAGCGATTGTCCAAATTCTCATGTGATCCTCCTCTTGTCGGTCGACCCGGCGCGACTCCGGGACCAAACCCAACATCCCGCGGCACGCTCGGTTCCGGCGGCGGCAAGCGCTTTGCGGCGTCTTCGGCGCTACGGATGCCAGCGGCCTGACGTGTGTGATCGCGGCACCAAGAGCCGTCCCGCCCTCACGACGTGAACAGGCGTGTTACCGGGTTCCTGATGATCGCCGCCTCGTCGGGATCGCTTTTCATCAGCGTCCTGGAGGAGGTGTTCTGATCCCGTCGCCCCGATAGCCGCAGACCTTCTCGACGGCCCAGGCGCTCAGCCGTTCGAGCATGAAGTCTGCCGTCGTCTTTGTCACGCCATGCTCCCGCGAGGCTACTTCCAGGGTTCGAACGGGCAGGTGAGCCACGCGTTGCTGCGGATCTGGCCGAGCTCAGCCCCATCCGTAACGATCCGGTGTCAATCCTGGCCGGCCCGGCCGAGATAGATCGACCCACCGGTTGCCAAGGTACTTTCGATTCGATACCAGTTGTGCATGATCGATGAGCACCAGACACCGGACCGTATCGGCGAACTGCTCGTCCATCTCGGTCGTGTCGCCCGCAGTGAGAATGGGCGCTCGGACCTGACGGCAGCGCAATGGACCTGCCTGCGGTTCTTCGCGCGGGCCAATGGCAGCACCCGCACGCCCTCGGGTTTCGCCAGCTTCCAGGCGACGACGCGGGGGACGGCTTCGCAGATCATCAAGTCGCTGGAGGGCCGGAGACTGATCACGCGGAGCCGCTCGGAACGGGACCGTCGCAGCGTGTGCTTCGACCTGACCGAACACGGACGGGCGATGCTCGCGCAGGATCCGCTCCGTGACCTGATCGACGTCATCGACTGCCTCGGGACCTTGGAGCGCGACCGGTTCCTCGAGACGCTGTCGCGGCTGGCGTCGGCGCTGGCCGTGCGCAGGGAGACGCCGGCCTTCGGCACTTGCCGGGACTGCAGCCATTTCGGGATGTCGGGCGACACGGCATATTGCGCCTGCATGGCGGCGGAACTGGCCGCCGACGAGACGACCAGACTCTGCGCGAGTTATCTCGGCCCCACCTTCAGGCGACCTGGCGAAGGAGACCGCAATGGCGCAGGATGAACACACTTCGCACCCCCGCATGATCGCCATCAGCAGCGGCAAGGGCGGCGTGGGCAAATCCACCGTCACCGCGAACATCGCTGTGGCCATGGCCGATTCCGGCCTGTCCGTGGGGATCGTGGATGCCGACATCTACGGCCCCTCCATCCCGCGGATGCTGGGCATCGCCTCGGACAAGCCCGCGATGTCGCCCGATCAGAAAGTGGTCCCGGCCGAGGCGCATGGCGTGAAGGTCATCTCCATGGCCATGCTGACCGACGACGAC
>CAZPOK010000327.1:0-3077 GCA_964587905.1 uncultured Rhodobacterales bacterium | reverse complement strand
GGCTCTTCTTGGGAAGGTCCTCGAAAGAGCCGCTCGCGCTGACGCGTCCACGCTCCAGGAGGAAGATCGTGTCGCAATCGCGCACCGTGCTCAGCCGGTGCGCGATCATGACGATGGTCTTGGTCCCGGCGATGTTGTGGACCGCCTCCATGACGGCGCGCTCGGTCACCGTGTCGAGGGCCGATGTCGCCTCGTCGAGGATCAGCATCGCGGGGTCGTGGTAGAGCGCGCGGGCGATCCCGACGCGCTGGCGCTGGCCGCCCGACAGCCGCACGCCGCGTTCGCCGACCGTCGTGTCGTAGCCCTCCGGCATCTCGTCGACGACGAAATCGTGCAGCGCCGCGATCCGCGCCGCGCGTTCGACCGCGGCTCGGTCTATCTCGTCGGGCGGGATGCCGAAGGCGATGTTTTCGGCGACGCTGCCGTCGGAGAGGAAGATCGTCTGCGGCACGTATCCCAGCGTCTTCTGCCAGGCGCGCCGGTTTTCAGGCGTGATCCGCTCTCCGTCGACGATCATCTCTCCCTCCGACGGATCAAGCAACCCGAGCATGATGTCGACGAGCGTCGTCTTGCCCGCGCCGGTTCCGCCGACGATCCCCACCGTCGTCTTGGCGTCGATGACGAGGTCGAGCCCCTGCAGGGCCGACCGGTCCGTTCCCGGATAGGCGTAGCGTACATCGCGCAGTTCCAGACGCGTCCCGAGCGGCAGCGGCGGCAAGGCCTCGCGTCGCGCGCGCTGGGTCGCATGCACCTTGTCGAGGCCGGTCATGTCGCCGTGGATGCGATCGAGCGTCGGCTTGCTCTGGCGGAGGTTGGCGCCGCGCCGGTAGAGGATCTGCAGCGCCGGAATGAGCCGCAGCCCGACCGCCGCGATGACCCCGAGCGTTGGAATCAGCGCGCCGATGTCGCCGCCGCGCTGCAACAGCATGATCAGGATGAGAAGGATCATGCCGCCGAACGCGATGGCTTCGAGCGCATATCGCGGCGTCTCGCCCAGGATCTGTGTGCGCGTCTGCACCCGCGCCATCCGGAGCGCGGCTGTCCGGAAGCGCGAAAGATAGGCCTCTTCGAGACCGATGATCTTGAGTTCCTTCACCCCGCCGGTCGCTTCCTGCACCGAATGGAAACGCTGGCGGTTCGCCTCGAGCCGCACCTGACCGAGCCGCGTCAGGAGGTTCCGCACGACGAGATAGACGAGCCCGTAGCTGCCGCCGAGGAGCGCGGCCCCGCCGAGGGCGACCCACGGCTCGAGCAGGCAGAGGGAGATAATCAGGAGAATGACGGTGAATGTCTCGGGAATGATGCGCATCGCCGGGAGGAGCGAGAAGCTCACCACCTGATCCACCTCGGACAGGATGGCGTTTCCGAGGTCGGAGGAATGGCGTGACAGGAACCACTCGTAGGGCTGATGCAGATAGCCCGTCAGGAGGCGGGAACTGAAGGAATAGGCGCGCATCAGCGCGAACCGGCTCGTTATCCAGACGGTCGCCATCTTCATCAAGAGGCCGGTGACGGTGATGACGAAGATCGCCGCCCCGGCCGCGAAGAGGAACTGGCTTCTGGTCTCGAAGCCGAGCGCATCGTTGATCCAGGCAAGAATCCGGTTGGTCTCGATCAGGTCCGGGTTCGACAGCAAGTGCAGGAACGGCAGGATCGAGATCACCGACGCCGCCTCGACAGCCGCGAGACAGAAGGTGATTCCGACGAGCATCCAGAACCGCTTCCGTTCGGCCGGCGTCATGATCTCGAGAAGCTTCTTGTACGTGGCGATCATGCCGCTGAAAGACCTTCATCCAAGCCGCGTTCCGCACCCAGATCACCGATCGCGGCCGGCGATGGCGGCAGGACACTCGCAGCGATCACGATAGCTCGCATGGTCGTTGAACGCATTTCTTTCCCTGATGTCGGACTAGACGCCCGGGGAGGCGCTGTCGAGACGCGATCCCGAAACCCGCCCATGGCGCCGGCGTAGATGTCGGCCGGTTTAGCAGTTTCTTTACCATGGGGGGCGAGATTCAAGCGGCAATCGACTGGCGCGCAACGAGGGAGCAGGCCATGCCGCACGGGAATGCCATCAGGGCGCTCGAGTACGACGTCGTCCTCGCCACGCGCAACCGCCCGGAGGCGCTGGCGCTTTCGGTTCCGCTCCTCCTCGCGCAGACGCGGGCGCCTAAACGTCTGATCGTCATTGACAGTTCGGACGCGCACGGGACGGTCGCGACGGTGGTGCGGCGCGCCGCCGCCGGCTGGGCGGGC
Source organism: uncultured Rhodobacterales bacterium (assembly GCA_964587905.1). GTDB lineage: Bacteria > Pseudomonadota > Alphaproteobacteria > Rhodobacterales > Rhodobacteraceae > DAINOF01. The sequence goes on along the minus strand of CAZPOK010000327.1, from coordinate 821 downwards.
GACCTCATCATCCGCCGGTCGCCTCCGGGCCTCCCGACGCAGCGCAACCATGGCTTGCGCTTGGCGGGATCCCCCATCGTGTTCTTTCTCGACGACGATTCGCTGCTCTACCCCGATGCTGCGGAGGAGATTCTCGCAATCTACGAAAAGGACACAAACGGCAGGATCACGGGTGTTTGTGCGGCAGAAGCCACGGCGCCGCCGGACAGCGCGAATCTCGGCGCGGGCTACGCGATGAGCCCCGCGCACCGCCGCGAAGCCCGCCTGCGGCGGATGCGGAACCGCGTCGAACGTCGGCTGACGGCGCTGAAGCCCGCGATGCACCTCGGGCGGAGGCTGAATGCGAGGCATGGCGTGCCGGACTGGCTTGCGGAAAGGAACGCCGTTGTCGTGGAATACATGACGGGGTTCCGCATGACGTTCCGCATGGATGCGATCCGGGCGGGCGGGTTCGACGAGGCGCTGGCGGGTTATGCGCTCGACGAAGACGTCGACGCGAGCTTCACCGCCGCGCGGTCGGGGCTCGTCGTGGGGGCGCAGAAGGCGTGGATATACCATCATCGCTGTCCCGGGGGCCGTGGCGACGACTTCGTCCGCGGCCGCATGGAGGTCCTAAACAGGGCGTATGTCCTCCTGAAGCACGCGACGGGGGCGGCCGGTTCCCCGGCACTCGCCGTCTCCGTCTGGAAGCGACAGGCGGCGTTCATGACGCTCAAGCTTGTCGCGCTCGCGCCGCGTGTGGTCACACGGTCCGGCCGCGCCCGGTTCGCAGGCGCCTGGTCCGGCCGGCGGCAGGCCCTGCGACTGTGGTCCGCGGGGCC
>CAZPOK010000326.1:0-3079 GCA_964587905.1 uncultured Rhodobacterales bacterium | reverse complement strand
GGTTGGGTGGGTGTCAGTTCACCCGGAGATTACGCCGCCCTCGAATTTCCACCAATCAGATGGTCCATGGACGGTGATGCCGGACATCGTGTGGCATGCCGCAGGTGAGATAGAACTCATGGACAAGCGCACGGCGCCCCCCCCGGCCGGCTCTCTCTCGCGCTGCGACGATACCAGTCTCGGATCGGTATGTCGCGCCCTCCTCTTTGTCGCCGTCTTGATCTGCGCGCCACGACCTCTGGACAGTGCGTCGGGCCCCGAAGAACGCAGGCAAGTGCCTTCGGCGCCCGTGCCGGAACGCGATGGCCGCGTCGCGCATTGAGATCGGGTCGTTCGTTCGGGTACAGGAGGCAGCTTTGGCCAAGACGGAAACGGAATCGGCGCTTCGGTTGCAAGTGGCGAATGCCCGCCCCGAAGACGCAGGGCGCGGCATTGCGCGTCTCGATCACCCCCTGATGGAACATCTGGGCATTCGCCAGGGAGACCCGATCCAGATCACGGGACGCCGAACGACCGCCGCGATCGTGATGCCGCCCTACCCCGAGGACGAAGGGCTGAGCCTGATCCGCCTCGATGGCCTGCTCCGCGGCAACGCGGGCGTGGGCCTCGGCGATCAGGTGGAGGTGGAGGCGGCGCAGGTGAAACCCGCACGCCGCATCGTGGTCGCACCTGCCCAGAAGAACCTCCGGCTGAGCGGGCCCGGCGAGGCGCTGAAGCGCAGCTTCCACCGCCGGCCACTCGTCGCGGGTGACGTCATCTCAACATCTGTCCACGCACCGCGCGCCTATGACGAGCGAATTCCGGAGGAGTTGCGGCAGATGCTCAATCTCCCGGCCTATGGGCTGCAGGAGATCCGCCTCGTGGTCATCTCGACCGAGCCGCGCGGCATCGTCGCCATGACAGGCGAGACCGAGGTCGTTCTGAAGCCGCAGTACGAGGAACCGTCAGAAGCGCGGCGTCCCGACATCACCTATGACGACATCGGCGGTCTCGGCGACACTGTCGATCAGATCCGGGAGATGGTGGAACTGCCCCTGCGGCATCCCGAGCTGTTCCAGCGCCTCGGGATCGATCCGCCGAAGGGGGTTCTGCTCCACGGCCCGCCGGGCACCGGAAAGACGCTTCTCGCCCGTATCGTGGCGAGCGAAGCGGAAGCGCAGTTCTTTCTCGTCAATGGCCCCGAGGTTCTCGGCCGGATGCAGGGCGAAAGCGAGGAGCGCCTTCGCCAGGTCTTCGCTCAGGCGAAGGAACAATCGCCCGCGATCATCTTCATCGACGAGATCGACTCCATCGCTCCCAAACGCGATCAGGTCGCCGGAGAAGCCGAGCGCCGCCTCGTCGCGCAGCTGCTCACCCTCATGGACGGGCTCGAGCCGCGCCAGAATGTCGTCGTCATCGGCGCCACGAACCGCGTCGACGCGCTTGACGAGGCGCTGCGCAGGCCGGGCCGGTTCGACCGGGAAATCATCCTCGGAGTGCCCGACGCGACCGGCCGCCGGGAAATCCTCGGCATCCATACGCGAGGCATGCCCGTGGCCGAGGACGTGGACCTCGACGACCTCGCGCGCACGACCTACGGCTTCGTCGGCGCCGATCTTGCTGCGCTTTGCCGCGAGGCCGCGATGGATGCCGTGCGGCGCCTGCTGCCCGAGGTCGATCTGAAGGAGGGGATCCCTGCAGAACAGCTCGAGAAGATGCAGGTCACGGGCGCGGACTTCCGGAACGCGCTGAGGCGGGTTCAGCCCTCGGCGATGCGCGAGATCATGATCCAGGTGCCGGATGTAACCTGGAAGGACATCGGCGGTCTCGCCGATGTCCGGGAGAAGATGCAGGAAAGCATCGAACTGCCCCTGAAGAGCCCCGAGGCGTTCCAGAAGCTCGGCATCAGACCGGCGAAGGGGTTCCTGCTCTACGGCCCGCCCGGCACCGGAAAGACCCTCCTCGCGAAGGCCGTCGCCCGGGAGGCCGAGGCGAATTTCATGGCGACGAAGTCGTCGGATCTCCTGTCGAAGTGGTATGGCGAGTCCGAGCAACAGGTCGCGCGCCTGTTCCGCCGCGCCCGGCAGGTCGCGCCGACGGTGATCTTCATCGACGAGATCGACAGCCTCGTGCCGATCCGTGGCAGGGGCCTCGGCGAACCCGCGGTGACCGACCGGGTCGTCAACACGATTCTCAGCGAGATGGACGGCCTGGAGGAGCTTCAGGGGATCGTCGTGATCGCCGCGACCAACAGGCCGAACTTGGTGGACCCCGCGCTTCTGCGGCCTGGCAGGTTCGACGAGTTGATTTACGTGCCGGTCCCGGATCTGGGCGCAAGACGGCATATCCTCGGCATCCAGACCGGTCGGATGCCCCTCGCACAGGACGTCGACCTCGAAGCGGTGGCTGCGCGGACAGAGCGGTACACGGGCGCCGACCTCGAGGACGTGGTGCGGCGGGCTGGCCTTCAGGCCCTACGCTCTCAGAAAACCGAGGTCTCACAGGCAGACTTCGAAACCGCTCTCGGCGAGAGCCGCGCCTCGGTCACACCGGAGATGGAGGAGGAGTACCAGGAGATCAAGGCATCCCTCGGGAAGGAAGGCCCGCTGAGGCAACAGATAGGTTTCAGACCGCGGGCCGTGGCCGAATAGTGCGAATGGATATGGCGCGCACAGTCGGTTGACCTGGTCCATGCCGGAAGCCTCCGACCGCAGTCCTCTCGTGCCAGCTTTCGAGCACACCTTTTTCCCGACGGCCATCCTGCGCACATTCAAGGATAAGCGGGTTCCGATGCAGCGCTCACTCGCCGGCTACTGGTTGATCGGCATGCCGGCGGGGGCCCTTCTCGGCTTCGCGCTCGATTTCGGCTTGTTCGGCATCTGATGCGGCCTCGGTATCGGCGTGCTCTTCTCCGCTGCTCTTCTCAACCTGCGCCTCTTCGGCCGGATCCTGCCGCCTGTGACTGCAAGCCTTCATGAGCCATCTCTTCAAGCAGCGGCGGTTGAGGACGGAGGTATTCGCGGGCAGGCTGCGCAGCCCGGCTGATCACGCCGCCCGTGCCCGAGAGCCGCCTCCACGCGACGGTGGGGCGACGGGGGAG
>CAZPOK010000325.1:0-3107 GCA_964587905.1 uncultured Rhodobacterales bacterium | reverse complement strand
CCCAAGGCATTCCCCGACCGCCCCATCATGCCGCGCATCATCTGCCCTTCGTTCGGGTTGTCGTCGCTGACGAGGGCGTCACGTTCCGTCCCGGAAAAGTCCACCAGGATCTCAACGCGCTCCCCCGGGGCGAGCGTGAGCGTGTCGAGCGCGACAGGCGCATCGAGATATCCGGCATCGGTGGCGATGAGGTGCATCTCCCGCCCGCTCGCGAAGGAAAGCGGGTAGATCCGGCCGTTCGACGCGTTCAGGAGCCGAAGCCTGACAACCCCGGACGGCACCGCAGCGGTGCGCCCGATCTGACCGTTCACCAGGATCGTGTCGCCGCTGAAGCCGTGCATGATGTCGGGCATGCCGGGGTCGTAGGCCAGCCGACCGGCCTCATCGAAGCGCCGATCCTGGATCACCAGAGTCAAATCGTCGGTGCCGTAAGAGGTCGGCAAACCGCGCGCCTCGTCCTCGCCGTCGACCACCTGGAGCACACCGGCGAGCCCGGAATAGACCTGTGGCGCGGTTCGCCCATGAACATGCGAATGATACCAGAGCGTGGCCGGAGGCTGGTCGATGGGCAGGACGATGTCCCAGCGCTCGCCAGGCTGAATCAGCGAATGCGGCCCGCCATCGAGTTCGCCGCGCACCATGAGGCCGTGCCAGTGCGTGGTGATCGGCTCGTCGAGCCGGTTCTCGACGATTGTGGGCACCTCGCCCCGTCCGACACGCACGAGCGGGCCGAGATGGCTGCCATTGTAGCCGATTGTCCGGCTCGCCTCTCCACCGGCGAAGCGCGTGCGCCCGGCGGACGCGGCGAGTTCGACCGGTCCACCCCCTGTCGCGTCCAGCATCGGCAGCATCTGGAGCGCCTGCTGGCCTTGCTGCGCCCACGGCCCGCACGGCATCAGAGGGAGGGCGGCGGCGGTTGTCAGCATCTGGATCGCTGTGCGTCTGTTGTGCATTGGGAGCTCCTCGGGCTTTCGCGGGACTTTGGGCGGAACGTCAATTGGCGCGAGCCGCGCTCCGTGCCGCTTCGAACTCTTCGAATGTCAGGGAGCCGCTCGCATCTTCGTCAAACCTGTCGAACATGCTTCGGTGAGCTTCAAGAAACTCGGCCAACTGCAGGTCTCCGTCGTCATCGGCATCGAAAGCCGAGAATGGACGGGCCGGACCCTGAAACTCGTTTTCCGTCACGATCCCGTCCATGTTGGCATCCATGTCCATGAATTCGTCCGTGCGAACTTCGTAGGCTTCCGCCCAGGTGACGGCGCCACTCCGATCCGCGTCCAGCCGGTCGAAAGCAGCCTCTGCTCCCTGTGCCACCCCTCGCTCCGTCGCAAGTCCGAACGCGGCAAGTCCGACGAGAATTGGGATGATGTTGGTGACGCGCATGCGGATCTCCTCTTTGGCCGAAAAGGCAGGTTTAACCGAAAGGCAGGATTTCAACCAAGTCGGGATCGCTTCGTTCCATTGGAACGCCCGCTCCGGAGGATCCCCCCGCGCATGTGCAGGCGACCCGGCGCAAGGCGGTGACGCGCGTGTCACAATTCTATCGGGAACGAGCAGGCAATGTCGGCGGTTGCGTTCAGCAGAGGCTTCTTCCACGTCATCGCACGTCGAACGGGCCAGACAGGGAAGGAACGATGTATGACCTATTGGCGCTTCAGTGCGATGATCCTGACTTCCACGATCGTTATGTTCGCGCTCATGTACCTCAATACATACGCATTGGAGCATCTGTTCTGGTCGGAGACGCGGGCCTACATGGCGCTTCTCATGGGCGCGAGCATGGCCGTGATCATGCTCAGTTTCATGTTGTCGATGTACTCGAGCAAAAGCGTCAATGCAGCGATTTTCGCAGGCGCTGTGCTCGTCTTCGCCGTCTCCCTCTGGCTGGTCCGTAGCCAGGAAACCGTTCAGGATCGATCATTCATGAGTGCGATGATCCCGCATCATTCGATTGCGATCATGACATCGGGACGCGCCGAGTTGACCGACGCGCGGGTCGAGAAGCTCGCCCACGACATCATCCTGGCCCAGAACCGTGAGATTTCCGAGATGCGGTATCTGATCGCCAACATCGACGCGTCCGGAGAGACCGACGAGATCTACGAGGACTCGTCGGCGGAGGTGGGCACGCTCGAGGAGGCGCTTAACAGCACGCTCATCGCCACGCTCGACCCGTCGCCGCTGGCGCTCACAGACCTGCCGGAGCGCGCGGAGACCGGGGCGCTCGAGTGCGGATTTCGCCGGGTCGAGGGCGAGGACCCGGTCCTCTGGACGAACGACGAGGGCGCACTGATGAACCTCAACGGCGTGATCGTTCCGCTCCAGCGTCAGGAGGCCGAGACCGGCCGTGCCTGGGGAACGCCGGGCGTCACCATGACCGTCCGCGAGGTAGAGCAGGCGGACTGGCGCGGCGGTGCCGAGCTGATCTTCGCGCTCGAGCAGGGCCTCACGGTGGGATACCGCGGCTTCTACGACTGCGCCCTCGGCTGACGAAGCGACACCGACGAGCAGAGGCAAGCCATGGCCACGGATGAAAATGGCGAGACCGCGACGCTTTACCGGATGGTGATGCCCGACCATCTTTGCCCATACCGTGCAGAGAGACCCTTGCTGGCGGAACCCACTTCGCATCAGCCGAGGCGTTTCGCCACCTTCGTTATTACACGAAGCGCGTCCGCCGTTCCATTCGCTTCACCCTTTTCGAAGTCGCCATCGATGGTGCCCATCTGGTTGGTCACATGGGCCAGACAGATGACAGCCCGGTTCCGGGCCTGTGCGAAGGCATAGAGCGCGGCCGCCTCCATTTCTACGGCGAGGATGCCGCGTGCCCGCGCCGCGGCGATGGCGACTTCGGTCTCGCGGAACGGCGCATCAGTGGTCCAGGTCGCGCCGGTGAGCACCCGAGGGCCGTCCTGGAACGCGCCATCCAACCGGGAGAGAAGTCGCTCGGGTGCCGCGCTCCAATCCGAGGGCGCAAGGTAGTGGTAGCTCGTGCCCTCGTCGCGCAGGGCCCGGTCGATCAGGATGAAATACGGCGGCGCGCCCTGCGGCGTGATCTGCCCCGAGGAGGTGACGCTGATCAGAAGGTCGCAGCCCGAGGCGAACAT
>CAZPOK010000324.1:0-3189 GCA_964587905.1 uncultured Rhodobacterales bacterium | reverse complement strand
ACAGTCCGGGTTCGGCGGCAGGGACAACGCATTGCAGGCGTTCGAACAATACACCGAGACAAAGACAATCTGGTACGACTTTGCGGAGTAATTCGAGTTGAAGATCACGGCTATACAGGCATTCCGGGTCGCCTTGCCACTGCGCGAGGACAGCTACAGCTGGTCCGGCGGCAAAACGGTATCGGAGTTCGACAGCACCATCGTCCGGATCGAGACCGATGCGGGCGTCAGCGGACATGGCGAGGTGTGCCCCCTCGGTCCGTTCTACCTGCCGGCCTTCGGGGAAGGCGCACGGTCCGGTATACGGGAGCTTGGGCCGCACCTGCTGGGCGAGGATCCCACACAGCTCACGCGAATCAACGCTTGCATGGACACGGCGCTGAAGGGTCACCCCTATGTCAAATCGGCGCTCGATATCGCCTGCTGGGACATACTAGGCCAGGTGGCGGGACTCCCCGTCTGCGAGTTGCTCGGCGGGCGTTTCGGGGATGACTTCGTCCTGTATCGAGCCATATCCCAGCGTTCCCCCCAGGAAATGGCGGACAACGTCGAGATGTACCGGGACGAGGGCTATCGCCGCTTCCAGCTGAAGGTGGGAGGCGATCCTGACACGGACATCGAGAGAATCCATGCCGTGGCAGAACGCCTCCAGTCGGGAGACAAGCTGGTGGCAGATGCCAACACGGGCTGGCTGATGCACGAGGCCGCCCGCGTCGTGCGCGGTGTCCGGGATGTCGACGTCTACATCGAACAGCCATGTCTCAGCTACGAAGAGTGCGTATCGATCCGGCGCCGTACGGATCTTCCCTTCGTGCTCGATGAGTGCATTGATGGCGTTGACCGGATATTGCTTGCGAGCACCGAGCAGGCCATGGATGTGGTCAACATCAAGATCAGCAAATTCGGGGGGCTGACGAAAGCCCGTCTGGCGCGCGATATCTGTGCCAGCCTGGGGATTGCAATGACCATCGAGGATAGCTGGGGCGGTGACATCATTACGGCTGCCATCGCGCATCTCGCGCACAGCACACCGGCGGAGCTGTTGTTCTCGTCGACGGACTTCAATAGCTATGTCACCGTGAGTACGGCCGACGGCGCACCGCAGCGAGAGAATGGCCGGCTGCGCGCGTCCGATCAGCCGGGGCTCGGTATAGTGCCCCGCACCGAAGTGCTGGGTGACCCGGTGCACGATATTCGCTGAGATGGACAGCGGCTGATCCGCGGAGGCTTCGCATGACAGAGAAATTCACAGGCGTATTCGCCGCGATGGCGACCCCGATGTCGGCGGAACAGGAACTCGACCTCGCCAGGCTGGAGGAGCTGACCGAACGCCTGGTAGCCGGTGGCGTGCACGGTCTCGCGCCGTTGGGCAGTACCGGCGAGTTCTATGCGCTCTCGGCTACGGAGCGCCAGACGGTTGCGCGTACGGTCATCCATGCCACGTCGGGGCGGGTGCCGGTGGTCGTCGGTGCGAATGCGGGGTCCACGCGTGACGTGATCGCCTATTGTCGGGAAGCGGAAGCGCTGGGTGCCGATGGCGTTCTGCTTGCACCTCCCTACTATTCGCTGCCGACCGATTCCGAGTTGATCGGACATTTTCGTGCGGTAGCCGGGGCGATCGACATCCCGATCATACTCTACAATTATCCGGGTCGTGCCGGGGTCGACCTGACCCCCGATCTGGTCGAGCGTTTGTCCGAGGTCGATGGCATTGACTACATCAAGGAAAGCAGCGGTGATGCTACTCGCGTCACCGATATCCTGGTGCGCTGCGGCGAGCGCATGACGGTTTTCTGTGGCAGCGATACACTGGCACTGGAGAGCCTGGTTGCCGGGGCGACAGGCTGGGTCGGCGGCGTCGCGAACGTTCTGCCGGAAGAGCACCGGGACCTCTATGAGCTCGTTGTCGACGGCCGCGTCGACGAGGCGCGTGAACTCTACTACAAGCTGATACCTTTGCTGCAGCTGTTCGAAGGCGGTGGTCAGTACACGCAACTGGTGAAGGCGGGTTGCGCCATGCGCGGACTCGATGTCGGACCGCCGCGGGCACCGCTCGCGGAGACGGGAGCAGCCGAGCGCGACCGGCTCGACAGTCTGCTGCAGGCATTTTTCGCGCCGGAAGCCGGGTGTCGGCGCGAGCAGCGGTAGTGAAGGAATCGCAGCAGCGAACCGCCGTCTACCCATTGGCGGACGCGATCCCGCAGGAGAAGCTCGATGCCGAGGTCTGCTATCTCGCGCATCTGAACGAGAAGCCTCTCATCCTCCGGCTGCTGGCTTATCTTCGGCTCGGCGGGCCTGGCTTCATGGGGGCTGCGCTGACGCTGGGGGCCGGCACCCTGACGGCAGCGATGCTTTCTGGTGCGCAGTTCGGCTACAAGACGTTATGGATCAGCTGGGCCGCCATCGGCTCGGGACTGTTCATGATGGCGGCCATGGCCCGGTTCACGGCCAAGGGCCAGTTTCGCATCATCGAAAAGCAGCGTGAGCATCACGGCTGGCTGATCTCGCGGGTGCTGACCGCCTTCGTCGGCTTGGTCTGCGTGGCCGTGATCTTCAATTTCGGACAGGTTGCTCTCGGCACCCATCTGATCGAGTCCGTAGCGTCGGAACTCGGTGTGCATTTTCCACAGTCTTTGAACTGGCCGATCTTCGGTCTGGTGACCGCGTGGATCGCGCTGAGCTATGGCAGGGGCGGGCGCCGTGGCGTGGTTTTCGTCGAATCGGTCATGAAAATAGCCCTGGCGCTCATGCTGCTCTGTTTCGCGGCGTGTCTCGCGGTCGTGGGCATTGACTGGAGCGCCGCGCTGGAAGGATTCCTCATACCGTGGCTGCCCACCGGCGCGGCAGGGATCGATCTTTTCATCGCCTCGTCGGCCGCTGCCGTCGGCGTCATGGACTGGGTCTTCTTCCACTACACCGGCCTGTCGAAGGGCTGGGGCGCCGGCCATGAGAAGCTGGCGCGGACGGACATCGTAGTCGGCTTCGCGTTGCCATTCCTGCTCGTTAATTTCGTGGTGGTCTCGCTGTTCGCCGGCACGCTTTACGGCGCCGGGGACCTGCCTACGACCGCCGTGCAGCTGTCGGCGGCACTGGTGCCGTTACTCGGTGAGACCGGGGCAAAATATGCTTTCCTGCTCGGGTTTCTCGCCGTACCAATAACGACTACCGTTGGCATGAGCATCGCCTGCG
>CAZPOK010000323.1:0-3217 GCA_964587905.1 uncultured Rhodobacterales bacterium | reverse complement strand
CGTAGTAGTCCTTGCCGATCTGCGCCATCGGCGCGTTCGCGCAGGCGCCGAGGCATTCGACCTCTTCCCACGAGAACTTGCCGTCCGCCGAAAGCTCGTGCGCGCCGGGCGCGATCTTTTCCCTGCAGACCCCGATCAGGTCCTCGGCCCCGCAGATCATGCAGGAGGTCGTCCCGCAAATCTGGACATGCGCAACCGACCCAACGGGTTGCAGTTGGAACATGAAGTAGAACGTGGCGACCTCAAGCCCGCGGATATGGGCGAGGCCCAGCATGTCGCAGACATGCTCGATCGCGGGGCGCGACAGCCACCCCTCCTGTTCCTGCGCCCGCCACAGAAGCGGGATGATCGCGCTGGCCTGCCGGCCCTCGGGATACTTCGTGATCTGCGCCTCGGCCCAGGCCCGGTTCTGGGGCGTGAAGGCGAAGCTCTCGGGCTGGTCGTGGTAGAGACGGCGGAGCATTTAGCGGTCGACCTCCCCGAACACGATATCCAGCGTCCCGATGATCGCGGCGACGTCGGCCAACTGATGGCCCGAGGCGAGGTAGTCCATCGCCTGCAGATGCAGGAACCCCGGTGCGCGAAGCTTTGCCCGGTAGGGCCGGTTCGTGCCGTCCGCCACCAGATACACCCCGAACTCGCCCTTGGGCGCCTCGACGGCGGCGTAGACCTCGCCCTCGGGCACGTGGAAGCCTTCGGTGTAGAGCTTGAAGTGGTGGATGAGCGCCTCCATCGAGGTCTTCATCTCTCCCCGGCTCGGCGGCGCGATCTTGCCGCGGGTCAGCACGTCGCCGTGGTTCTCCGGCATTCGCAGCTTCTCGCAGGCCTGCTTGATGATCTTCACCGACTGCCGCATCTCCTCCATCCGGACGAGGTAGCGGTCATAGCAGTCGCCGTTCTTGCCGATCGGGATCTGGAAATCGAACTCGTCGTAGCACTCGTAGGGCTGCGCCCGCCGCAGATCCCAGGCCAGGCCCGAGCCGCGCACCATGACGCCCGAGAAGCCCCACTCGAGAATGTCCTTCTCGGTCACCACGCCGATGTCGGCGTTGCGCTGCTTGAAGATGCGGTTCTCGGTCAGCAGTTCGTCGATGTCGTCGAGCACATTTGGGAAAGCGTCGGCCCAGGTGTCGATGTCGTCGATCAGCGCGGGCGGCAGATCCTGGTGCACCCCGCCCGGCCGGAAATAGGCCGCGTGCAGACGCGCCCCGCAGGCGCGCTCGTAGAAGATCATCAGCTTCTCGCGCTCCTCGAAGCCCCAGAGCGGCGGAGTCAGCGCGCCCACGTCCATCGCCTGCGTGGTGACGTTGAGCAGATGGTTCAGAACCCGGCCGATCTCGCAGAATAGCACCCGGATCAGCGAAGCGCGCCGCGGCACCTCCGTGCCGGTCAGTTTCTCGATGGCCAGGCACCAGGCATGCTCCTGGTTCATCGGCGCGACATAGTCGAGCCGGTCGAAATAGGGCAGATTCTGGAGATAGGTGCGCGTCTCCATCAGCTTCTCGGTGCCCCGGTGAAGAAGCCCGATATGCGGATCGCAGCGCTCCACGATCTCGCCGTCAAGCTCCAGCACCAGCCGGAGCACGCCGTGCGCCGCCGGGTGCTGTGGCCCGAAGTTGATGTTGAAATTCCGGATCTTCTGTTCGCCGGTCAGGGCGTCTTCGAAGCTGCCGTCCATGGTTCAGACCCTTTCAGGCTCATAGGCCCAGCCGGCGGGGCGCCGCCCCAGCCACTCGGCCACGAAATCGTATTGCGCCGAAAGCCAGTCGCGGGCCGCGTGGCGGCCGTTCTCCGGCATCGGCTCGTCGCGCCCCTCGTGGATGCGGCGCGAGAAATCGGCCTCGGGCGTCGCGATCCCGAGGAACGCGCAGATCCGCGCGAGACCGGCGGCCGAGACCATCTCCTCGGTCACCGCCACCATCAGCCGCCGCGGATCGACCGCCCGCGCGAGCTTCCCGATCGCCGCGCGGTAGTCGCCCCGCGCCTCGATCTCGCTCTCCTTGCCGCGGAACACGCGGGACAGGACATGCGCCGCCCTGCCCGTTTCGTTGCCGTCCCGGGCCGCCCGGTCCGCCGCGATCATGCGGACATGGCTCCAGAGCCGCTCGACCGGGTCGCGGACCAGGTAGAGGAACCGGACGTCACGGCCCATCCTCGCCATCCGCGCGAGACGGTCTTCCGAAAGCAGCGCATAGGCCGGCGTCATGTCCGCGATCAGACGCCCCCCGGCGCCCTCCGTCAGGTAGTCCAGGTAGGCGCCCCGATCCTCGGGCTGCCGCAGGACGCCAAGCCAGTCGTCGCAATCCGCGATCTGGCGCGTCCGCGTGGCGCGCCGATGCGGCCCCGCCCCGTCCATCTCGGAAAGGTAGCGCGCCCGCCGCGCCTCCACCGCCGCGATCTGCCGGTCCACCTCGCCCTTGTCGAGCGCATCGAAGTAGTGGAGCTCCTTGACCGATCGCAGCGCGCAGCCCGGATGATCGGACAGCACACGGTGCAGCCAGCTCGTGCCCGCCTTGGCGGCACCGACGCAGAAGAGGATGGGGGGGGCCCCGCTCACTTCGCCTCCGCCTTGTCGTCGCCGGGCAGGATGTATTCCGCACCTTCCCACGGGCTCATGAAATCGAACAGCCGGTACTCCTGGACCAGATTCACCGGCTCGTAGACCACGCGCTGCTGCGCCTCGTCGTAGCGGACCTCGGTGTATCCCGTGGTCGGGAAATCCTTCCTGAGCGGGTAGCCCCGGAACCCGTAGTCGGTCAGAAGCCGCCGCAGGTCCGGGTGGCCCGAGAACAGGATTCCGAACATGTCGAAGATCTCGCGTTCGAACCAGTTTGCCGAAGGGTGCGCGGCGGTGATCGACGGGACCATGTCCTCTTCGCGCACCGCGACCTTGAGCCGGATCCGGTGATTCCGGTACATCGAGAGGAAATGGTAGACCACGTCGAACCGCGCCTCCCGCTCGGGGTGGTCGACGGCGGTGATGTCGACGAGCGAGGAGAACTTCGCGTTGCTGTCGTCGCGCAGGAACTCCACGAAACTCACCAGCGAGGACATCGCCACTTGCATGGTCAGTTCATCGCAGGCGATCTCCCACGACAGGACGCAGTCGGGCCGCTTCAGCTCGATATGGGTGGCGAGCTCGGTCAAAGCCTCGGTCATGGGCGGTTCACCTCGTGATGGTGCCGGTGCGGCGGATCTTCCGCTGAAGCTGGAGGAT
>CAZPOK010000322.1:0-3219 GCA_964587905.1 uncultured Rhodobacterales bacterium | reverse complement strand
AGCGCCAGCAGGAGATGTTCCAGCGTGGCGAGTTCGTGGCGCCGCGCGTTGGCCAGGGCCAGCGCGGCGTGAATGGCTTGCTCGAGCGTATTCGAAAACGATGGCACGTGCCGTGCTCCTCTCGTTGGGCCGGGAAGGGGGGTCTCGGGCCCCGTCCTGACCGTGGCCTCTTACCTTTAAAGTTCGGTGATCCTCGCCAACCTTCAAGGCTTTTCTTTTCAAACCCGGTCACATTTTGGACTCGACCGGATTCGTGGTGCCCGGTTGCCGCAATTCCGGGCCGTCTCTAGAAGCGATCCTTCCTCGCCCTGATCTCCGCGAAGACCTCGCTCGGGGCGTATCCGGACATACCTAATGCCTCCTGCACTTCTGGCAATCCGGCACGGAGAAACGGGTTTGTCTCCAGTTCGGTTTCAAGCGTCGAGGGAACGGTCGGCCGACCCTCCGCGCGCGCGGCGTCGATCTCGCGCATCCGGGACATAAGTGCTTCGTTCTCCGGTTCAATCGTCTTGGCGAACCGGGCGTTCGCCTGCGTGTATTCGTGGCCCGAACAGATCTCTGTCTCCGGCGGCAGATCGGCCAGCTTCGACAGGCTCTGCCACATCTGCGGCGCGGTCCCTTCGAAGAGCCGACCGCAGCCGAGCGCCATCAGGCTGTCGCCGGTGAAGGCGGCGCTCGCGTCCGGGACGTGGAAGGCGATGTGGCCCACGGTATGGCCCGACACGTCCATCACGTGCACCTCGTGGCCCGCGAAGTCGAACGTTTCGCCGTCCGCGACGGTGCGGTCGAGCGGCGGCAGCCGTTTCGCGTCCGCCTCGCCCCCGGTCACACGCGCCCCGTAGCGGTCGCGGAGTTCCTCCACGCCACCGACGTGGTCGTCGTGGTGATGGGTGATCCAGATCTCGGTCAGGCGCCAGCCGCGTCGGTCGAGTTCCGCGATGATGGGCGCGGCCTCCGGGGCGTCGGCAAGCGCGGTTTCGCCCGATCCTTCGTCATGAAGAAGGAAGGCGTAGTTGTCGGTGCGGCAGGGAATGGTGACGAGTTGCAGGGGCATGGCGTTTCCTCTTCTCTTCGCTATTCTCTCCAACGTGGCGGAACGGCGAAAGGGTCGCAATGCACCTGGACGTGCAGCACCTCAGAAGCTTCTATTATCGGACTCGTCTGGGACGCGCGGCGCAACGGTCGATCCGCGACCAGGTGCTGACGCTCTGGCCCGACGCCCAGTCGGAGACGGTCGTGGGCTTCGGCTTCGCCGTGCCGCTGCTCCGGCCGTATCTCGAGACCGCCCGCCGGGTGATCGCGCTGATGCCGGGGCCGCAGGGCGTGATGGCATGGCCGCAGGGGATGCCGAACGTGTCGGTGCTCTGCGAGGAGACCCTCTGGCCGGTCGAGACCGGCACGGCGGAAAAGATCCTGCTTCTTCATGGCCTGGAGACCAGCGAAAACCCTTCCGCCGTTCTCGAGGAGGTCGCCCGCTGTCTCGCGCCGGGGGGGCATGCGCTTTTCGTCGTGCCGAACCGGGGCGGCATGTGGTCCCGCCGGGACGCCACGCCCTTCGGCTTCGGCCGGCCCTACACGACGAGCCAGCTCGAGGCCCAGCTCCGCCTGCACGACCTGATCCCGGAACGCCACGCGGCCGCGCTCTTCCAGCCGCCGTCCGAGAAGCGCTTCTGGCTCAGGACCGGCGATGTGTGGGAACGGCTGGGGCGCCGGGTCTCGACCGGCGTCGCGGGCGGCGTCCTGATCGTGGAGGCGACGAAACAGGTCGCCGCGCCGCGCAAGCCGGGCCTGCCCGAGCGTGTCCGCAGGCCGCTCCGTATCCTCGACCCGGTCCCCCAGCCGGGGGCGAGCCCGGTCTGAACCCTCGGGAATCGCTGAATTTCGCGCCTTTGCAGCGCGCGGTGTCCGCTTTTTCGGGCGCAAACCGTCGCACCTTCTTCTAAGGCTTTGAAAACAAGTCACTCGACCGGAAAAGCCCCGGTTCTCAAGGCGGTTGCGGGGGTGGAAGGGGTCTGCTACACCCACGCCGATTTTGATGCCCTGCCGGGTGGCGGGGTGTGCAAGCTGCCTCGGTTCGCGTTCCCTGCGATCCTCCATGAGGCCCAGAATATCGGAAGGGTGGACGTGTCGGAACCAGCTTCGATTTCAACCGGTATTGCCGCTCGATACGCGACCGCGATCTTTGAACTGGCCAAGGAAGACAACGCCCTCCCCGCGCTCGAAAGCGACGTGGATGCGCTGGATGGTGCGCTGATGGACAGCGCCGACTTCCGCAGCCTGATCGCATCGCCGATCTATTCGCGCGAGGAACAGGCAAAAGGTGTGTCCGCCGTCGCGGACAAGGCTGGCCTCACGAAGATCATGGCCAGTTCGCTCACGCTCATGGCGTCGAAGCGCCGCCTCTTCGTCATGCCCGCGCTCGTTCGCGAGCTTCGCGCGCGCATTGCAGCCGAAAAGGGCGAGGTCACCGCGGACGTGACGGCCGCCAGGGCGCTTACTAAGGCGCAGGAAGACAAGCTTGCCAAGACGCTCAAGGATCGCGTCGGCAAGGACGTAAAGATCAACATGGCCGTCGATGAAAGCCTCATCGGCGGTCTCGTCGTCAAAGTGGGTTCGCGGATGATCGACACCTCGATCCGGTCGAAGCTCGCAGCCCTCCAGAATTCCATGAAAGAGGTCGGATAATGGGAATCCAGGCAGCCGAAATCTCTGCGATCCTCAAGGAGCAGATCAAGAACTTTGGCCAGGAGGCCGAAGTCGCCGAGGTGGGCCGGGTGCTCTCCGTCGGGGACGGCATCGCCCGGGTCTACGGCCTCGACAGCTGTCAGGCCGGCGAGATGGTCGAATTTCCCGGCGGCATCATGGGGATGGCGCTCAACCTCGAGGCCGACAACGTCGGCATCGTGATCTTCGGCTCCGACCGGGACATCAAGGAAGGCGACACCGTCAAGCGCACGAATTCGATCGTGGACGTGCCGGCGGGGGACGCGCTCCTCGGCCGTGTTGTCGACGGTCTCGGCAACCCGCTGGACGGCAAGGGTCCGATCAAGGCGGCCGAGCGGCGGATCGCAGACGTGAAGGCCCCCGGCATCATTCCGCGCCGCTCGGTGCACGAGCCGATGGCGACCGGTCTCAAGTCGATCGACGCGATGATCCCGATCGGCCGCGGCCAGCGCGAGCTCATCATCGGCGACCGCCAGACCGGCAAGACCGCCGTGG
>CAZPOK010000321.1:0-3227 GCA_964587905.1 uncultured Rhodobacterales bacterium | reverse complement strand
TCGAAGAAGAACCGCATGTGGCCGAGAACCGGGTAGTTCCGCAGGATCGCGTGCTTCGACTGGACGACGTCGTAGACGCCGAGCACGCTCAGCCCCGCGAAGACCAGCGCGGCGAGCCAGAACCACGGCGACACCGCGACGAGCGCGAGAGACCCCAGCGTGAGCAGGACAACGCCCGCGAATGTGTAATAGCGTTGATGGCCCAGCAGTCCTGACATCGGTTCCTCCCGTTTGCGCGCATTCAACCGGCCAGCGGCCGGAGGCTCAAGGAGATTCCCGTGTCTTCCGCTGCACTACCGCGTGAAGGAAATCGGAAGGTCGAAGCTGACCCGGGCGAGGTCGAGCTGGCCGGGCGCCTCCGGAAAGCGGCCCGCCCGGCGCACCGCGCTGACCGCCGCAGCGTCGAGCGCCGCGATGCGGGAGCTTCTGACGACCTGCACCGCCTCGAGCGCCCCGCTCCGCGCGACGGTGATCCGCACCACGGGACGGCCTGCGGCGCGAAGGCCCGCGGGATGCACCTTGCGCGCCTCCACACGGGCGCGGATCTCGGCGCCCCACGAGGCGACGAGGGAGCGTCGGGCGCTGTCCGACAGGCTGGGTGCGGAGGTCTCGGCGCGGTCGCCTCTCGTCCCCTGCCGTCCCGCGCCGCGCGCCAGCTGCTCTGGCCGCGCCTTCGGGCGCGTCGCGGGAACCGGCGCGGCGGAGGCGGTCTCGACGACGGGCGCAGGTGTCGCCTCGGGCGTCGAGAGGCCCGAGGGAGGCCCCGACGGCCGCGCATCGGGTCGCGAGGCGCCGGGCAGCGCGGGCGCCGCCTCTGCGGGAGTCGCCACCGGGGCCACCGGCGCGCTCGCCACCTCCGGCACGGGAAGCGGGACCGGCGCCGGCTGCGCGATGTCCGGCACGTCCTCCGCAAGCTGCGGAGCGGGAAGGCCGGCCACCGTCTCTCCGGGCGCCGGCGTCGTTTCCGCCGACGGTGCCGGACCGGCCGGCGCCACGGCGGCAGGCGCGTCGAGACCGGGCGCGGCGGTCGCGCGGGCGGGCGCCGTCTCCCACGCCGCGACCATCGCCTCGACCGCCCCGCTCGCACCCTCGATCGACAGCACCGCGGCGCCGGAGTCGCCCGCCCCTTCGGGCGCGCCGCCGGGCCAGCCCGCGAAGAGCGCGAGATGCACGCCGAGCGCGAGGGCCGCGAAGGCAGGGATCTCGATGAGACCCCTCACCGCGCCACCGCCACGAGACGCACCTCGGTCACGCCCGCCCCCGCCAGACGCGCGAGAATCCCTGCAAGATCCTCCGCCGCGAGGCGGGCATCGGCCCGGACGAGCAGCGGCGCGCCGGCGGGAACGGCCGCGAAGACCGCCACGCCGCGCACCTCCCCGAACGCAAGCTCCCCCCCCGCCCCGACGAAGAGGATGTCGGCCCGCTCCGCCGCCCGGGCGGCCTCGGCCTCCGGGGGAGCCGTCCCGAAGGGATCGGGCGGGGCGATCGTCGCCGTCATCAGAAAGAAGATCAGCAGAAGGAA
The DNA here is from genome assembly GCA_964587905.1 of uncultured Rhodobacterales bacterium. Lineage (GTDB taxonomy): Bacteria > Pseudomonadota > Alphaproteobacteria > Rhodobacterales > Rhodobacteraceae > DAINOF01. The sequence continues at coordinate 1,705 of CAZPOK010000321.1, read as the reverse complement.
GACGACGTTGATCATCGGCACGATGCTCTCGCCGCGTCGCCTGGCCGGGGGTGCGCCGAAATCCATCAGCCGCCCTCCACGAGCACGAGGCCGGTATATCCGGCAGCCGAAAGCGTCTCCATCACGTCGACGAGCCGCTGCAGCGAGGCGCCGTCGCGCGGACGCAGAACGATCGGGTCGGTGGCGCTCTCGACGAGCCCCGCCAGACGCGCGACGAGCGCATCGGGGGGCACGGCCACGCCGTTCAGCCGCTGACCGTCGGGCAGGACGTCGACCAGCCGGGGCGGCCCCTGCCACGCCCCTGCCCCGACGCCGATCTGCAGCGGGATCGCCTGGTCCTGACCGAACCGGGCCGCGAGCATGAAGAAGACGAGGAGCAGGAATACCACGTCGACCATCGGCGTCAGGCTCGGACGGCGGCGGATGCGCGGGCGGGCGAAGGCGAACATCAGCCCCCTCCCCGCGTGAAGATGCGCGTGGCGAGGTCCTCCATGTCGCCCTGCACGCGCTCCACCACGCTTTCGAACCACGACAGCGCCATCGACGCGGGGATCGCCACGCCCATCCCGGCCGCGGTGGTGAGCAGCGCCTCCCAGATGCCGCCGGCGAGCGCGGAGGGATCCGCCTGCGACCCTGTCTCCTGCAAGGTCTGAAACGCCGCGATCATGCCGAGCACCGTGCCGAAAAGGCCCAGCAGCGGGGCGATCGTCACCACGAGGTCGAGCATCCGCAGCCCCGCCCGCGCCCGGGAGAGGCCCGCCTTCGCGACGCGCACGGTCTCCTCGCGCGCCTGCGCCTCGGTCAGGGACGCATCCAGCCGCGCCGCCATCGCCGCGCGGGCGAGCGCCGCCCGGAGGCTCGACCGTGCCGCGACGATCTCCTGCGCTCCCGCGCGGTCTCCGCCCGCCCAGAGCTGCGCGGCCCGTTCGCTGGCCGCGCCCGACCACGCGCCCATCAGCGCGAGCCGCCAGATCTTCCAGAGGATCAGCGCCAGCGTCGCGACCGAGAGCGCCGCGATCAGCCACAGGACCGGCCCGCCCCGGTCGAGGAACCCGGTCACGCCGGTCATGCCGCGCCCTCCACCGTCGCCGCCGCGACCGCCGCGCGGATGGCGGCGAACCCGTCGGTGAGCGCGGCGGGCCCCGGCGACAGGATGAGCGGCGACTTGATCTCGTGGATCCGGCCCGCCCGGACCGCAGGGATCCGGTCCCAGCCCGACCGCGCGGCGATCTTCCCGGGCCGGACCTTCTTGCCGCACCACGACGCCAGGATCACGTCCGGCCGCGCCGCCACGACCGCATCGGGCGCGACGATCCGGCCCTGCGCCGCATGTTCCCCCGCCAGCGCGGCGAACACGTCCTCCCCGCCGGCCCGCGCAATCAGCTCAGACACCCAGCCGATGCCGGAGATCAACGGGTCGTCCCATTCCTCGAACCAGACGCGGGGTCTCGGCGTCCCCGCGGGGACCGCAGCCATTTCAATACCTTGCGAAAGCTCCTTCACCAGAGCCTCCGCCCGCTCCGGCACGCCGGTCAGCGCACCGAGCGTCCGCACCATGGCGAGAATACCGGCGACGTCGCGCTGGTTGAAGGCGTGCACCGCCACGCCCGCCCGGACAAGATCGGCCGCGATGTCGGCCTGCAGGTCCGAGAAGGTCAGCACGAGGTCGGGCGCGAGGCTCAGGATCTTCGGCACGTCGGCGGAG
>CAZPOK010000320.1:0-3228 GCA_964587905.1 uncultured Rhodobacterales bacterium | reverse complement strand
GCCGCCGCTCCGGCGTACAGTGAGTATTTCATTGTAATCCTCCCGATTACGCGTGTTGACTAACGCATCCTGTTAGCGCCAACGCCATTGCAACAGCCAAAGCGCTTTGGACATTCGGACCCTCACCGAACTCCTGTCTTCTGTCAATGCGCGATCTCCGATTCGCCTGTTTTTCATCGGACTTTCTGCATTCGCATTGACGCGCTGCAGCGGAGGTTGGCTTTGACGGCGCTCGGCGCGGTGACTAAGGTCGGCCCGAATTTGAAAGCGCTTTGGAAGCTCGGGCGGAATGAACCTAAAGCAGCTCGCGAAGGAGCTGGGCCTGTCCCAGACGACCGTCAGTCGGGCTTTGAACGGCTACCCGGAGGTTGCCGAGGCGACGCGCAGGCGCGTCGCCGAAGCCGCGGAGCGGCTGAACTACCGCCCCAACACCCGTGCGCGCTCGCTCGCCACGGGCCGATCCATGGCGATCGGGCACGTCATCCCGCTCTCGACCAAGAACGAGATCATGAACCCGATCTTCGCCGATTTCATCGCCGGAGCCGGGGAGACCTACTTCAAGGGCGGCTATGAAATGGTGCTCTCGGTCGTCAACGACGCCGACGAGGCGCGGGTCTACCGGTCTCTCGCCGCGAAAGGCGCGGTGGACGGCCTCATCGTCCACGCGCCCCGCACCGGCGACCCGCGCATCGCGCTCCTGAAAGACATCGGCCTGCCCTTCGTCGTGCACGGCCGCGCCTCCGCCGGCGACGGCGACTATTCCTGGGTCGACGTCAACAACCGTCGCGCCTTTCAGCGCGCGACGGAATTCCTGATCGACCTCGGCCACAAGAAGATCGGACTCGTGAACGGCCTCGAGACGATGGATTTCGCCGCCCGGCGCCGCGACGGCTATCTGCGTGCCTTGAAGGACCGGGGCCTCGTGCCGGACGAAGGTCTGATGTCCTCGGACGAGATGACCGAAAGCTACGGCTACGAGGCGGCGCGCCGCCTGATGTCCCGATCCGATGCGCCGACGGCGATCCTGTCCTCGTCCATGATCATCGCGCTCGGGATCCGTCGCGCGATCGAGGGGCTGGGCCTTCGCATGGGACGTGACGTGTCGATCGTGACTTTCGACGACGATCTGTCCTATCTCAGAAACGGCAAGGACATCCCGATCTATACCTCGCTCCGCGCCTCGGTTCGTGAGATGGGACGGCGGGCCGCGCAGATGCTGCTCGACCGGATCGAGCAACGCTCGCGTCCCGCAGAGCACGTCCTGATCGAGGCCGAGTTGACGGTCGGGCAATCGACGGGGCCGGCGCCGGTCCCGGAACTCGAAAAGGGATGACCCATGGACTTCACGCGCAGCGACTTCCCCGAGGGCTTCCTCTTCGGGGCCGCGACCTCGAGCTACCAGATCGAGGGACATGCCTTCGGTGGCGCGGGCTCGACGCACTGGGATACCTTCGCGGCGACCCCGGGCAACGTGACCCGTGCCGAGAACGGCGCGAGGGCGTGCGACCACTACCACCGGTGGAGCGATGATCTCGACCTGCTCGCCGCCGCCAATCTCGACGTCTACCGCTTTTCGACGAGCTGGGCCCGCGTCCTGCCGGAAGGCCGCGGCGCACCGAACGCCGACGGACTCGATTTCTATGACAGGCTGGTCGACGGCCTGCTCGAGCGCGGACTGAAGCCCGCCGCGACCCTCTATCACTGGGAACTCCCCTCCCCCCTCGCGGATCTCGGCGGCTGGCGCAACCGGGACATCGCCAAGTGGTTCGGCGACTTCACGGAGGTCGTCATGGGACGGATCGGCGACCGCGTCTGGTCGGCAGCGCCGATCAACGAGCCCTGGTGCGTCGGCTGGCTGAGCCATTTTCTCGGCCACCACGCGCCGGGGCTGCGCGACATCCGGGCGACCGCGCGGGCCATGCACCACGTCCTGCTCGCCCATGGCACGGCGATCCAGGCGATGCGATCGCTGGGCATGGCGAACCTGGGCGCGGTCTGCAATTTCGAATACGCCCAGCCCGCCGACGACACGCCCGAGGCCGCCGCGGCCGCGCGCCTCTACGACGGATACTACAACCGCTTCTTCATGGGCGGCATCTTCCGCAAGGAATACCCCCAGGACGTGCTCGAGGGCCTGGGCCCCCACATGCCGGACGGCTGGCAGGATGATCTCGAGGTCATCGGCCAGCCCGTCGACTGGTGCGGCCTGAACTACTACACGCGCAAGCTCATCGCTCCGACCGGAGGCCCGTGGCCCGCCCACGGCGAGGTCGACGGACCGTTGCCCAAGACCGCGATGGGCTGGGAAATCTACCCCGAGGGCCTGAAGCACTTCCTCATGCGCACCCACGAGGACTACACCAAGGGCCTGCCGCTCTACGTCACCGAGAACGGGATGGCGGGCCATGACGAGATCGAGAACGGCGAGGTCCGGGACGAGGCACGCATCGACTACCTCACCCACCATCTCGCCAAGGTCCGCGAGGCGATCGACGAGGGCGCGAACGTCGCAGGCTACTTCGTCTGGTCGCTGATGGACAACTACGAATGGTCCTTTGGCTACGAGAAGCGCTTCGGCCTCGTTCACGTGGACTTCGACACCTTGGCAAGGACGCCCAAGGCGTCCTATCACGCGCTCTCCGCCGCCTTGTCCCGCTGAGGTCAGAATGCCCCGCCCCGCCGACACATTCTCGCTCGTCGCCGACATCGGCGGGACGAACACCCGCGTCGCGCTGGCCGAGGAGGGGCGCCTTCTGACCGACACGATCCGACGTTACCGCAATTCGGACGCGCCCGGCCTCGAGACGGTGCTCCGCGCCTTTATCGACGAAGAGGACGGTGTCGACTGCAAGGGCGCCTGCGTGGCAGTCGCCGGCCCGGTCCACGACGGCCGCGCGACGCTGACGAACCTCGACTGGACCATCGACCGCGAGACCGTCGCGCGCGCCACCCGCGCCGAGACGGTGGCGGTGCTCAACGATCTCCAGGCGCAGGGACACGCGCTGGGCCGGATCGATGCCGGGAATCTCCGGACGGTGATCCCGGGACCGGAAGGCCCTCCGGGCGCGACGCGTCTGGTGATCGGCGTCGGCACCGGGTTCAATGCCTCCCCGGTTCACGTCACCGCCACCGGGTGCCTCGTTCCGCCCTCCGAATCCGGGCACGCGAACCTGCCGATCCGGACCGAAGCCGATCTCCGCCTTCTCCGGCACGTCGAAACGATCCACG
>CAZPOK010000319.1:0-3239 GCA_964587905.1 uncultured Rhodobacterales bacterium | reverse complement strand
TCCTGCGTCTCGAACCAGGTCCAGCTCTGCCAGATCCCGAATTCCTTCTCGCGATAGGCTGTCCGCGCGCTCCACTTGCGTGCGTTGCGCGCAAGCAGCGCCGGAATTGAGATAAGATCGTCCGAAGACGCCCGAGTCTCAGCCAAAGAAGCTCCTCCCTGCACCGGTCTGTCCCCGGTTGCCCCGGTCGTTTACCGACTCTTGAGCACGGAAACTCTGGCGCAGGATCGTTGTCGGCGTCAATTTTTTCGTGACTGTTTCGCGAATCTAACGAATTGTAATCGGCGCTGGCGAGACTTCCGGCGACCGCGCTCCAGTGCTAGCGATGAGGCGGGAGGAGCAAGAGATGCCCGCCACGCAAGGCCAGAACGACGCGCTGATTCAGGCCGGGCTGAACCTGATCCAGCAGGCGCTGTCGGTCTACGACCGTGACCTCCGGCTTGCCGCGTGCAACCGGGCCTTCCGCGAGATGTTCGCCCTGCCCGAGGATCTGGTGACGCCCGGTGCGTCGTTCGAGGACACGGTGCGTTTCCTTGCCGAGAACGGCGAATATGGCGAGGTGGACGACATCGACGGCTTCGTCCGCGATCGTGTCGAGACCGCGCGCGCCTTCGCGCCGCATTACATGGAGCGCACCCGCGCGAACGGGCGCACGATCTCCGTCGAGGGATCGCCGCTGCCGCACGGCGGCTGGGTCACCGTCTACACCGACATCACCGCGATCAAGCGGCAGGAGGAGCTTCTCAGGTCGCGGTCCGAGGAGCTTTCGGAGAAGGTCATCGCGAACGCTGAGGAGTTGTCGCGCGCAAACCGCGAACTCGCCGCGACCATCGCCGCGCTCGAAGAGGCGAAGCGCGAGCTCACCGAGATGGAGAGCCGCACCCGTCTCACGACCGAGATGATGCCTGCGCATATCGCGCATCTCGATCCGGACGGGCGCTACGTGTTCACGAATCGCAGGCTCTCGACGGTCATGCCCGGCGCGCCGGCCGACGTCTTAGGGATGCGAATCGCGACGGCCCTTGGACCGAGCTATGTCAAGATCGAGCCCGGACTCCGCCGGGCCTACGCCGGCGAGGCCAATGTCGTGGAGTTCACCGACGACATCTCGAGCCGCCGCATCCGCGCCGCCTTCACACCGGACGAAAGCGGCGGCGTCTACATCCTGTCGATGGACATCACAGAAGAGGCACAGGCGCGCGCGGCGCTGACGCAGGCGCGCAAGCGCGAGCTTGCCGCGCAGCTGACGCGAGGGCTCGCACACGACTTTTCGAACCTTCTGACGATCATCCTGGGGATGCAGAGCCGCCTCGCCGCGATGGACCTCGGGACGGAGGCGTCGGAGATGATCTCGGCGACGCGGGCCGCAGCCCGCCGGGGCGGGCACCTCCTCGACCGGCTTGCAGCCATTTCCGGAAAGCGCGACCTCAAGCCCGTTCCAACGCATCTGCCGGGCCTCATCGAGGACATCCTGACGATCGCGCGGCCCTCGATACCGGACGCGGTGCGGCTTTCGCATGAGGATGACGGACTGGAGGAGCTCGTCGAGATCGACCCCGGCATGCTGCAGGACTCTCTCCTGAACCTTCTCCTCAACGCACGCGACGCCGTCAGCGAAGGCGAGGGCGATGGCGATGGCGAGGGAGAGATCACCGTCTCCCTGCGGCGCATCGAGGACACGTGGATCGAGATCGCGGTGCGGGACACCGGGCACGGCTTTTCAGACGCAGTCCTCGCGCATGCACTCGATCCCTTCTTCACGACAAAGGGCGGCGAGGGCTCGGGGCTGGGTCTGTCGATGGTCTACGACATGGCAACGCTCTCGGGCGGACATCTGAGAATCGGAAACTGGGAAGACGGCGCCGCGGTCAGCCTGCGTCTGCCCTACAGACCGGCGGTCGCGCCTGCGGCTGGCGCCGGCCTGATCCTTCTCGTCGAGGACAGCGACGACATCCGCGCGAGCGTGCGCGCGATGCTGATCGGTCTCGGACACAGCGTGATCGAGGCCACGAACGTCGAGGAGGCGTTCGACCTCGCGGGACTTGCCGGCATCGACGCGGTGCTGTCCGACATAACCCTGATCGGAGAGATGAGCGGGCTGGATCTCGCCGAGGCGCTCGACGCGCGGCCGGACCCGCTGCCGTTCTATCTCATGACCGCTCTCGCGCCCGACGATCCCGTGAGGGTCGCGGCCGCGCGACGATTCCCAGTGATCGGGAAGCCGTTCACGGAGGCGTCTCTGGCGCGCTTTCTCTCTCACAAGCGGGCGGCATGACCCCGCCGCTGATTACCATCCTCGACGACGAGCCGGCGATCCGGCAGATTCTTTCGGCGGCGCTCGAGGACGCGGGCTTCCGCACCGCTGCCTTCGCGCGGGCGACGGAATTCGAGGCGGCGCTGCGCCATACGTCCCCCGATGTCTGCCTCGTGGATCTCGGCCTGCCCGACCGGGACGGCCTTGCGCTCGTTCACCGGCTGGCACTCGAATCGGGCGCGGCGATCATCATCATCTCCGGACGCGCGCAGGTGCAGGATCGGGTGACAGGGCTCGAGCTCGGCGCCGACGACTACATCATCAAACCCTTCGAACCCGCCGAGGTCGTCGCCCGCGTCCGCGCCCGGCTGCGCCGCGAGCGCGACGGACAGGGATCTTCGACAACGGCGCGGTTCGAGGGCTGGACCGCGCATTTCGACCGGTATCTGCTTGTGTCCGAGGATGCGCGGGAGGCACGGTTCAGCCACGCCGAAGGAGAGGTGCTCCGCCTGTTCCTCGAATCCCCCAAGCGCCTCATCAGCCGCGCCCAGATGCAGGAGGCCCTTGGCGGCGTCGCCGGAGAAAGCTTCGACCGTGCGATGGACGTCCGGATCTCGCGGCTCCGCTCCAAGCTGGGCGAGGATCCCAAGAACCCGCGGCTCATCAAGACGATCTACGGGGCGGGCTACATCTTTATCGGCGATGTCGTCTGGAGCTGACCGTCCCGACGCCAAGCATGTTCTTGCGGAACGGGGCCTTCGCGCCTATTCCGGTCGGCGACGATTTCAGGGGAGGGCTCCATGCTCACAGGCAAGTTCGACAAGTCCCGGCTGCCCAGCCGCCACGTGACCGAGGGAGCGTCGCGTGCGCCGCACCGGTCCTACTACTACGCGATGGGACTCTCCGAGGAGGAAATTGCGCAGCCCTTCGTGGGCGTCGCGACTTGCTGGAACGAAGCCGCCCCCTGCAACATCGCCCTCTCGCG
>CAZPOK010000318.1:0-3246 GCA_964587905.1 uncultured Rhodobacterales bacterium | reverse complement strand
CTTCAACATGCAGGACGTGCTGCTGGAACCCTACGGCGGCGAGATCCTGGGCCTTTCGGTCTCGGCCACCACGATCCTGACCGCGCTCTGGGCCGGCGGGGCGCTCGTGGGCTTCGCGCTCGCGGCGCGGTGGCTCACCCGCGGGCTCGATCCCTACCGCATGGCGTCGCGGGGCATCCTCGTCGGCGTCGCCGCCTTCTCGGCCGTGATCTTCGCCGATCCGCTCGACCTTCACCCGCTGTTCTTCGCGGGCGCGGCCGGGATCGGGCTCGGCAGCGGCCTCTTCGCCGTCTCCACGCTCACCGCGGCCATGACGATGCCCGCCCAGGGACTCGCCGGACGCGGTCTCGCGCTCGGCGCCTGGGGCGCCGCGCAGGCGACGGCGGCAGGACTTTCCATCGCCCTCGGCGGGGCGATCCGCGACGGCGTCAACCATCTCGCCATGTCGGGCACCCTCGGCGAGGCGCTGGCCCTTCCCTCGACCGGCTACTCGGTCGTCTATCATCTGGAGATCGCGCTCCTCTTCGCCACGCTCATCGCGCTGGGGCCGCTGGTGCGCCTCTCCTCACTCAAACCCCGGACTGACATCCCGGAAAGCGGCAAGATCGGCCTGGCCGACTTTCCAACCTAACCCTCGGAGGTACCTCTCATGGTCGGTGTGAACTTTTTTGGAAATTTCGATCTCGCGAGCCTGAGTATCTGGCTCTTCTGGCTCTTCTTCGCAGGCCTCGTCTACTATCTTCAGACGGAGAACATGCGCGAGGGCTATCCGCTTCAGGACGAGGACGGCAACCAGGCCTCGAACCAGGGCGCGTTCCCGGTGCCGAAGGACAAGACCTTCATCCGTCCGCATGGCCAGGGCAATCTGACGGTCCCCTCCGGCCAGCGTCCCGACCGCGCCGATCTCGCGCTCGAACGAAGTGTGGCGCACGAGGGCTTCCCCCACATCCCGACAGGAGATCCGATGGCCGACGGCGTCGGCCCCGCCTCGTGGGCGAACCGCGAGGATCGGCCCGAGCTCGACGGGCACGGCCACGCGAAGATCACGCCGATGGCCGGAAATCCGGACTTCTTCGTCTCGGCCGGGCGCGACCCGCGCGGCCTGCCGGTGCTCTCCCGCGACGATCAGGTGGTCGGCCACGTGACCGACATGTGGATCGACGGGCCGGAGCACATGGTCCGCTACGTCGAGTTCGAGCTCGAGCCCGAGCACGGCCAGGGCAAGCGGCTGGTCCCGATCGGCATGGCGCGCGTCAAGGAGAAGTGGGTGCAGGTCAGGTCGCTGCGCTCGGAGCATTTCAACGGCGTGCCCAGAATCGGGTCGGACAAGCAGATCACGAAGCTCGAAGAAGAGAAGGTTTCCGCCTACTATGGCGGCGGCACGCTCTACTCGCGCTGATACACGACGATCCGGCGCCCCTCGCCAGGGCGCCGGGACCACCCCGAGGGAACTGCAGGAGGACGCTGCCATGGACCACGACGATTTCGCCGTCGAACCGATCGAGGGACTGCCCGAGAAGCCGCCATCCGGAGAGGTCATCCTCTGGCAGGGCAAACCCGACGCCTGGACACTCGCAAAGGAATCCATGAGCCTTTACTGGATCCTGGGATATTTCGCCGCGCTCGCCGTCTGGCGGGTGGGCGTGTCCTCGGCCGAGATACCGCTCGTTCAGGCGCTGCCGCTCGCCCTGCCCTTCCTCATCCTGGGCGCGATCACCGGCGGGCTGATCATGCTGATCGCCTGGGTGCAGGCGAAGGCCACGGTCTACACGATCACCTCGGCCCGCGTGGCGATGCGCGTCGGCGCCGCCCTGACCGTGACGCTGAACCTCCCCTTCTCGCGGATCGAGGCGGCCGACCTCGACCTCAAGAAGAGCGGCACCGGGACCATCGCCTTCAAGACGGCCGGCGAGACGCGGCTCTCCTACCTCGTCCTCTGGCCGCACGTCCGTCCCTGGCATGCACGCCACACGCAACCCGCGCTGCGCTGCATTCCCGACGCCGAAAAGGTCGCGCGCCTCATCGCCGAGACGGTGGAGACGCGGGTCGACCAGCCCGAAGTCACCCGCCGTCCCGCGACGGTGGCCGCAGAGTGAGGAGAACCGAAGATGTCGTCTGAAAACACGAACCCCGGACTCTGGTACGACGCCGAGAAACGCCCGCGCCCGCCCCGCGACAGGGAGTTCATTCCCAAGCGGCTGGTGATCGCGATGTTCTCCCTCGCGCTCGCCTCGCTGGCGCTGGTGACCTTCGCGGTCGTCACCGACCGGCCGACCGTGGGCGCCCCGAAGGATGCGCCCGTCGTCAAGGCGCAGACCATGACGATCAGCGGCGAAGGGAACTACGTCCGCATCGTCGAGGACACCGGCGCCGTGCTGCTCGACGGCGATGGCGGCTTCATCAGCGTCGTGCTTGACGGGCTGGAGCGCGCGCGTCTGGTGGCCGGCGTCACCGGAAATCCTCCGGTGACGATCACCCAGTACGAGAACGGGCGCGTCTCGCTCTCGGACCCCGCATCGGGATGGCAGGTGGAGCTGGCATCCTTCGGTCCCGGAAACGTCGGGACCTTCCTCAAGATGCTCAATCAATAACGAAAGGGAACCGACATGGGATTGCTCACGAGAGACTACGAGACGGCGCCCTGCACCGTCGAGATCAGCCACAAGTTCGAAAGCCTGCACGCCCACGTCCGCTTCGACAACGGCGCCGTCGTCTACCCCGGTGACGAGGTCCAGGTCGAGGGGCCGCCGGTGATGGCGCCCTACGGCGAGGTCGTGGTGGAACAGCGGATGGCCCGGATCACCCGCGCCTCGCGGCTGGAACGCCTGTGGACCCGGATGACCGGGGATTTTGAATTCATGGAACTCTGCGAGTTCTCGTTCAGCGAGGAGGCCACGCTATGAACGCGCCGCTCAAGCACACTGCCGACGCCACAACGGTCGAGGAAGGCCTTGCCATCCAGGAAGCCCAGTCCGTCCACGACAGCGAAAGCGCAACCGCGCTCGCGATGCAGGACACGCTGCTCACGCCGCGCTTCTACACGACCGACTTCGACGAACTCGACGCGATCGACGTCTCCTCCGTCCGCAAGGACTGGGACGAGCTGCTCGACCAGATGCGCGCGGACCCGAACAAGGGCCACTTCAAGAAGACCGCCGACTGGGACACGGTCGACTGGGAGGGGATGGACCCGGGGCTGAAGAAGGAGTTCCTCGACTTCCTGATCTCCTCCTGCACCGCCGAGTT
>CAZPOK010000317.1:0-3261 GCA_964587905.1 uncultured Rhodobacterales bacterium | reverse complement strand
CCGCCTCGGCCGCCTGGATCGCCGTCATGATCGTGTTCTGCGCCGAGATCACGATGACCGGCAGGCCGGGACGCTCCTCGGCGATCTTCGGCAGCTGGTCGAGCCCGTTGCCGTCCGGCATGATCACGTCGGAGATCACGAGGTCGCCCTTGCCCTCCTCCACCCAGCGCATCAGCGTGACGAGCGAGGACGTCGCGTGCACCTTGCAGCCCGCCCGCGTCAGCGCCTGCGTCAGAACCGTGCGGATCGTGCGGTCGTCATCGGCGACCAGAACCGTGCCGTCCATTCATTCACCTCCGAGGTCTTTGGGGGCGACGGGAAGCGAGATGCGGAACACCGTGCGCCCCGGCACGCTGTCCACCGAAATCCAGCCGTCGTGCTCGGAGACGATCTTGGAGACCAGCGCGAGGCCGAGCCCGGTGCCGTTCTCCCGTCCCGAGACGAAGGGTTCGAAGATGTCCTGGGCGATGTCGGGCGGAATGCCCGGCCCGTCGTCGGCGATCTCGATCTGGAGCGGCAGGCTGGCGCCGCTCCCGTCCTTGCGCCGGAGCCTCAGCGACATCTCGTAGAAGGTGCGGATGCGGATCGTCCCGCCGGCCTTCCCCGCCGATTCGGCCGCGTTCTTGAGAAGGTTCTGGAACACCTGCAGCATCTGGTCGCCGTCGACCCAGGTGGACGGCAGCGAGGGATCGTATTCCTCGACGAACTTCATGTTCGCGGCGAAACCGACCTTGGCGGACTTCCGGGCGCGGTCGAGCAGGTCGTGGACGTTCACGGCCTTGCGTTCGGGCGGGCTGAGATTGCCGAACTGCTCGACCTGTTCGAGAAGCTTCACGATCCGCCGTGTCTCGCCCACGATCAGGTCGGTGAGATCGCGGTCCTCGCCGTCGAGGTTCATCGAGAGAAGCTGCGCCGCCCCGGTGATCCCCGCGAGCGGGTTCTTGATCTCGTGGGCGAGCATCTCGGCCATGCCGATCGCGGATTTCGCTGCCGACGTGACCGAGTGCGCGCGGCCCAGCCTATCGGCGACGGAGCGGCTCTCCATCAGCAGCAGGACGAAGCCCGGCATGCCGATCATCGGCGCGATCTGGATGTTGCACTGGACGGGGGGCTTGTCGCCGGAACTGACGTCCACGTTGTTGATGAACAGAAGCGCCTGGTCGGCGCGGACCCGGCGGAACGAGTCCTCGAGCGGCGCGTCGATGGCGAGCTTGTCGAAGACCGGCGCCCCCTTCAGCGAGCGCGCGGAGGCGTTGAGAAAGGCCTCGGCCGCCGGATTGACCTCGGCGATGACATCGCCGGGGTCGAGAAGAAAGCCCGGCACCGGCAGCGAGGCCCAGAGGGTGTCGCCGAAGCCGGTCATGCGGCCTCCGCCATCGGAGCGAGCGCGTCGGGCAGGCGCGCGAGCACCTCGCGCGGCCCGCCGGTCAGAACCGCCTTGCGCAGCGGGGCCGGCGTTCCCGCGGTGTCCATGTACCAGCCGAGGTGCTTGCGGATCACCTTCGCGCCAAGCCCGCACCCGTAGAACGAGAGCGACGCCTCGTAGTGATCGGCCACCATCTCGGCGAAGGCCGCGCCCGTTGGGACCGCGGGCGTGCGGCGGCCGTCCAGCCGCGCCGCCACCTCGGCGAGGAGCCACGGCCGCCCCTGCGCGCCGCGCCCGATCATCACCCCGTCGGCACCCGACGCCGTCAGCGCCGCGCGCGCCGTCTCCGGAGACACGATGTCGCCGTTCGCCAGCACCGGAATCGACACGGCCTCCTTCACCGCCCGGATCGCGGCCCAGTCCGCGCGCCCCTTGTAGAACTGGCAGCGGGTGCGCCCGTGGATCGTGATCATCGCGATCCCGGCCGCCTCGGCCCGCCGCGCGAGCTGTGGCGCGTTGATCAGGGCGTCGTCCCACCCCAGCCGGGTCTTCAGCGTCACCGGAACGGCGACCGCGGCCACGACCGCCTCGATCAGGGACAGCGCGTGGTCGAGGTCCCTGAGGAGCGCCGAGCCCGAATAGCCGCTCACCACCTTCTTCGCAGGGCAGCCCATGTTGATGTCGATGATGCGCGCACCCTGCGCCTCGACCATCCGCGCCGCCTCGGCCATCCACCGCGCCTCGCGCCCGGCGAGCTGCACCGCCGTGTTCCCGGACCCAAGATCCAGCTCGGCCCGCTCGCGCACGCCGGGCTTGGCCTGCACCATCTCCTGACTCGCCACCATCTCGCTCACGACGAGGCCCGCGCCGAAGCGCGACACGACCCGGCGGAACGGAAGATCGGTGATCCCCGCCATGGGGGCGAGGACCACGGTCCCCGCCAAAGAGACGTCTGCCACTTCGATGGCCAAATGCTCAATCCTTGTGCAGCACGCTTGAGCTATATCGCAATTGAGGAAATGGCAAACGCCCCGCGCCACGCCCCGGACGCTCTTGCAGGAGTTGCACGGAATTTAGGCAATGACGCCCCGCTTCAGGGACGCATTGTCACGATGCGGCGCAAACCATAGACAGAACCGGAAAAGGGAATGGAACGCATGACCACCGGAGCCGTCATCGTTGCCGCCGGACGAGGGCTTCGCGCTGGAGGCGGCCAGCCGAAGCAATGGCGCACCGTGGCGGGCCGCGCCGTCGCGGCCTGGACGCTCGATGCGTTTCGGACGTCCCCTCTGATCGGGCCGATCGCGCTGGTGCTTCACCCCGACGACATGGACCTGGCGCCGGGCTACAGGGGCCATCCCGACGTCGTGGTGGCGGAAGGCGGCGCGACGCGCGACGGAAGCGTGCGCGCGGGCCTCGAGGCGCTGGCGGGGGCTCCGCCCGACTTCGTTCTGATCCACGACGTGGCCCGGCCGCTCGTGAGCCACGACCTGATCGCGCGAATCGTCGACGCCGTCGCGGCGACAGGCGCCGCCGCCCCCGCGCTTGCCGTGACCGATGCGCTCTGGCGCGGCGCGGGCGGGCTGGTCGCCGGCACCATCGACAGAACCGGCCTCTTGCGGGCCCAGACGCCGCAGGGCTTCCGTTTCGACGAGATCCTCGCGGCGCACCGGGCGCACGAGGGCGGCGCGGCGGACGACGTCGAGGTCGCGCGCGCGGCGGGGATGGACGTCGCCATCGTTCCGGGGGATGAACGGAACCTGAAGATCACCGGTCCCGAGGACTTCGCGCGGGCCGAACGCTACCTGAGGGAGAAGATGGACATTCGCACCGGCAACGGCTTCGACGTGCACGCCTTCGGCCCGGGCGAGGGCGTGGTCCTGTGCGGCGTCGAG
>CAZPOK010000316.1:0-3343 GCA_964587905.1 uncultured Rhodobacterales bacterium | reverse complement strand
GGAACGAAAACGGCGGACCGAGCTGCTGCCACTGCCCGATCCGCCGCCCTCGTCCCATTTCTGGGTGCCCGGCTGCGCGTGCCACCTGGGGGGATGTCTGCTCGCCCGCGCGCCGGATCTCTTGGTTCGATGAAGCGGGGTGCCTGTATGAAACCTGCTTGGGGGGTTTGGAGTCTTGCGCTCCGTTGTTCCCGTTCATCGTGGGAACAGGGATGCCATGGGATTTCATGGTAATCAATAAAAAAATTTGGGACCCGGCAAGAAATCAGGCAGAACACCCTGCCCCTGCTGCCGAAGATAAGCGTGATCATCCGCCGCTTCGCCCACATAATGACGGGGATTCGCCACGTCACACTAGATATTGAGAGAACAGGGTGGCGCCGGAAAGTACCATCGATTTCCAAATAAAATTGCCGGCTACCGTGAAAAGACGGTTCGAGCGGGTCCAGGCTCCGGGGAAAGGGGACGCGGATCTCAAGAATCGCCAAGACGCCGGGTCGTCGGCCCGCGCAGGCGTCAGCTTGATCCCATCAAATCCCAGCCTCAGGCCGCGCCGCGGCCGACCAGGCTCCCGGCGAGCCGCGCGTAGGCGTCCGCGACAGGTCCTTCGCCCGCCGCGATCGGGGTTCCGGCATCTCCGGAGACTCGCACATCCAGACTGAGAGGGATCTCGCCGAGGAATGGCACGCCGATGCGCTCCGCCTCGGCCCGGACACCGCCATGGCCGAAGATATGCGCCTCGTGCCCACAGTTCGGACAGACGTAGGTCGACATGTTCTCGATGAGCCCCAGCACCGGCGTCTTGAGCATCTCGAACATCCCGATGGCCTTCCGCGCATCGAGCAGCGCCACGTCCTGGGGGGTCGAGACGACGAGTGCGCCCGTCACCTGCGTACGCTGGCAGAGCGTCAGCTGGACATCGCCCGTGCCCGGCGGGAGGTCGACGATCAGCACGTCGAGCCCGCCCCATTCCACCTGCCCCAGCATCTGCTGAAGCGCGCCCATGAGCATCGGGCCGCGCCAGACGACGGGCTTGTCCTCCTCGAGCATGAGCCCGAGCGACATCATGGTGACCCCGTGCGCCTTCAGCGGAATGATCGTCTTGCCGTCCGGAGACGACGGGCGCGTGCTGACGCCCATCATGCGCGGCTGCGACGGGCCGTGGATGTCGGCATCGAGAAGGCCGACCCTCCGCCCCTGCCGGGCGAGAGCCACCGCGAGGTTCGAGGAGACGGTCGACTTGCCGACCCCGCCCTTGCCCGAGGCGACGGCGAGGATGCGGTCCACGCCTGAAACCTTCTGCGGACCACCCTGCTGCGGCGTCGGGTGCCGCCCGATCTTGAGACTCGGCGGCTCGCCTTGCTGCGACGGAGGAGGTGGCGTCTTGGCGGCCGATCCGTGCGCCGTGAGCACGACCGACGCGGCCTCGACGCCCGGAATCCTCTTCACGAGCGCTTCCGCCGCCCCCCGCACGGGCTCCATGGCCCGCGCCTCCGCCGCCGACTCGGCCTCGATGACGAATCGCACCGAGCCGCCGGAAACGGTGAGCGCGCGCACCAGATCACGGGACACAATGTCTGACCCATCGGGGAGCGTGAGTTGCTTGAGCGCTTCAAGAATCGTTTCGCGCGACACCGCCATCTTTATCTCCTGCACGTTTCGCGCGCATTACGCGTCGTCTGGCGTGCAGGAGGCAAGGGCGGCTTTGCAAACCGCGAAAAGTTGGGGCGCTAACGCTGAAAAATAGGTCATAAATACATATGCATTTGCTGCATGGCAGCATTGCGCGGGAAGGCGTTGTGCACCCGCAGCATTTGGCTATCTTTGAACTCGAAGGTCGACGGAGCCACACGGTTTCCCGGCCGGAGATCAGAGACACCCCTCCTCCTCCCTGGGTGCTCTGTGTTTAGCGGTGGCGCCTTCCTCCTCCCTGGCGTCACCGCTTTTTTTCGAGCCTGCTGCAGGCACGGCGCCTCGCGCGTGGCGAGAGATTTCCCCGAAAGGCAGCTCCGACAAAGCACATCGCAGAGGTCCGCGACGCCCGTTCAGAAAGGCACGTCGCCCGCATCCGCCGCCGCGACAACGAAGCGGGCGACGACCTTCTTCTCGCCGGCCTTGTCGAAACGGATGTCGAGCTTGTCGCCCTCGATGCCCGTGACGCTTCCGTAGCCGAATTTCTGATGGAAGACCCGGTCGCCCTCGGTGAAGGCCGAAACGGCGTCGAGGTCGATCGTCACGTTGCGGCTCTCGCGCGGCTGGCTCGTTCCCCGCGCCGCGCTCCGCTCCTGCAGGCGCTTCCACCCGGGCGAGTTGTAGACGTTCGCGCTCGCCGCCCGCTGCTCAACGCCCGACGTCCCCATACCCGCCGCGCCATAGCCGCCACCGTAGAGGCCCGGCGGTGTCAGCACCTCGACGTGCTCCGCCGGCAGTTCGTCGATAAACCGCGACGGCAGCGCCGATTGCCACTGGCCATAGACCCGCCGGTTCGCGGCGAAGGAAATCGTGCAGAGTTCCTCCGCCCGCGTGAGACCGACATAGGCCAGCCGGCGCTCCTCCTCGAGCCCCTTGAGCCCGGTTTCGTCCATCGAACGCTGCGAGGGGAAAAGACCATCCTCCCAGCCGGGAAGGAAGACGGCGGGAAACTCGAGGCCCTTCGCGGCGTGAAGCGTCATGATGGAGACCTTCCGCTCGTTATCGTCGGCCTCGTTGTCCATGATGAGCGCGACGTGCTCGAGAAAACCTTGCAGGTTCTCGAAATTCTCGAGCGCCTTCACGAGTTCCTTCAGGTTCTCCAGCCGACCGGGCGCCTCGGGTGTCTTGTCGTTCTGCCACATCGTCGTGTAGCCCGACTCCTCGAGGATCGCCTCGGCGAGCTCTATATGGCTCATCGCCCGGCCAGCGCCGCCGGGCCCCTCCCCAGCGTCTTCGATCAGGGTGTCGTCCTCCGCGAGCGTCGAAGGCTCCGCCCGCCGCGCCTGCGCATGCCACCGGGCGATGCCCTCGACCAGCGCCTTCAACTCGGCCAGCCCTTTTCCGGAAACGGCCTTCGAGGCCACGACGAGCCGCGCGCCCTCGAAAAGGCTCAGCCCGTTGGCCCGCGCCGTCTGCTGGACGATCTGCTGCGCCTTGTCGCCGAGACCGCGCTTGGGCGTGTTCACGATCCGCTCGAAGGCCAGATCGTCGTCGGTCGAGACGGCAAGGCGGAAATACGCCATGGCGTCGCGGATCTCCCTCCGCTCGTAGAACCGCGGGCCGCCGATCACCTTGTAGGGCAGCCCGATGGTCAGGAACCGGTCCTCGAAGGCGCGCATCTGGTGCGAGGCCCTGACGAGAATCGCGCATT
>CAZPOK010000315.1:0-3381 GCA_964587905.1 uncultured Rhodobacterales bacterium | reverse complement strand
C
Source organism: uncultured Rhodobacterales bacterium (assembly GCA_964587905.1). Lineage (GTDB taxonomy): Bacteria > Pseudomonadota > Alphaproteobacteria > Rhodobacterales > Rhodobacteraceae > DAINOF01. Next base: position 3,380 of record CAZPOK010000315.1, on the reverse strand, counting down.
CACGTTGGTGATCCGTCCGTCCTTCTGCAGGGATTCGAGGATCCGGTAATCCGTGAGGTCTAGAGACTTCGGTTTTCTCGGCATCGCCTTAGTGCTCATATAAAAAAGACCAAATTATATTAGGCAAAATTAGAAATAAACTTCAATAATATTTCCATTTATCGATGAGAATCCCCCGTCGATCAGGGGGGTTCGCTATGTTGCATACTTCGCCGGCCGCGGCGCTGCGTGGTCGTATCCGACGCTACAAACACGAGGACGAGGCCGCGACCGTCGCCCGTCTGCTCGCGGAGCCGTCATTGACGGACGCGCAGCGTGACCGCGCCGCTGCGCTGGCACAGCAGTTGATCCGCGATAGCCGCAAGCGGTCTTCCGGTTCCGGCGTCGCCGATAGCTTCCTTCAGGAATACGGACTGAGCACGCGCGAAGGCTTGGCGATGATGGGCCTGGCCGAATCGCTGCTCCGTGTCCCGGATGCCTGCACCCGCGATGAATTGATAGCCGAGAAGATCCGCGCCGGAGGATGGCGTACCTCGCTACACAAGTCCCGCTCGATTGCCGTCAACAGAGCGCGGGATGCCCTCGCATTGACGGACCGCCTCCTCGATGCGGAAGAAGGCGGGCAGCGTTTCTTCCGCCGTTTGGCCAGACCGCCGGTTCGCGCGGTGGCGACCCGGGTGATGCGGCTCATGGGCAAGCAATACGTGCTTGGCGCGAGCATCGACGATGCGCTCCGGCGTGCGCGCAAGGGGGGGAGCGACGGTCTCCTGTATTCATTCGACATGCTGGGTGAGGCAGCACGCACGGCGGAGGCAGCGGAGAGCTATTACCGTACCTATGCGGAGGCCATCGAGGCCGTGGGCGCCGGCGCGACTTCGAAGAAGGCGGAACGTGCCAACGGGATCTCCGTGAAGCTCTCTGCGCTCCACCCCCGCTACGGCTACGCGCATCATGAGCGGAATATGCGCGAACTTCTGCCGCGGGTACGCGAGCTTTGCCAGCGGGCACGAGGCCATGGTATCGGCCTCACGATCGACGCCGAGGAAGCGGATCGGCTGGAGCTGTCCATGGACGTCTTCGAGGCGTTGGCAAGAGCGCCGGAGCTCGCAGACTGGGACGGTCTGGGCTTCGTGGTACAGGCGTACGGGAAACGATCGCCGGCGGTGATCGATTGGCTCGTCGCGCTGGCGCGCGAGACGGACCGGCGGATTCCCGTTCGGCTCGTGAAAGGGGCGTACTGGGACACCGAGATCAAGCGTGCCCAGGAGGCCGGTCACAGCGACTATCCCGTGTTTACCCGCAAGGCCAACACGGATCTCTGCTACGAGGTATGTGCGCGAAAACTGCTGGATGCCGGGGAACACGTGCACGCCCAGTTCGCCACCCACAATGCCTATACGATCGCGGTCTTGCGTGAACTGGCGGCGGGTCGTCGCTATGAGTTGCAGCGTCTCCACGGCATGGGGGCGCTGGTCTACGAGGCGCTGGCGGCACGCTGCGCGGATGAGAAGTTCCCCGTGCGCGTCTACGCGCCGGTCGGCCCGCACGACGAGTTGTTGCCCTATCTGGTCCGGCGGCTGCTCGAGAATGGCGCAAATAGCTCCTTCGTCAATCACCTGCTCGATGAGGGCGTTTCGCCAGCCACCCTGACATCGGATGTGCGCCACGAGGTAATGGCGAACGAAAGCCGCCGGCATGCGAGCATCCCGCTGCCCGCGGACATTCTGCGCGAGCAGGGCGATCACCGGCCGTTCACACCGGGCATCGATCTCACCGATCCGGATGCCGTCGAAGGACTGGACGAGCGCGCCAGTACCGTGCGGGCGACACGATGGGAAGCCGGCCCTGTCGTCGGCGGTCTGGAGCGAACCGGGGGCGGCGCCGAAATCGCCTCGCCGGCGGACCGATCCTGTCTCGTCGGCACCTGCCGTAGCGCCGATGAGGAGGATGTCGAGACGGCATTGTGCCTCGCGGATGCCGCCGGCGCGGACTGGAACGAGTGCGGCGGCGCGGCCCGCGCAGAGATCCTGGAACGGGCCGCATGCCTGCTGGAGGCCCGCATGGAGGAGCTCACCGGGCTGCTCGCCTTCGAGGCAGGACGGACGCTGGCCGACGGCGTCGCCGAGGTCCGTGAGGCAGCCGATTTCCTGCGCTACTACGCCAGCCGGGCCCGACGCGCGCAGGAGAAGTCCGGGTTATCTGCGGGCGATGCCGTCAACGCTGCTTCGTCCGGCCTGCGGGGCAGGGGCGTCTTCTTCTGCATCAGCCCGTGGAATTTCCCGCTGGCGATTTTCACTGGCCAGGTCGCGGCGGCGCTGGCAGCCGGCAATTGCGTGATCGCCAAGCCGGCCGAGCAGACGCCGATCATCGGCTTCATCGTCGTGAGGCTGTTGCACGAGGCCGGTGTGCCGCCGGAGGTCCTGCATTTCCTGCCCGGGGACGGTCCGTCGCTCGGGCGCCTTATCGTGCCCGATGCGCGGGTGCGAGGCGTCGCGTTCACGGGGTCCACGGCCGTTGCCCGAATTCTCTGGTCGCAGCTTGCGCGGCGATCGGGGGATCCGCCGGTGCTGATCGCCGAGACGGGCGGGCAGAATTGCATGGTCGTCGACTCGTCGGCGCTGGCGGAGCAGGTGGTGGACGACGTCGTCCGATCGGCCTTTTCGAGTGCGGGGCAGCGATGCTCGGCGCTACGCGTGCTCTACCTGCAGGAGGAGGTCGCGGATGACGTGACGAGTATGCTCGAGGGTGCCATGGCGGAATTGTCCGTCGGCGAGCCCTGGCGCCTGAGTACCGACGTAGGGCCGGTGATCGACGAACGTGCCAGGAGCCGCCTTCTCGATCATATCGAGGGCATGAAGGGTGAAGGCAGATTCCGCTATGCCTGTGACGTTCCACCTTCTCTCGGCAGCGGGACGTTCGTCGGTCCGCATCTTTTCGAGCTGTCGAGCATCCGGCAACTGCATGACGAGGTCTTCGGGCCGGTATTGCACGTGATCCGCTATGACCGCCAGCGGATCGGCGACGTGATCGAGGAGATCAACAGCACCGGATACGGCCTGACGATGGGCGTGCACAGCCGCATCGAGGGCTTCGCGCGGAGGATCGTGGCGGGCACGCGGGCCGGAAACAACTACATCAACCGGGACATGATCGGCGCGCTCGTCGGTATACACCCGTTCGGCGGCAATGGCCTCTCCGGTACCGGGCCGAAGGCGGGCGGACCCCATTATCTGCCGATGTTCAGCGAATCGGCTGCGCCGGGTCCGGCTGCGCCGGCCTACGAGAGCGCCGGCGCCACTCCGCCGGCGACTTCCCCGGCAGCCTGTTCGGCGGTGGTGAATGTGTCCGGGATAGTGGATGCCGCCGTCGCTGCGCAACAG
>CAZPOK010000314.1:0-3393 GCA_964587905.1 uncultured Rhodobacterales bacterium | reverse complement strand
CATCAAGCGGTCAGAGTGGTGGTGCAGCCCGAGACGGGAGCCGGCCCGGCGCGGAATGCCGGGGTTGCCGCGACGACGGCTCGGTGGCTCATGTTCATCGATGCCGATTGCGTGCCGGCCCCGGACTGGATCGCGCGCGGGCGTGCCGTGGCCGAAGACGATGCCGTGATCGGAGGCCGGGTCGATGTCTTCCACGAGACCCCGCCACCGATGAGCGGCGCGGAAGCGTTCGAGACCGTTTTCGCCTTCCACATGCGCCGATATCTGGAGCGAAGCGCGTTCCTCGGCGCCGGGAACCTCGTGACATCCCGCTCCGTGTTCGAGGCGGTCGGAGGATTCCGCCCGGCCGTCTCCGAGGACAAGGACTGGAGCCAAAGGGCGGCGGCTAGCGGTTTCCGGCTTGGATTCGATGACGAGCTGATCGTATCTCACCCGTCGCGCGCAGACTGGGCCTCACTCAGAAGGAAGTGGCGGAGACTTACGTCCGAGGGCTTTTTGACAGAAGCGCAGTCCCCGAAAGGCCGCGTTCTTTGGGCGATGAAAGCGCTCGCGATGCCGGCCAGCGCGGCGGTCCACGCTCCGCGTGTTCTCCGCCACCGGGGTCTGACGGCCGGCGAGAGGGCGCGGGCGCTCGCCACGCTGGCGCGCCTTCGTACGGCCCGCATGGGCTGGATGCTCGGGCAGGTGATTTCGGGACAGGCCTGAGGCTGCGGCATTCGAGTGGCCTTGCGCGGGCGCCGGGACGTTCGGTGTCCACGGGACAAGGATGATTCGACCGCCCGATCGAGGTTGAACAGGGAGAGAGTCGCAGCCGCGCCCGCTCTGGAAACAGTTCTGATCGTCTGCGAGCCGTATCCGGCCGATCCCTTTGTCCAATCACGGACAATGGAAGCGGAAAGTTGCCGATCGCGAAACGTGTGGAACCCTACATTTGGTGGCTATCAGCCGATCGCCCCCGATATGCGCGTTCGCTCACGCGATTGCGGCGAAAGAGTGTTCCAAGTCGGGCGGGTGTCGTGATCTCGCCCAATCCTCTCCATGTTCCAAAGACATGCCTGCCTCAGGAACAGTCAACCAGGGAGCAGGTGGGACATGGCCATCGAACCGATCACGACCTCGGGACCGAGCATCACGGTTTCGAACGCAGAAGAATTCCTCGATGCCTACAGGGCACTTTCCAACGAAGAAGGTGGAGGATCGATTCTTCTCAAGAGCGGTGCGGAGCCGTTCAAGATCAAGATGTATCATCCCTATACCGGGGGGCTCGGGGAAGAACCCGTGGTCGTCAAGTCGTCCGATCCGGACGAGCCGGCGGATCTCAGCCAGATATTCCTCAGGAACGTAAGCAACATCCGTTTCGAGAATGTGCACATCGATGCCACATTCCAGGATGGAAACAATCTGACCATTCAGGGCTCGGACAACATCCAGATTGTCGACAGCCATTTCGTCGGAGACGCAACAGGGCCGGCGATGACCGCCAGCGACAAGTCTGAATCGCTCGGCAACATCCGGGAATCGTCCGACATCCTGTTCTCCAACAACACTGTCGAAAATCTCTTCAGTGCGCTGGGCGTCACCAATTCCGACAACGTCGAAATCTCCGGCAACACTTTCGAACATCTGCAGGGGGACGGCCTGCAACTGGGGGGTGTCCAGAATATCCGGATCGTCGACAATCACTTCTCCGACTTCTTCAGCTCGCCGAATTCCGTCATCCATCCCGACATGATCCAGTTCCACGGGTCGGGCATCAACCAGGCGACCTTCGACGTCACGATTTCCGGCAACTTCTTCGACAACGGAGAAGGCGGGGCGACCCAGACCATCTTCATGCGCAACGAAAAGATCCGCACGGACGTCACGGACGACCACAAGAACATCACGATCAGCGACAACCTGATCTACAACGGATCGCTGAACGGGATATCCCTTGCCGACATCGACGGTCTGACCCTGACCGACAATACCCTTCTGTGGAATCCGGAGGCGACGGTCGTCGGGTCCGATGGATCTACACAGGCACCTCGTATCATCCTGCGCAACAGCGTCACGAACATCCTTGCGGAAGGCAACATCGCCGCCAGCATGGCGATCCCGGAGGGCGCGGACGCTTCGGACAATCACCTTCTCAACTACTCCGATCCCGACTCCCCGAACTACGTCGGCACCCATTTCGTCAACGCGGCGAACGGCGGCGACCTCGATCTGAAGGATCTCCGCCTGCTCCCCGAGAGCGAATGGGTCGGAACCGGAGCCCCCATGTCGCAACCGGTTACGACGACGGACGACGGCGTGGACGCTGTGCTGCGCTACTCGGTCGAGGGAAGCGACATATACGAATTGACCTTCGACGCGAAGCTGTCGATCGACACCGAAGGGTACCTCTCGGAGTCGGACTACGACTTCGCATGGAAGTTCGACGACGGCGTGACCATGGACGGCATCAGCGTCACCCGCGAATTTCCCGACTCCGGCGAATACGGAGCAACCCTGTCGGTCTTCAAGGGCGGGGAGCTTCAGGACGAGGTATCGCGCGCGGTCGTCGTCGAAAGCAAGGACATCTTCGAACTCGATTTCGAGGGCGGGGTGGTCGACCTGTCGGACATCGACGCGAAGCTGGTGACGAATGGAGATGACGCGCTCGTTGACGGCTACGACGGCAAGGGGTTTCGTCTCGATGGTGATGACAACGGTTTCTACGTTCATCGTGAGACCGGCGAGATCAATGATCTCAAGGCCTTCGGCCTGTCTCTTGATCTCAGGCTCGACGATGCCGATGGCGCCGGGAACTTCCTCAATTTCTACACCGTGATGAAAGGTGGCATCACCGATGACGGAGCTATCCGGTTCTCGATGAACACCGATGAAGGGAGCTTTTCCCTCAGCACCGAGCCGGGCGTCATGGGTGTCGGAGAGTGGCACCGGGTCGGCATCGCCTATGACGACGACGCGGGAAGTCTCGGCCTCTACGTCGACGGGGAACTGGCCGCCGAAACCGCCGCGAGTGGCGAGACGGCCGCGCGTCAGCACAACATGACCTTCGGCGAGGTCTTCGGACGATCCTCCGCAAAGGTCACGCTGGACAACGTCGTGATGAGCAAGGATCCGGAGGTCGCTGGCGAACTGACGGTGCGCAAGGATCCGTCGGACCCGGAATCGGAGGCGCCCTCGGATCCCGTGCCAGACGAGCCCACGGACCCCGTAGCGGAGCAACCCTCTGATCCCGTAGCGGAGGAGCCCTCGGATCCCGTAGCGGAGCAACCCACGGACCCCGTAGCGGAGCAACCCTCGGATCCGGTGGCAGACATGCCCTCGGACCCCGTCGCGGACGCTCCTTCCGAGCCCGAGCCCGAGCCCGAGCCCGAACCGGAACCCGAGCCCGAACCGGAA
>CAZPOK010000313.1:0-3403 GCA_964587905.1 uncultured Rhodobacterales bacterium | reverse complement strand
CTGGCTTTCGTCTGGTTGCTGCTCTGGGCGAACTATCGAGCCGACCAGGCCGCGGAGGGCGAGCCTGCATTTCGTGCGGATTTCGAATTAACGGATCACACCGGAATGGTCCGCACTCAGGAGGATTACGCGGGCCGCTGGATGCTGGTCTTCTTCGGCTTCGCCAATTGCCCCGATGTGTGCCCGACGACGCTGGCCGAGGTCGCCGCCGTCATGGACGAACTGGGAGCGGACGCGCCACAGGTTCAGCCGCTCTTCGTCACCATCGATCCCGAACGCGACACGCCGTCAGTCCTCGCGGATTTCGTGCCGAGGTTCGAGGCCGGGATCGTGGGCCTGACTGGAACACCCGACCAGATAGACCAGACCGCCGACAGCTTTCACATCTTCTATGAGAAGGTCGAGGAGGCCGCGGCGCCCGGCGGCTACACGATGGGTCATTCCTCGCAACTTTTCCTGTTCGATCCGGAGGGCGATTACGTGAAAGCCTGGAGCCACGGCACCTCGGCCGAGGAGATCCTTGACGATCTGAGGGGGCGCGTGGCCGGATGAGACGGGGATTGACGGGAGAAGCGGCTCTGACTACCGCTTGGGTGGTGGCGCTGGTGGCAACGCTCTCGGTGCTGTTCATCGGCGAGGTGCTGGGCCAGATGCCTTGTCTGCTGTGCTGGTATCAGCGCGCATTCATGTTCCCGCTGCCCATCGTTCTGGGCCTTGGCCTGTGGTGGGGCGACGCCCGCGTTGGACGCTATGGTTTGGCGCTCAGCCTTTGCGGCGGGGCCGTCGCGCTCTGGCACATGGGCCTTTACGTCGGCGTCATTCCGGAGCCCATCCAGCCCTGTACGGCGACCGGCCCCTCCTGCACCGATGCCAATCAATTGATCCTCGGGGTTCCGATCCCGCTCCTGTCGCTTGTCGCCTTCACGCTCACCGCGAGCCTGTCGGCCCTCTCTCTGAAGGACCCGCGCCCATGAATCGTCGCGCCATCATGCTCTCCGTTGTTGCCGTCGCCGTTGCCGTCTTTGCCGCAGCGGCCTGGTTCACGACACGTCCCGCGTCCGTCGAAGCAACCGCGACGGTTCCGGCCGAACAAAGCGAGGCGCTGCTGCGGTCTTACTCCCCGATCCTCGGACCCGAGGATGCCCCCGTCACCATCGTCGAGTTCTTCGATCCCGCCTGCGAGGCATGCCGCGCCTTCTATCCGGTGATCAAGGACATCATGGAAGAGCACGGCGACGCGGTGCGCGTCGCCATCCGCTACACGCCGTTCCACGGCGAAGCGTCGGAGGAAGCGATCCGCGTGCTCGAGGCTGCCCGGATGCAGGACGTCTACGAACCCGTGATGGAGGCGCTCCTGCGCGAGCAGCCGCGATGGGCCTCGCATGGCGCGCCGGCTCCGGGACTGATCCTGGAGATCGCTGCGACCGCGGGGCTGGATGTGGATGCGGCGCGCACGCAGATGCTGGCGCCGGATGTCGTGGCGATCCTGAACCAGGACCGCGCCGATGTCGAAACCATGGGTGTGCGCCGGACGCCCACATTCTTCGTCAACGGTCGGCCGCTCGATCCGTTCGGTGAGGCCGAACTGCGCGCGCTTGTGGCCGAGGAAGTGGCCGCGAGCGGCTCGTGACCGTGGCGCGCATGACAAGGAGGCCCCCACGAATGAACAAGCTCACCATCCCGTTGCTGGCGACCCTCACCGCACTTGCGCTCACCTCCGGTGTCGCACTTGCCGGGTCGGAGGATGTGGTCGTCGAGGACGCGTGGGCGCGCGCCTCCATCGGCGTCAACCGGCCTGGCGCGGCCTACATGACGATCCGCAACACCGGAGACGAAGCCGTCACGCTGACCGGCATTTCCACGCCGCTCGCCATGATGCCGGAGATCCACGAGAGCAAGACCAATGCCGAAGGCGTCAGTTCGATGGCGCCTGCGGGCGAGATAACCATCGCCCCCGGCGAAGCTGCGGAACTGGCGCCCGGCGGGCTGCACGCCATGCTCATGCAGCTACAGGAGCCGATGACCGAGGGCGACAGCTTTCCGCTGACGCTGAGCTTCTCGGATGGCGGCTACGTTGCGGTCGAAGTGCCGATCCTCGGAATCGCGGCGCGCGGGCCGGACGGCTGATGCGGCGCCGAACGGCTCTTGGATACGGCGCCGCGGCTCTGGGCGCCATGGGGCTGACGCTGTTCGTCGGCTGGTGGCGGGTGGACGGCCCCGGCGCGCCGGAGGCTGTGGCAAGACTTCCCCTACCGCTCACCGAAATGGACTTCCGTCTCACGGATCACGAGGGGCAGCCGGTTGGCCCAGCCACCCTGGTCGGCCGGCCGACCATGGTGTTCTTCGGCTTCACCTTCTGCCCCGACGTCTGCCCGACCACGCTGTCGGACATTTCCGGCTGGCTCGATGCGCTCGGCGAGGATGCCGGGCAGATGAACGTGGTCTTCATCACCGTGGATCCGGAACGCGACACCGTCGAGGCGATGGCCGAGTATGTCGGCTATTTCCATCCGGCGATCCGCGGCTGGACCGGTGCGCAAGATCAGATCGCGCGCGCGGCGGAAGGGTTCCGGGCGAGCTACGAGCGTGTTCCGACCGACGGCGGCGACTACACCATGAACCACACGGCGAGCGTGTTCCTGTTCGACGCCGCCGGCGGGTTCGTCAGCATGATCGACTATCACGAACTGAGGGAGTTCGCAGTGCCCAAGGTCCGCAGGGCGCTGGAAGAAGAAACGGAGGGGGCGACATGAAGCTGAGGTATCTGGCAGTCGGAATCGTGACGGCGGGCGGCGTGTCTGCGACCGCCCTCGCGCTTTCGGGCACCTGGACACGAGACCCTGTTCCGCCCGGTCTTGCCGAGGCTGCACTCTGGACGCCTGAGGCCATGCCCATGCCGGTGCCCACTGAGTCGCCGGTCCTCGTGCCGACCCTCGCCCGTTCGGACACCGCCCCGATAGTTACGCCGCCGACTCTGCCGTCTGTCGTGGCCGTCGAGCCATCGCTTCCGAAGGTCGAGCCTTCTCTCCGGACATGGTCACGCGAGATCGCCGCAGGCGAGACGCTCGACGCGGTTCTCGCGAAGGCAGGTCTCGACGCCCCGGTTCGCGCCGAGGTGGCGCTTGCGCTTGCGGCGGAGTTCGAACTGCGTCGCTTGCGTCCGGGTCATGTCCTGAGCGTCGCGTCGACGCAGGAGGGCAGTCTCCATCGAGTCGTGCTGGAGGTGGACGACGGAGTCCGGATCGAGGCTGTCTTCGGTGCGCAGGTGGTGACGCGTGTGGTGGCTCCCGATCCCGAGATCGTCACCTTCGCCGGAGAAGCCCGCATCGAAAGCTCGGTCTTCGCTGCGCTCGACGCGGGCGGCATTCCGGCGCGTTTCGCGGTCGATCTGGCGCAGATGCTG
>CAZPOK010000312.1:0-3430 GCA_964587905.1 uncultured Rhodobacterales bacterium | reverse complement strand
TCAGACGTGTGCTCTTCCGATCTCTTCGCGGCCCTCGCCCGGCCCCTGGAGGTCGGCGCCGGAGGTGTGGACCGCGAGGCGGCCGTTTCGAGCTCTAGAACCGGGTTGATGGCGGCCCGGGACAAGGCGGCATAGAGCGTTCGAACGCGGCGATCCAGCGGCCAGGGTTCGATGCGCGGTCTGCCGGGGCGGCGTCCGGTGATCGACGGCACGGTCGCCGGCCCCCGCGAGGGTTCGGTGACGTCCGGGACGGGGCCAAGACGGACCTGCCGCCTGTTTCAGGCCGCCGAGATCAGACGCGTCGCCAGCGCCGCGTAGGCGTCGAGACGCGAGTCCACGCCTTTCATGGCCACCGTCACCTCCTCGGCGAGAGCCGCACGATCGCGGTAACCCTCCTTGATCCGATTCAGGATCCCCTCGGCGGTGTCCGATCTGCAATCGGCGACATGCGCGTATCCCAGCGTTTCGAAGACGCCCTTGAACTTTCTGCTGTAGGCCATCGGAATGACAGGAACTCCCGACGAGAACGCCGCGATCGTCGCATGCATTCGCGCACCCATGAAGAAGTCCATGCCCGAGATGTAGCCCTTGGCCTCGGAGGGCGACCCGAACCGAGGCCCCAAGATCGCTCCGGGAAACTCACGGACGAAAGCCTCGCTTGCCCGCTGGTCGTCCTCGACCGGCTGGCTTTCCGACTGCACGTGGCCGATCAGGTGCAACTCCGTCCCGTCCTGCGCCATGACCCATTCGATGATCTGCCGCACCAGCGCCGGATAGTCGACCGCCAGCCCGAACTGGTTCTTGCCGGTGTACCCGCCGTTCATCAGAAGGCCGGAGACGTTGAGCCCGACCCGCACCGGTCCGCCGGCGTCGCGCGGGGCCGGGGCATAGGGCAGGCGCATCGCGACGTCCGTCGCCTCGAGCATCTCCGTCCTGACGCCGAGGTCCGCAAGAAAGGCGGTCGACGGCGCGTCGCGCGTGACGACCGCCGCCGCCCGGTCCATAACCCGGCGCGCGAGCGTCCGCGTCCAGGCGCGTTCGAAGGGGCCGATGGTCTGCGGGCTGAGAACCAGCGGCTTGCCGGCGAGAATCGTCCTGAATTTCGCCCCCCAGACGGTGAGAAACCGCTTCGGGCCGTAGATGTCGGTGAAACTGTCGCCGCCGCCGATGTCGAAGACGATGTCGGCCCGGGCCAGCGCCGCCTGCAGCGGCCCTGTCGGTGACGGCAGGTGCCGCGTCCGGAAACAGTGGTCCTCGACATCGGCCGACGTTTCGTACCACGCCCGCGCGTCGCGCCACCCCGCGACGAGGAACCGGGGCTCGCGCCCCGCCGCCCGGGCCGCCTGCCGCAGGATCGCGATGTTCGCCACCGTGAGCGCGCCGACGCCGAGGTTGTCCGAATTCATCTGATGCCAGACGAGGGCGATGGTGACGGGGCGGGGCAGGGCAACTCTCCGGATCTGTGGCACGAGGCCTACCCGATTTTCGTCCGAACGCAAACGGAGCGGGCCGCGATTTGCATTGACGCGCCCCGTTGTGGCGGGAATGTCTGAGCGCATGCCGCGAGAAGAACGAATGTCCGAGAAAGAGAAACCATCGGCCGCGCTGAGGCGCGTGGCGACGGGCGATCTCTGTTCGGGGTGCGGCGCTTGCGCGGCGATTGCCCCGCGCCAGATCGAGATGGAGCTCTCCCCCCCCGGTTTCCTGCGGCCCCGGCAGAGCGGCACGGTGTCGGCGGACGAAGACGCGCGGATCTTCCGCGTGTGCCCGGGCCTCGGCCAGAGTGTCGAGGCCGCGGGCCGGATGTCTCATCCGCTCTGGGGGCCCTATCTGGAGATGCGGTCGGGATGGGCGAGGGATGCCGATCTGCGCCATCGCGGCTCCTCGGGCGGCGCGCTGTCGGCCCTGCTCGTGTGGCTTGTCGACTCCGGCCGCGTGGCGGGCGCGCTGACCAACGGCGCGGACCCGGGGAGGGCCGTGGCGAACGTGCCGGTCATCGTCCGCTCGCGCGAGGAGGTCGCCGAGGCGGCCGGATCGCGCTATGCGCCATCCGCCCCGCTCGCCGCCCTCGGGACCGTCCCGGACGACGGGCGGCCCTATGCCTTCGTCGGCAAGCCGTGCGACGCCGCGGCATTCCGCGCGCTGTCGGAGACGCGACCGGACCTCGAGACGAAGTTTCCGGTGATCCTGTCGTTCTTCTGCGCCGGGGTTCCGGCGCTCGCAGGCGCCGAGGCGGTTCTCTCGGAACTGGGAACGGCCCCGGACGAGGTCGTCTCGTTCCGGTATCGCGGGCACGGCTGGCCGGGCCGCGCGACAGCCGTCCTCTCCGACGGCACGGACCGGAGCATGAGCTATCACGAAAGCTGGGGCGGCATTCTCTCGTCCCGGGTCCAGCACCGGTGCAAGATCTGCGCCGACGGCACCGGCGTGGCCGCCGACATCGTCTGCGCCGACGCCTGGGAGACCGACGCCCGGGGGTATCCGCTTTTCGAGGAACAGGACGGCGTGAGCCTGATCGTTGCACGAACGCCGAAGGGCGCGGACCTGCTCGCAGCCGCAGAGGCCGCCGGCGCGATCGTCACCCAACCGTTCGACGTGGCGCGGCTCGCGGCGATGCAGCCCGGACAGACCCGTCGCCGCCAGGCGCTCCCGGGGCGGCTCGCGGCGCTTCGCCTCCTGGGACGGCCGGTGCCGCGGTACCGCGGGCTGGACCTCGGCGCAGCCGCCCGGACGGGCTCCGTCCGCTGGGTGGCGCGGAACTTCCTAGGCATGCTGAGGAGGGGGATGCGCGGAAAGCGCTTCTGAAGGCATTAAGGACGCAACCTTCTGCTTGCCGTTCGCGAACAGAGGTCTTCCGCGCCGCGCATTGGAAGGATTTCGGCCAGGAGATGACAGTTTGTTTCGAGCCTTGGTGACATCCGATGCGGCACGCGATAGCAAATCGCTGCGACGGCTCATCCATTGGCCGTCTGGGATTTCGTGAGGTGCAGAAATGGTGAAGCAGGTTGCAGTGTACATCGCCTCCCACTATCGGGAGGATCGTGAGCACATCCTCGGCGACGTCCTGGATGCCCTTGCAGGCTGGCAGAACGCCATACTCCGCGTCACGGTGATGTCGAACCTCCCGAACTATGAGGAAACGGGGCTGATCGCGAAGAAGGCTTCGCAGTTTGAAAAAAATGGATCCCGGCTCACTCTCGAGGTCGTCGATGGGCTCGCGAACCCCCGACATCTTACTTGGGCCCACAAGAAACACATCCCGAAGTGGATTGAGAGCGCTGCGGCACGGGAAGACCTCTTTGTGTACATCGAGGACGACATCCTGATCACCGATGCGAATTTCCAATACTATCTGAAAGCCCTCGATGTTCTGAAGCTGACCTGCTCCCCTGAAACGTCCTCGGTTTGAGGTTAGCCTGTTCTCCGAACG
>CAZPOK010000311.1:0-3435 GCA_964587905.1 uncultured Rhodobacterales bacterium | reverse complement strand
GTCTGAACCCGCGCCTTGCGAACGTAGAAGGCATCGTAGCGCGCCTTGCGCCGGACGATGTCGGTCGTGTCCGCATAGCCGAGCCGGACCTGCGCGATCCCGGTGATGCCGGGGAGAACGCGGAAGCGGTCGCGGTAGCGCGGCACGGTGTCGATGAGCTCGACCGCGTGCTCGAAGGCGTCGGGACGCGGTCCGACCACGCTCATCTCCCCGCGCAGCACGTTGAAGACATTCGGCAACTCGTCGAGACGATACTTTCTCAGGAACCGGCCGAGCCGCGTGATCCTGTCCTCTTCCACCGGCTCGTGATGCGCACGTACGAGGCCCATGGAGCAGGGAATCATGGTGCGGAACTTCCACATCAGGAATGGAGTGCCGTGGCGCCCCATCCGGGCCTGCCGATAAAACACCGGCCCGGGATTGAAGAACGGATTGAGAAGCAGCAGAGCGATCGCCAGGATCCCGATCGCGGGAAGCGCCAGAAGCGAGAAGGCGATATCGCTCGTGCGCTTGATCCACCAGTAGCGGCGGGACCGGATCAACCTGGGCAGAGACTCTCGGGAAGCTTTTCCAAAAACCGGCCAGGTGCCGGGATCGCCTTCGAACACTTGAAGCTTCATGTCACCTTCCCGACAGCGCCTACTCTCTGCCGAGCCCCAATGGTGGCTACCCAACGTCAACGCGATCTCGATACCATCTTCCGATTGATCAAGAAACAGCCAATGACATCCTGTGGATAAATCGACCGCATCTCCCCGGGATTGTTCAACGATATCGAAAGCTCCGGCGGCGCCCGCCTGTCGCTTGCGCAAGCCGCACAAGAATTGACCGGTTGCCGTCTGCCCCCGGGTCGGGACAGGGGGCTGGATTCGCGGGCGGTCTCGTGCGACGCTCCGCTCTGTAATGGTCACTCGGTCGGATGAGGGGATGATCCGGCAGCTTCTCGGAAAAAGGAACGATTCAGAGGTCGCGCCGCGCGTTGCGGCGGACGCGCGGATCTACGCCGTGGGCGACATCCACGGCCGGTCCGACCTGCTCGCGCGGCTCCTCGATGCGATCGTCGCCGACATGGCGCGCTTCGACGACGGTCGCTGCGCCTGGCTGGTCTTTCTGGGCGACTACATCGACCGGGGCGACGAATCGGCGACGGTGCTCGAGCTTCTGAGCGATCTCGCCGCGGAACCGGCGATCGACGCGGTGTTCCTCGAGGGCAATCACGAGGCGGCGCTGCTGCGGTTCCTCGACGACCCGCGCCGCGGGAAGGACTGGATCGCCTTCGGCGGCCAGCAGACGCTGGCGAGCTACGGCATCAAGCCACCCTCCGACGAGGATGACGCCGAGGCGCTGGCGCGGATCCGCGACGATCTGTTCTTCGCGCTCGGACATCATCTCGCGTTCCTGCGGGGCCTCGCCCCCTTCGCGCGCTCGGGCGACGTGGCCTTCGTCCATGCCGCCGTCGATCCGCGCCGCGCCGCCCCGGTCGCGGAGTCGCGCGCGCTGCGCTGGGGGCATCCGGACTTTCTCGTGCCCGACCCGGTCCCGGGGCTGCGGATCGTGCACGGGCATTACGACGACGGCGCGCCGGTCGTGCACCCCGGCCGCATCTGCGTCGACACGGGCGCATATTACACCGGCCGGCTGACCGCGGCGCGGCTCGACGACGACGTGGCCTTCCTCGAGGTCGGGCCGTGACGCGAGGTCCGGACATCAGGGACAGGGCCGCGCACGCCTCCGGCACGATGGCGCGGGCCCTCGTTCTTGCCTTCGGCCTCTGCCTCGCGGGACTTTCGGTCACGGCCATGGTCCTCGCGCTGCGCGGCGCGCCCGCCTTCGACGAGACCGCGCGTCGGACGGGCGCCTTCGGCGACTGGCGCGTGCCGGACAGCCATGCGCTCTACATGAAGCCCGACTACCTGTTCCAGCTCGCCTTCGGCTACCTGCAGGCGGATGCCTTCCCCTCCGCCGCCACCGAAGGGCCGGACGAGATCGCGGCGTTCGAGACCGCGCTCGACCGCGTCACGCGCGCTCACGCTCTGCTTGAGGAGAGTCTTGCCCTCGCGCCCGCAAGCGCCCGGACCTGGGTTTCGCTGGCCTGGGCGCAGGCCCTTATGGGCGACATCGAGGCGGCGCGGGAGGCCCTGCTGGTCTCCTGGCGACTTGCGCCGAACAACCTCGGGCTTGCGGCTCAGCGTGCCGGGCTCGCGGACGTCGTCGCTCCAAGCGAAGAGAGAACGGAGTGGTCTGCAGGCGTCGCACGCGATCTGGAGATGTTGCAGCGCTTCGGCGCGGAACAGATCGATCAACTCCTCGGCGACGGCTAGGCCGATCCAGCTTGGCGACGGCTAGGCTGATTCAGGTTCACGTGGGGCTGGTCGACCCTTGATGGTAGGCAATCAGATCCGCGCAGGTGACATGGGACGGGGAGAGCTTGATCAGGAGCAACGCCACCAGGAGGCTCTTGCGCCGCAGATCGTGATGGCGGTAGCCCGCCTCGTAAACCTCGTAGCTGTCCCGGAGGTCCTTCAACCGCTCGATCTTCGCGTGGATGATCTGAACGAGCTTCTTGCAATCGGGATCGTCATACCACCCCGTCGCTCGCGCCTCGCCCGCCGATAGCGACATCGCCAGCGCGACCGCACTTCCAAGCATCAGGGACTTCACATACGACATCGCGCACCACCCGCACCGTTGCACCGCGCAGCAAAATAGCCGCAAAATGCCGATCCGGCAACAGACACGCGCGAAACCGCATCTTGATCCCGGAGAGTGGACCACGGGCCGTCCGCTTGATAAAGGCTTTGAGATTGGGTTTCAGACCGTTAGCTTCGGCGGGATGGTGAACGTGGGGTGTCCGTCCGGCATGGATCGACACGACGTCAGGGTGTGATCGGGTATTCGATGAAGCAGGATCCGCGACAGGAGGCTTATCCGTTCCGCTCGCTCCGGGCCGACCAGGTCTTGGAGGAGGATGACGGTGATGCGATCGATATCCGCGCCATCGCCCGCAAGCTCTGGCGCGGCAAGTGGATCATCGTCGTCACGACGCTCTTCGCAGCCCTCATCGGCTCGCTCACGGCCACGCAGTACGAGCCTGTCTACCGCGCAGACGCGACGGTGATGTTCAACCTCGACCGCACCAACATCGTCGATGTCGAGCAGGTCGTGGTCAGCGGCATCAACGAGAACACGATCCAGAATCAGATCGAGATCCTGCGCTCTACCGGGCTGATCGAACGAGTCGTCGACAAGCTCGCCCTCGTGCGCAATCCCGAACTCAACCCGCTCATCCGCGAACCCGAGGAGACGCTGTTCGAGCGGGTCAGAAGCTTCATCGCGATTCCGCCCGAACTTCTCGACCTTGGCCGCGACATGGGCGTCCTGAAGCCGCCGCCGCCCCCGGCGCCCGAGCCCGATCCCGATGACCGCGCCGCCCTC
>CAZPOK010000310.1:0-3455 GCA_964587905.1 uncultured Rhodobacterales bacterium | reverse complement strand
CGCCCATCACGCCCCAGGAGATGCCGTAGCGCGCCCGGTTGAGGCAGCCGAACGGTCCCTTGAGCCCCTCGACGCCCGGCAGAAGTGCGTCCTCGGCCACCTCGACGCCGTCCATGACGATCTCGCCAGTCACCGAGGCGCGCAAGCTGAGCTTGCCGCCGATCTTCGGGGCGGTGAGGCCGGACATGCCATTTTCCAGCACGAAGCCCCGGATCTTGCCGTCATGCGCGTCCGACTTGGCCCAGACGACGAAGACATCCGCGATGGGCGCATTGGAGATCCATGTCTTCGCGCCCGACAGGCGATAGCCGTCCGCCGTCTTCTCGGCCCGCGTCTTCATCCCGCCCGGATCGGAGCCCGCGTCGGGTTCGGTGAGCCCGAAGCAGCCGATGAACTCTCCGGTGGCAAGCTTCGGAAGGTACTTGGCTTTCTGCTCCTCCGAGCCATAGGCGTGGATCGGGTACATCACCAGCGACGACTGCACCGACATCATCGAGCGGTAGCCGGAATCGACCCGCTCGATCTCGCGCGCGACGAGGCCGTAGCTCACGTATCCCGCGCCGAGACCGCCGTATTCCTCGGGGATGGTGACGCCCAGCAGGCCCATGTCGCCCATCTCGCGGAAGATCTCGGGCTCGACGCGCTCTTCGCGGTAGGCGGCGCGGACGCGCGGCTGCAGCTTGTCCTGCGCATAGGCGCGGGCGCTGTCCGCCACCATGCGCTCGTCCTCGGTAAGCTGGTCGGCGATCCGGAACGGATCGGCCCAGTCGAACGCGGCGAGCGAGGGGCCGAAACCCTGACCATCTGCCATGTCTGTCTCCTTGACGTGTTGGTCATTCCGCGTCGGAGGCGGAATGCACGGTGCCTTGTCCCGAGGAGAGATAACGCGGGAGCGTGCCGGGGGAAAGGCCGGGTGCGCAAACGCGACGGACCGTGTGCGGCGTCACTGGATCGGATAATCAGTATTATGGTAAGTAATTGCCGGCAAGCCGCCAGAGACCCCGGCCAAGCACCGGACGCATGTCGCGGGTCCGCCGAGGCCCCGATCAACGGAACGGTTGCCCGCAGGAAACACTCCGCGCCGGTCTGTGAAAAAGGGTATCGACAGCTTGCGAGACAACCGGGTAGATCGTCGCACTTTCGGAGGTCGAGCGATGCCGTCGTTTCTGGTGCTCAATGGTCCAAACCTGAATCTCCTCGGAACGCGTCAGCCCGAGGTCTACGGCCATACCACGCTCGCCGACATCGAGGATCTCTGCAAGAGAACCGCCGCCGATCTTGGCGTGTCCTGCGCCTTCCGGCAATCGAACCACGAAGGCGAGCTGATCGACGCCATCCATGCGGCGGCCGGAACCCACGACGGGATCGTCCTCAACGCCGGGGCCTTGACGCACACCTCGGTGGCCCTGATGGATGCGATCGCATCCGTCGCGGTTCCCGTCGTCGAGCTTCATATCTCGAACATTCACGCACGCGAGCCGTTCCGGCAGACATCGTTCATCGCGCCCGTGGCGATCGGCCAGATCTGTGGCTTCGGCGCCGAGGGATACGCGCTCGCTCTCAGGGCATTGAAAGCGCATCTTGCATGACGGATCGCGTTCTCGAGCACATCGGGAAATTGCTGGCTGCCGACACGATCGAAGAGACCTGGTCGCTGCATTGTGCCGCGATGGCGGAGTTCGGGTTCGATCGGCTCCTCTACGGCTTCACCCGCTTTCGGTCGCACCGCGACCTCGGGCAGCCCGATGACCTGATGGTCCTGTCGAACCATACGCCGGCCTATCTGGAGGCGTTCATTCACGGCGGTCTCTACCAGAACGCCCCGATGGTGCGTTGGGCCGCCGAAAACGTCGGCGTCTGCTCCTGGGGATGGCTGAAGGAGAACCAGGCGAGCTTTACCGACGAAGAGCGCAGGATCATCGCGCTCAACATCGACCACGGGATCAAGGCCGGTTACACGATCAGCTTTCCCGAAGTGTCGCGCCGCAACAAGGGCGCGATCGGCCTCGTCGCGCCGATCGGCACCCCGCAGCACGAGGTCGAGGACATCTGGGCCCGGGACGGGAGCGCGATCCGCATGCTGAACGAGATCTTCCATCTCAAGGCGACCTCCCTGCCCTACACCAGCGTCAGTCTTCTCACCGCGCGGCAGCGCGAGGTTCTGGAATGGGTCGGAGACGGCAAGACAACCCAGGACATCGCCGCGATCCTCGGCGTGAGCACCGCGACGATCGAGAAGCATCTCAGGCTGGCGCGCGAGGCGCTGAACGTGGGGACGACGGCGCAGGCGGTGCTGACGGCGACCTACAAGAACCAGATCTTCATTGCGTCGAGACCCGGCCAAGCGGCCAGGACCGTCATGCGAGAGTAAGGATATCCTGACTTACGAGGTCCCGCGGTTCTGTGGTTCCTTCGCACCGTTCCGTGAGTGGTGGCATTTGCCATGGAACAGACCCCGGTGTCCGAGGGCGAACCTCATTCATCGTCCGAGGTCATCGGTTTTCCGGGAAACCGGCGCCGGTTCGCAGCGCTTTTACAAGCTGCGGGCCGGCACCCTGGGGCCTGTACTCGCATCCCCAGCCGAGTCGGACGTCCCTCTGGGGCGGTGCAGCCTCCCGGCTGCACCGTTTCCTTGTCTTGCGGTCAGGCGCTGGCGACCTTGGCGACTTCGGCCGCGAAGTCTTCCTTCTCGACCTCGATGCCCTCGCCGACCTCGAGCCGCGCGAACCCGGTGATCTCGACGCCGGCGTCCGCGGCGGCCGCGCCGACCGTCTGGTCGGGATCGATCACGAAGGCCTGATTGAGAAGCGTGATCTCGGAGAGGAACTTCTTCATCCGGCCCTCGATCATCTTCTCGATGACCTGCTCGGGCTTGCCGGAGTCGCGCGCCTGCTCGGTGAGCACGGCCTTCTCGCGATCGACGATCGACTGGTCGAGATCGTCCTCGGACAGCGAGGCGGGGTTCACCGCCGCGATGTGCATCGCGACCTGACGCGCGAAGGCCTCGTTGCCGCCGCTGTAGGCGACGAGCACGCCGATCTTGCCCATGCCCTCTGCCGCCGCGTTGTGCACGTAGGCCGTGACGGCTTCGCCGGTGATCCTGGTCATCCGCCGGAGCGACATGTTCTCGCCGATCTTGGCGACCGCGCCGGTGACGGTGTCGTCCACGGACTTGCCGTCGAGATCCGCCGCCCTCAGCGCCTCGATGTCGTCGACGCCGAGCGCAACCTGCGCGATGCGCGCGACCATCGTCTGGAATTCGGCGTTCTTCGCGACGAAATCGGTCTCCGAGTTCACCTCGACGGCCACGCCGGTGCCGCCCTCGACCTTGACCGCGACGAGGCCCTCGGCCGCGGTGCGGCCGGCCTTCTTGGCGGCCTTGGCCAGGCCCTTGGTGCGCAGCCAGTCGACGGCGGCTTCCATGTCGCCGTCGGTTTCGGTCAGCGCCTTCTTGG
>CAZPOK010000309.1:0-3493 GCA_964587905.1 uncultured Rhodobacterales bacterium | reverse complement strand
CTGTTGAGCCGGAACCGCTCGATCCGGCCGGTTTCCACCGCCGGGGCGCCCGCCCCGAGCAGGCGCTGATCGACCACGTTACCGATCGTCGCGCCCATGGCCCGGCCGATCACTGCCGAGGAAAGCCCCAGGATGCTCCCGCCGATCGCCCCGCCGACCGCCGCGCCCGCCGCGGACAATACCAGTGTCGCCATCAGTCCCTCCGTTCGGGAAATGCGAACGCCGCCACGAGACGCCGCCGCCAGGGCGCCGACAGGCTCGTTTCGACGACGCCGTGCCCGCTGTAGGCATGGATGAAGGTCGGCCGCGCCCCGCCCTCCGCCAGAATGCCCAGATGCTTCGCCACCGCGCCCTGCCGCATCCGCAAGAGCAGGACATCGCCCGGCACCGCCTGCTCACGACCGCGCGGCAACAGATATGCCTGTGCCGCCGCCCAGAGCGCCTCCTCGCCGCGGACCTCGCTCCAGTCGGGCGTGTAGGGCGGCGGGGAGACGGGCTCGTGCCCGAGAAGCTCCCGCCACACCCCGCGCACGAGCCCGAGGCAATCCGCTCCCGCGCCCAGGCACGACGCCTGATGGCGATACGGGGTTCCGATCCACGCCCGGGCGATCTCCACCACGCTCACCGCGTCAGGCTCCCGCCGTCGTTCACCGCCTGTCGCGTCGGATGGGCCATCTGCCAGTCCTCACCCGGAACATGAGGAAACCCACGGAAGTTGATGAAATTACCGAACTTGACCCGGCATGTCTCGGAGCGCTTGTCGCATCCCGCCTCGATGCGAAGGACGTCGCCCGGCACCACCGCCGCCCGCACCTCTTCCCAGAACTCGATCTCGCGCCCCTCCGCTGTCACCCGGTCGGTCTTCACCACGCCCACCAGCCCGTCCGCCGCCCCGCTCAGGAACCGCGCGCGCCCCCGCTCGAACCAGCGGGCCTCGAACGCCTCGGGCGGCAGCACGACCAGCGTCCGTGCATTGACCGTCGCAAGCACCTGCGCCTCGATCGACATCCCCGGCGCATCGAGGTCGACCGTGCACCGCTTGTCCCCCAGCACCGCTGAACACGGCCCCTGGTAGACCAGCCCCTGCGGCTCGTTCAGAACCTCTGACAGCCCGCGCAACTCCGCGCGGAAGCTCCCGCCCGACCGCTCGATCTCGCCGAGCGATCCCCGGAACTGGAGCACCCGCTCCGAGACGTCGGCCCAGTTGACCAGCCACGCCTCCACCGCCGCCCCATCGAAGCGCCCCGCCTCGATGTCCGCCTCGCGGACCGCCGCGTCGCTCAGCACACCCAGAACCTCGGTGTTGTCGACCGAAAGCCCCGTCCGCTGCTCCACCGCCCGCGCGGAAAGCCCGGTATCGGCCCGGTAGACCTGCCCCCCGAACGTCAGATCCCGATCGTGGTCGGTGAACCCGTAGGCGACCCCGTCGGCCCGGATGAGGCCCCAGCACCGGCAGACCGTCGTCGAACCGGTGGCGAGATGCGCGGCCAGCGCCGCCGCGCCTCTCATGCCCGCACCTCGACGACCGGCACCGACGGCATGTCGCCGGCCTGAAAGCCCGCCACCGACGTCTGGATGAGATCCGCGTCGAACCGCACCGGCACGTCGAACTCGAAGCCGGCCGTCACCTCGACCCCCACGTCAGGCGGCGTCGCGAACCTCACGACGCCGGTCGCCGCGTCGACTGTGTAGTGCACCGTCTCGATCTGCGGGTCGCCCTGCACGCCGATCGCGATGGTTCCCGGCACCGGCTTCAGGATCGGCCGCACGTAGTCCGCGATCCCCGACCGGTAGGTCTTGGACAACCCGAACGCCGCGGTCTCGCCGTCGCCTGTTCCGATGACCTGATCGTCGAAGGCCACCGTCCCGGACGGCAGGCAAGACTTGTAATCCCCCCAATCCTTCCACCGGAACCCGTGCAGCCGCCCGCGCCGCGCCTCGAAGAACGCCACCAGCGCCTCGATGTCGTCGAGAGAGCGCATGCCCGCCCCCGCATCGTAGCGTCGCCGCGAATCGGCCCAGGGCGTGTTGCGCTCCTCGAACCCGTTGGCGAGCGTCACCACCTCGGTCCGCCGCTCCGGCCCGCCGATCGAGCCGAAGCTCAGGTTCGCGGGAAATCGCACCTCGTGAAACGCCATGTCCACTCCTCAGAGATTGCGCCGTCCGCGCGCCATCACGCGGGTGACCTGCGCCGCTATCTGGCTCTGCGACCGCTGGAAGCCCTCGACATCGGGTGTCGAGATGTTCATCACCACGCTGACGGGCCGCCCGCCGCCCTCGCTCCGCACGCCCAGCCGCCCGTCCGCGCCGCGCGCCAGCGGCATGATCGCCTCCGGCCCCGCCTCGCCCATGAGCCCCCGGCCGCCCCGCATCGGGAAGCTGACCGGGCCCGAGACGATCCCGCCCGTGGCAAACGGCATCACCCGCCCCTGTGCGAAGCTGCCGCCGCTCTCAAAGCCCGCCGCCGCGCTCACCAGCCCCTCGATGCCGCCGGCGAAGAGCTTGCCGAAATGGCCCGTCACGGGCCGGATCGCCGCCGAATAGGCCGCGTTCGCCATCGACTGCGCGACGCCCTTCAGGGCGTCCGACAGCTTCATCCCGTCGAACACCAGCCCGTCGAACGACCGCCTCAGCCCCGAGCTGATCCCGCGCGACAGGATGCCAACCTCGCGCCCGGTGTCCGCGATGGTCGACCGCATCCGCACCATCTCGGCGTCGAAGGCCGTCGCCATCGTAGAAGCCCCTCCCAGCGACCGCTCCAGCGCCGCCACCTGGTCGTCGAGCGTGTCGATCCCGTCCACGTCATCCATCGTCCGTCTCCCGTCTGTCCGGAAAGGCCGCCGCCAGTTCGTCGAGCCGCGCCCGCGTCAAGGGCGGCGCCCCCGCGTCATGTCCCAGGAGGAACGCGAATTCCCCCGGCGTCAGCCGCCAGAAGTCCTCGGGCCGGAGCCCCAGCCCCCGCAGTCCCGCCCGCATCAGGGCGGGCCAATCGAAGGCACTCATGCCCCCGGCACCGCGAACGCCCGCGCGAGCAAGGTCCCTGCCACCCGCGCCGCCTCGACCGGCCCGCCCTCGATCTCGGCGCCCAGAAGATCCCGCGCCGAGCCGCGCCAGCCCCCGCCGCGCAATCCCGCGACGACGAGCGCCAGCACGTCCCGTGTCGAAAACCGGCCTGCCTCGAACCGTTCGACCAGCTCCACCAGCGTCCCCGCGTCCAGCTCCGCCTCGAGTTCCGCCAGCGCGCCGAGCGTGAGCTTCAGCGCGTGCCGCTCCCCGTCGAGCACCAGCCCGACCTCGCCCGCCCAGGGGTTCGCCATCAGAGCGCCGTGAAGCCGAGTTGGCCCGCCGAGGACAGCGACAGCTCGTAGGTCGCCTCGCCGTTGTGGCTCCCCGCGTATTCGACCGAGGTCACCTGGAACGGCCCCTCGACGATCCCGAAACCGGGGATGATCACCTGGAAGTCCGGCGTCTCCCCGTCAAAGAAGATCTGCCG
>CAZPOK010000308.1:0-3506 GCA_964587905.1 uncultured Rhodobacterales bacterium | reverse complement strand
CGGTGTGGGAGCCCATGTGGAACGACCGTCACCGGTCCAGAACGAAGAGGTTGCCGTAGCCGTCGAACACCGGCTCCAGACCGGCCTCCTTCATGCGTCCGGCAAGCCATTCGCGCGCGGCGACGTCGGCTTCGGAACAGGCCGGGCGCACGACGCCCTTGCCCACGCCGGCGGCGCCGAAACTTCGCAGCGTGTGCAGGTCGGAGAGGAAACGCGATGCGTCGACTGGGATCATGGAGTTCTCCTTCGCCGTCTCTCATACCCGCCGCATGCGTCGCCGCAAACCCCGCGCCTTGCCTCTGCGGTCCGCGCGACGTAAGCCGCCGGAAAAGGAGACGACATGGGCGAGATCGTTCTGGTCCGGCACGGGCAGGCCAATTCGGCGGCGACCGACGAGGAGAGCTATGACCGGCTTTCCGATCTCGGACGTCGGCAGGCCGAGTGGCTCGGCGCGTGGTTCGACGGCCAGGGCGAGCGGTTCGACCGGGTGCTTTCGGGAAGTCTGCGGCGCCATCTCGGGACGGCCGGGGCGATGGGGCAGGAGCCCGAGGTCGACCCGCGCCTGAACGAGATGGATTACTTCAATCTCGGGACCGCGTTGCGGGACACGCATGGCATTCCCTTGCCGGGGCCGGACGACTTCGCGGTCTTTCTTCCGCAGGTGATGGAGGCGTGGCATCGGGCCGAGATCCTCGGAAACGAGACCTTCGCCGCCTTCGAAGACCGCGTGACGCGCGTGCTGGCCGAAGCCGCCGAGCCGGGGCGCAAGGTGCTTTGCGTGACGTCGGGCGGAGTGATCGGAATGGTGATGCGGCATCTGCTGAGGCTCGATCCGACCCGCATGGCGCATGTCCTTCTGCCCATCTTCAACACGTCCGTGCACCGGGTGCAGGTCATGCCGCACGGCACGATCCTTGCCGGGTTCAACGCGACGCCGCATCTCGACGCGCCCGACAGGGCACATGCAAGGACGCACTTCTGATGACGCATCTCTGGGTCAGGGCCGAGCCACGGGCGAACGAGCGGAGGGTGGGCGTGACGCCCGAGGGCGTGCGGGCGCTGATCGGAGGGGGTATGCGGGTGACGGTCGAGGAAAGCCGGTCACGTGTCATCGGGATCGAGGGATATCGCGACGCCGGGGCCGAGATCGCGCCGGAGGGGTCGTGGCCCGAGGCACCGGACGACGCGATCGTGTTCGGCCTGAAGGAACTGCCCGAGGACGGACTGCCGCTCCGCCACCGGCACATCATGTTCGGCCATGCGTACAAGGGGCAGCCGACCGGACGCGTGCTTCTGGAGCGCTTCAACGCGGGCGGCGGCACGCTCTACGATCTGGAGTATCTCCTGGACGGGGACGGACGCAGGGTCGCCGCCTTCGGCTACTGGGCGGGCTACGCCGGGGCAGCCGTCGCGCTGAAGTGCTGGATGGCGCAGAAGGCGGGCGGGATCGCCCGGCCGATCGCCGCCGTCGAGGATGCCGTGCGGCTGCGGGCGGCGCTGCGGGCCGAGCTTGGCGAGGCACGCCCAACGGTGATCGTGATCGGCGCGCTGGGCCGGGTGGGCACGGGCGCATCGGACCTTTGCGGCGAGATGGGACTCGCGGTCACGCAATGGGACATGGCCGAGACGGCGCACGGCGGGCCGTTCCCCGAGGTGCTCGGCCATGACATCTTCCTCAACTGCATCTTCGCGCGACCGGGCACGCCGGTCTTCGTGCCGGCGGATGCGGGGGAGCGGGAGCGGCGGCTGTCGGTCATCGGCGACATAGCCTGCGATCCCACATCGGACTTCTCGCCCATCAAGGTCTACGACCGGGCGACGGACTGGGACGCTCCTGCGCTGCGCGTCCACGACGACCCGCCGCTCGATGTCACCGCCATCGACAACCTCCCGTCGCTTCTGCCGCGCGAATCCTCGGAGGATTACGCGGCCCAGCTCCTGCCGAGTCTCCTGACGCTCGGCGATCTCGACTCTGGCGTCTGGAGGCGCGCGAAGGCAGAGTTCGACCGGCACACAGCCACTCTCTGAGAGGACCGACATGACCATCCACTGGTGCGGCACCGGCCTTTCGGCCATCCCGGGACTTCGCAAGATGATCGAGGCGGGCCACGACGTGACCGTCTGGAACCGGACCCGCGAAAAGGCGGTGGACGCGGTGGGCGACCTGACCGACCGGGTCGAGGCGTTCGACATAGAGGCGCTGGGCGCGGTGCTGAAGCCCGGCGACGTGGTGGTCTCGATGCTGCCCGGCGACTGGCATGTGCCGCTGGCCGAGCTCTGCATCGACCGGAAGGCGCATTTCTTGTCGTCGAGTTACATCTCGCCCGAGATGCGGGCGCTTGACACGGCGGCGCGGGAGGCCGGAGTGGCGCTGGTCAACGAGGTGGGGCTCGATCCGGGGATCGACCACCTGATGGCCCACAAGCTCGTCGCGGACTACAAGGCGTCGAAGGCCTATCGCGCGGACAACGTGATCTCGTTCCTGAGCTATTGCGGCGGCATCCCGAAGGCGCCCAATGCCTTCCGCTACAAGTTCTCTTGGTCGCCGCTGGGGGTTCTGAAGGCGCTGCGGTCGCCGTCGCGGTCGATCCGGGAGTTCACCGAGCTGACGGTCCAGCGACCGTGGCACGCGATCCGGTCCTATGCCGCGCCCGCGCCGGTGAACGAGACCTTCGAGGTCTACCCGAACCGGGATTCGCTTCCCTTCATGGAGGAGTACCGCTTCGAGACCAACTGGCGGGTTAAGGAGTTCGTCCGAGGGACGCTGCGGCTCAATGGCTGGACGGACGCCTGGGCCGACATTTTCGAGGAGATCGAGACGCTGGAGGGTCCCGAGGGCGAGGCGCGGCTCAGGGAAATGTCCGAGGAGTTCTGGGCGAAGCATGCCTACGAGGAGGGGGAGCCGGACCGGGTGGTGCTTTGCGTCTCGCTCGAGGCCGAGCACGACGGGCGGCCGGTCTGGCACAGGACCTACGTCCTCGATGCCTGGGGGGATGCCCGCGGATCGGCGATGGCACGGCTCGTGTCGGGGACGGTGAAGCTCGCGGTCGAGGCAGTGCTCAACCGGGAGATCCCGGCGGGGGTCCATGCGGCGCCTTCGGACCCGCGGCTTCTGGAACGGTGGCTGCCGGAGGTCGACACGCTCTCCCAGCACATGCAGGTGGTCGATCACCTGACGTGAGCTCTGTCGGAGGTTGCGGCGCCGGCCTACATCCGGTCCTCGACTTCGGTGACGTCGATGCCGAGCGCCTCGAGGCCCGATTCGAGGTATCCCGGCAGTTCGGGGATGCCCGACAGATAGTCCTCCGTCGGCGCGGTGCGTTCGTTGTAGGCGGTCTGCTTGGCCTCTTCGAACTCGTCGGACTCGAAGCTGTCGCGGCCAACCCACATAAGGGCCACGAGGTTGGCCTGCTCGTCCTCGTTGAGCCCGGAGATGTAGTCGCGGACCTGATGGCTGTCGGCGCCATGTTCCTCGGCGAGGAAGATGACCCTCACGACCTTCGCGC
>CAZPOK010000307.1:0-3546 GCA_964587905.1 uncultured Rhodobacterales bacterium | reverse complement strand
TGGCGCACCCAGCCGTCGAACTCGGCCATGTCGCGGGCGCGGACCTGCGCGCGGTACGGCAGCATCGCCTTTTTCGACAGCGCGCCCGCCAGCAACTCGTGCTCGTAGGTCGCGGTGGGATGCGCCCGGCCCTCGCCCGACCGCGTCACCGCCATCCGTCCGTTCACCTTGTCGCGGCGCGGCGCGGTGAACAGCTGCGGCACCGGAATACGGAGCCCGTCGGCGAGCTTGCGCAGCGCGTCGTAGGTCGGCGACATCTGGCCGTTCTCGATCTTCGACAGCGTGGAGCGCGCAAGCCCGGCGTGCTGCGCCGCCTGTTCGAGCGTTCAGCCCCGCGCCTTGCGCAGCCCCCGCACGCGCGCGCCGAGGTCGAGAGGCACGACCTCGTCGTGCATGCCGCTCGCCCGCGCGAGGCGAATGAGGCTCGGTTCGGTTATCCGGTCCATGGCGCGGGATATAGGGCGGCGCGGCCCGGTCTTGCAATGGCGCAGGCCCGCGCGTAGCGAGGCGACATGCGTTCCGTCGCCGACACCGGGCCGCCGCCGCCCTGCCCCGCCCCGTTCAACCTCGCGGGCTACGTGCTGGCGCGGGCCGAAGTGCAGCCCGACAAGATCGCGCTGGCGGTGCTCGGTCTCTCCGGGGCGGAACGGTGGAGCTACGCGCGCCTCGCCGCCGCGGTGCTCGGCACGGCGACAGGGCTGCGCGAGGCGGGGCTCGCGGACGGCGACAGGGTGCTTCTCCGCCTGGGCAACACGGTCGAGTTCCCGATCGCCTTCCTCGGCGCCATCGCCGCGGGGATCGTGCCGGTGCCCACATCGACGCAACTTACCCGGCGCGAGATCACCGCCATCGCCGGGGAGATCGCGCCCGGAGCGGTGCTTGGCGGCGACGCGGTCGCGATGCCCGCCCATGACGCCCCGGTGATCGGTGTGGCTGCCCTGGAGGCCATGCGCGCCCTGCCGCCGTCCGCCGCCGTGGCGGGCGATCTGGAGCGACCCGCCTACATCATCTACACGTCCGGCACCTCGGGCGTGCCCCGCGCCGTCGTCCATGCGCATCGCGCGGTCTGGGCGCGGCGGATGATGTGGGAGGGCTGGTACGGCCTGCGCGAGGACGACCGGGTGCTCCACGCCGGCGCCTTCAACTGGACCTACACGCTCGGGACCGGGCTTCTCGATCCCTGGGCCATGGGCGCGACGGCGCTAGTGCCCAAGCCCGGCTTCACGCCGGCCCAGCTCCCGCTCCTCCTCAAGCGCCACGACGCGACGATCTTCGCGGCCGCGCCCGGCGTCTACCGGCAGATGCTGGCGCAGCCCGTATCCCCGATGCCGAAGCTGCGCCACGGGCTGTCGGCGGGCGAGAAGCTCCCCGGGGCGATCCGCGCGCGGTGGGAGGCGGCGACGGGCACGCCGGTCCACGAGGCCTTCGGCATGTCGGAGTGCTCGACCTTCGTTTCGGGCAGTCCCGCCCGCCCTGCCCCGTCCGGATCTCTCGGCTTTCCGCAGCCGGGGCGCAGGCTCGCGGTGGTGGGCGAGACCGGCGCGCCGGTACCGATTGGACAGACCGGCATCCTCGCCGTCCACCGGAGCGATCCGGGACTGATGCTCGGCTATCTGGGCCAGCCCGCGGAGACGGCCGCGCGGTTACGCGGCGCGTGGTTTCTCACCGGCGACGCCGCGCACATGACGGCCGACGGCGCGCTCGTCTACCACGGGCGCAGCGACGACATGATGAACGCGGGCGGCTTCCGCGTTTCGCCAGTGGAGGTCGAGGCGGCGCTGGCCGAGCACCCCGAGGTGCACGAGGCCGCCGCCGCCGAAGTCGCCGTCAAGGCCGACACGACCGTCATCGCCGCCTTCTACACCGCCGGAACCGAACTGGACCCCGCGGCGCTTTCGCGTCATATGTCGGCAAGGCTTGCCCGCTACAAATGTCCCCGCGTCTTCGTGCGTGTCCCCGAGCTCCCGCGCGGAGCCAACGGCAAGCTCCTGCGCCGCGAACTCAGAACCCGCCACGAGGCCGAGAATGGTTAAGCTCGACATCCTGTCCGACCCGATCTGCCCCTGGTGCTACATCGGCAAGGCGTTTCTCGACCGAGCGCTCGAGAAACACCCCGACCATCCCTTCGAAATCGAGTGGCACCCGTTCCAGCTCAACCCCGACATGCCCGAGGGCGGCATGGACCGGCGGACCTACCTCGAGACGAAGTTCGGCGGGAAGGAAAATGCCATCGCGGTCTATGCCCGGATCGACGAGGCCGCGCAGGCGGCCGGGCTCGACATCAACTGGGACGCCATGGCGACCACGCCCAACACGCTCGACGCGCACCGGCTGATCCACTGGGCGGGGCTCGAGGGCCGGCAGACGGCGGTCGCCTCGGCGCTGTTCCGTGCCTATTTCCGGGAGGGGCGCGACATCGGCGACCGGGCGGTGCTTCTCGATATCGCCGAGGCCGCGGGACTGGACCGTGCGATGACCGAGCGTCTCTTGCAGAGCGGCGCCGATGTCGAGGAGGTCCGCGCCCGCGACGCCCATGCCCGCGACCGGGGCGTCACCGGCGTGCCGACTTTCGTCGTCGCGACCCGGCACGTGGTGTCCGGCGCGCAACCGCCCGAACTCTGGGAGCAGGTGATCGGCGAGATCGCGGCGCAGCTCGACGCGCGGGGCGAGGCATGACCGACGCCCCCCGGGAGGCCGCGCCGAGGCGCGCCATCTCGCAACCGGAATTCGTGGCGATGATGGCGGTGCTCTTCGCCACCATCGCCTTCTCCATCGACGCGATGCTGCCCGCGCTGCCGCAGATCGCGGCGGAGCTTTCGCCCGAGGCGCCGAACCGGGCGCAACTCGTGCTCACATCCTTCGTACTCGGCATGGGCGTCGGCACGCTGATCGCCGGGCCGCTGTCGGACGCGCTGGGGCGGAAGGCGACGATCACCGGCGCCGTCGGGCTCTACTGCGTCGGCGCGGCGATGGCGATCTACGCGACCTCGCTGGAGATGCTGCTCGCCGCGCGGGTGATCCAGGGGCTCGGCGCGGCGGGGCCGCGGATCGTGTCGATGGCGATGGTGCGCGATCTCTTCGAAGGCCGCGCGATGGCGCGGATCATGTCGTTCATCATGATGATCTTCGTCCTGATCCCGGCGATCGCGCCGTCCATCGGATCGCTCATCATGATGGGCTTCGGATGGCAGGGGATCTTTGCCGCCTTCATCCTCTTCGGGCTCATCGGCGCGAGCTGGCTCAATCTCCGGCAGCCGGAGACGCTGCCGGCCGACCGGCGGCGTCCGCTGAACACCGTGGCGCTGAAGGAGGCGTTTCTCGAGGTTGTCCGGCACAGGATGGTCCGGCTCTACATCGTCGTTCTGACGCTCGGCTTCGGCCAGATGTTCGCCTTCCTCTCCTCGATCCAGCAGATCTACGACGAGATCTTCGGCAAGGCCGACAGCTTCCCGATCTGGTTCGCGGTGGCCGGCATTCTCTCGGGCGGCGGCACGATCCTCAACGCCACGCTGGTGATGCGGCTCGGCATGCGGCGGCTCGCCATCG
>CAZPOK010000306.1:0-3555 GCA_964587905.1 uncultured Rhodobacterales bacterium | reverse complement strand
GGCCTGCGCGCGGCGGATGCCCCACCGCTCGCCGGCCCCCGATATGCCGGTTCCTCCCGGGATCAATTCGATGAAGATCGGCCGCTTGGTGATGCCTTCGAGCACGGCGAAGGGCAGCAGGAACAGCACCACCAGGAAAAAGACCCAGGAGAACCGCGTGAAGTCGCGCGCGTTCCGGATCGTCAACCGGCCCAGAAGATACGCCCCGAAGAATTCGAGCACGTAGATGCCCATGGTCTCGAAGATGGTGCCGAAGGGGTGGTTCACTCCGAGGGCGAGGACGGCCCAGAGCGTCGAGAAGAGTATGAGCCAGTCGATCAGCAGGATCTTGCCGGCCTTGCCCATGAAGAACATGGCAAGAAGCGGAATGAAGCTCACCACCAGCACGAGGCGGTAGGGCGTCAGCAGAAGCGTTCCGATGCTGAACTGGACCGGCAGGATCAGCGCTACGACGAACACCGCTGCGAGCCAGTTCAGGCCGCTGATCGGAAGATCCCGGGGCGCGGAGGCCGTCGCGTCGACCTCCGGCGCGGCTGCGGCTCCATCGTCCGCCTGTCCGGCGGGAAACCGCGTGTATCGAGGCACGCTTGTCGTCACGTTGCTCATCGCGATGTCTGGCGCCGCCGCGGCGCGCCTCCTTTCACTTCGACGTCCCGGTCACCATAGCGCATCATGCGGCGGCAATCAGGCGAAAGGGAAAAATTCTTTCGACGTCTCATAACGCAGGGCCCGTCCGGTTGGCCGCAATGACCTCACGGTAGAGATCCTCGAGCCGCGCCGCTTTGTCGGCCCAGCCGCCGAAGCCGCGCAACCGATCCTGCGCCGCCCGGCCCATGCGCCGGCGCCGGTCGGGATCGGCAGCGAGGTCACGAATCGCACCGGCGATGTCGGCGGCGAATTGCTCGGGCGTCTCCACCGGAAGCCTGATCGCGCAGGTGTCGTCGAGAATGAAGTCGGGGCCGCCACGCGCCGCCGCGATCACCGGAAGACCGAATTCCATCGCCTCGAAGAACACCCCGCCCATCGGTTCCCGGAAACTCGGAAAACAGAAGACGTCGGCGTTCTCGTAGAGCCGGTCGACGTCATCCCGCGGCACCTGGCCCAGAAACTCTACGCGGTCCTCGACGCCGAGCGCTTTCGCCTCCAGCCGGCAGGCCTCCAGATCCGGCCCGTCGCCCGCGCTCGTCAGCCGGACGCCGGGCAGATCGCCGAGCCGTGCCATCGCGCGGATCACGTCCCTGAGCCCCTTCGTGCGGATCGCCCGGCCGACGTGGAGAAGATGGGCCTCGCCGGATCCCGACCTCCGGTCGATCGTGGGAAGCCTGCCCTCGTGACTGCGCTCGAGCACCGGTTCGAAGCGTCTGACAGGGACGCCGCACTCCGCGAGCGTGTCACGGACGTAGGGCGCGACGCCGAGGATGAGATTGGCGTTCTCGTAGCCGCCCCTCAGCCACGGATCGCGTGAGAGCCGCAGGCGGTCCAGCCTGCGCAGCCGCGACAGGAGACCGCCCGATGCCACGTCCTGCTCGAAGCCCCGCGGCGTCGACAGCGATCCGCCGAGCGGGCCTATGACGTAGGGAAGGCCCAGCCCCTTCAGCGGGCAGGGATAGCGCATGGCCTGTGGCAGCATCTGGTGGGCGACATCCCAGCGCGTGCCGCCCGAAAGCTCGCGTCGGATCCAGCGGCGCGCCCATCGGAAGAAGACGGGAAGCCAGGGCTTCACCATCGCCGTGAAGCGCGGGACGGTCTGAAGAAGATCCGGCGACTTCAGGGCGACGACCCGCGCATTCGGAAGCTGCGCCGGCAGGGCGTGGGGGTCCGTGCCCACCGTGAGGACGGTCAGATCGCACCGTTCCGACAGAGCCTCGACCCAGCGGAAGATCGAATAGACCTCGCCCAGGGCGTTCGCGTTCAGATACGGCGCGAGAACGAGGACGCGGAGCCGCCCGGGCGTCTCAGGCATGGCCGGCACGCACCAGCGCCTCGAAATAGGCGACGGTGGGCTTCAGCCCGTCGGCCAGCGGAACCTTGGGCGCCCAGCCGAGCGCCTCGTTCGCATGGCCGATGTCCGGTCGCCGCTGCTTGGGATCGTCCTGCGGAAGCGGCATGTGAACCAGCCGGGACGTGGAGCCGGTGAGGTCGAGGACGGCCTTCGCAAGCTCGGTCATCGTGAATTCGCCGGGATTGCCGAGGTTGACCGGACCGGTCACCTCCGCAGGGGCGCCCATGAGCGCGAGGAACCCCTCGATGAGGTCGTCGACATAACAGAAGGAGCGGGTCTGGGTGCCCTCACCGAAGATCGTGATGTCCTCGCCCTTGAGCGCCTGAACGATGAAGTTCGACACGACGCGCCCGTCGCGCGGATGCATCCGGGGGCCGTAGGTGTTGAAGATGCGCGCGACCTTGATCTCGAGGCCGTGCTGGCGGTGGTAGTCGAAGAACAGCGTCTCGGCGCAGCGCTTGCCCTCGTCGTAGCACGACCGCGGCCCGATCGGATTGACGTTGCCCCAGTAGCTCTCGGGCTGCGGATGCACGGACGGGTCGCCGTAGACCTCGGAGGTCGAGGCCTGGAAGATCCGCGCGCCGGTGCGCTTGGCCAGCCCCAGCATATTGATCGCGCCGTGGACGGAGGTCTTCGTCGTCTGGACCGGATCGTGCTGGTAGTGGACCGGCGAGGCGGGGCAGGCGAGGTTGTAGATCTCGTCGACCTCGACATAGAGCGGGAAGGTCACGTCGTGGCGGATCAGCTCGAAGTTCGGGCGGTCGAGAAGATGCGCGACGTTGCCCCGTCGTCCGGTGAAGTAGTTGTCGACGCAGACGACCTCGTGGCCCGCCTCGACCAGCCGGTCGCAGAGATGGCTGCCGAGGAACCCGGCGCCGCCGGTCACGAGCACGCGTTTGGCCGTCGGATTGGCGAGGTCTGGCTGTGTCACCGCTGATGCTCCGTGAACGATCCGTCCGTCCATTAGCCCGTCGCGCTCCGGATGTCAGCCGTCTCGGGAACACGCCGCGGGAGATTTCCGGAGCGGCGGCCCCTCTCGGTGACAATTCACGCAATTTTAGGGAATTACCCCGTTTTCTGTATCCGGGATGAGATGGCGGTCATGGACGGAGATCGGCATGACGGCAACGATCGGAATACTCCTCGCCACATTCAACGGCGCGGGCTATCTGCCGGCGCAGCTGCAGAGCATCGCGGCTCAGACGCATCGGGACTGGCACCTGACGGTGCGCGACGACGGCTCGGACGACGACACGCCCGCCATCCTCGCGGCCTTCGCGCGCGCCCATCCGGGTCGGGTTTCCGTCGTCCGCGATGATCGCGGACGCCTGGGGCCGCTCGGCAACTTCAACCGGCTGCTCGGCATGGCGCGAGAGCCGTATCTGGCCTTCGCCGATCAGGACGATGTCTGGCGGCCCCGCAAGCTCGAACGCGCGCTCGTGCGGATACGCGCGCTGGAGGCCGCGCAACCCGCGGGCAGGCCATGCCTCGTCCATGCCGACCGCGAGATCGGAAGAGCACACGTCTGAACTCCAGTCACTCCGGAGAATCTC
>CAZPOK010000305.1:0-3556 GCA_964587905.1 uncultured Rhodobacterales bacterium | reverse complement strand
CTGGTGCGGTCGAGAAGACTCGAACTTCCACGGGAGTTACCCCACAGCGACCTCAACGCTGCGCGTCTACCAATTCCGCCACGACCGCACTGCCCTGGCTCGGGTGAAGGGCTATGTAGCGAGTCGCTTCGGCGATGTGAAGGGGGTTTTTCCGCGAAACGCCCGGGCCTTCAAGAGGGCCCGGAACCGCGCTGGAATCGCGCTCGGGCGGCCTTGAAGACCGGCAGGACGAAGCCCTCGCCGTCCGTACGGGCGGTCCGCTCCAGAAGCCAGCCCGGCAGCCGACGGCGCGACGACACCTTTTTGTTTTGGTGTGAATCGACCATAAATGATCTCGACAATGCTGCGCACTCCGGTCAAGGCACAGTCCGTATGACCGGGTCCGCGCTCTGGAGGTTTTTCTTGGTCGAATGGATCACGTCGGACCGCTCCGTCGGCTACGCCGACGCGACGCGCTGGATGGAGGTGCGGGCCGACGCCATCGCGGCCGGCGCGGCGGACGAGGCGATCTGGCTTCTCGAGCATCCGTCCCTCTACACCGCGGGGACCAGTGCGCGGCCCGAGGATCTGACCGATCCCCACCGCTTTCCCGTACATCCCTCGAAGCGCGGCGGGCAGTACACCTACCACGGACCCGGACAGCGGGTGATCTACGTGATGCTCGACGTGGGCCGCCGCGGCCGCGACATCCGCCGCTTCGTGCAGGATCTCGAGACATGGGTCATCGCCGCGCTGGGCGAGTTCAACGTGCGAGGCGAGATCAGGCCGGGCCGCGTGGGCGTCTGGGTCGCCCGGCCCGAGAAACCGCCCCTGCCCGACGGCACGCTGCGCGAGGACAAGATCGCTGCCATCGGCATCCGCCTCCGCCGCTGGGTCAGCTTCCACGGCATCTCGATCAACGTAGAGCCCGACCTGGCGCATTTCGACGGGATCGTGCCCTGCGGCATCCGCGGACATGGCGTGACGAGCCTCGTGGATCTGGGCCTTCCTGTCACGCTGGACGACCTCGACATGGCGCTGAAACGCACCTTCGGCGCGGTCTTCGACCCGCTCCGGCAACCGGCCTCTTCCGGCGCCCCGACGGCGGCCCAAGACGTTTGATAACATCTTCCCGAAGGCGTAACATCCGCGCCATGGATACGGCCCGTAAGAAGAAGCCGGACAAGAAAGGCTGGGAGTTTTCGAGCGTCTACGGCGCGGTCGATTCGTCCGGCCGCGCGCCCTCCTTCGGCGCCGAAATCGGGGCGCTCTACTCGTCATCTTCCGTCGGATTGTGCCTGATCGGAAGGGACATGACCTTCATTCGGGTCAACGAGGCGCTCGCGCGGATGAACGGTGTCCCGATAGAGGATCACATCGGTCGCAGGGTCTGCGACGTCGTCCCCGGGGTCTCGCGCCCCGCCGGCGCCCTGATGCGCAGGCTCGTCGGATCGCAGGAGCCGGTCGGCCCCTTCGATCTCGAGGGCGAGACGCCGGCCCAGCCGGGCGTCGAGCGGATATGGTCGCAAAGCTGGACCCCCGTCTTCGACGCCGAGGGCGAGGTCGTCGCGGCCTCCATCATCGTCATCGAAGTCACCGAAGCGCGCCGGGCGGAGCGCCTCCTCGCCGAGCGCGCCGAAGAGGTGCGCAGGATTCTCGACGGCGTCGTCGCATTCGCGGGCCGGCTCGCCCCCGACGGGACGCTGACCGAGGCGAACGAACGGGCAATGCTGACGGCCGGCGTCCCCCGCGAAGAGCTCGTGGGGCGCAAGTTCTGGGACTGCTTCTGGTGGAACTGGTCGAAGGAAAGCCGGGACCGGCTGAGGCAGGCCGTCGCCCGCGCCCGCGGCGGGGAAAGCCTGCGCTACGATGTCGAAATACGCATTTCCGGCGACCAGCGCGCGTTTATCGACTTCTCTCTCGTCCCGCAGCGCGACGCCGAGGGGCAGGTCTACGAGATCATCCCGTCGGCCGTCGACATCACGGACCGAAAGCATGCCGAGGAAAAGCTTCAACGGACTGTCGCGCGGCTTGGCACGATTCTCGCAAATGCGCAGATCGGGATCGCCATCGCCTCCGGCGAGGGACGGATCCTCGAGGCGAACCAGATGTTTCTCGACATGATCGGACAACCTCGAAAGGCCCTCCGGTCCGGCGCGCTCCACGCGAAGGATCTCCTCCCCGGCGGAGACCTTTCGCGCAGCGAAGCGCTCCGGCGCGACGGTGTCGTCGAGACGTCCGAGATGGACCTCCGGCACGCCAGCGGGCGAATCGTCCCCACGCTGTCGACCGCGGCGATGCTCGACGCGAAGACGGGCGAGCACGTCACCTTCTTCGTCGACCAGACCCGGCAACGCGCGGATGCCGAGCACCGCGAGCTCCTGCTGCTCGAGCTCAAGCACCGCGTGAAGAACATGCTCGGCATGGTTCAGGCGATCGCCAAGCAGACCGCGCGCTCGGGGCAGGACCGCGACGCCTTCGTGAGCACGCTGTCCGGGCGGCTCCACGCGATGGCCCGCGCTCACGACCTGATCACCGCGCGCGACAACGGCAAGGCCTGCCTGCGGGATCTGATCCGGGCGCAGGTCGAACCCTACAGCGGCGGTGGCGCCCGGCTGGAGGTCGACGGGCCGGGCGTGCAGCTCGAGCCGGAATCGGCCAACGCGCTCGGGCTCGTCCTGCACGAACTCGCCACCAATGCCGCGAAGTACGGGGCGCTCAGCAGCGCGACGGGATCCGTCTCGATCACCTGGAGACGGGCGGAGCGGCCCGGGACGAGCCAGGTCGCGATCGAGTGGACGGAACGCGACGGCCCGCCTGTCACGCCGCCCGCGCGACGCGGCTTCGGCACCATGCTGATCGAGACGAGCCTTACGCACGGCCTTGAAGGCTCCATGAAAATGGCCCATGACCCGACTGGTGTAGTGGCCCTCATGACCGTCCCCGCGAGTTTTCCAAATGGCTGATACCCGGTCCGTTCTGATCGTCGAGGACGAGGCGCTGATCGCGCTCGACCTCGAGGCAACCCTCTCCGAAGCCGGCTGGTCCGTCATCGGTCCGGCGGGCACGGGTTCCCGCGCGCTGGAACTTGTGGGGGACGGCCTTCCCCACGTCGCCTGTCTCGACCTCAACCTCGGCAACGGCACCAGCCACGATCTCGCCCGCACGCTGATCGCGCGCGACGTGCCCGTCGTCTTCATCTCGGGCCGCGATTCGCGGGCGCTCCCCGAAGACCTCAGATCCGTGCCCATTCTGGGCAAGCCCATCGACGACGCGCTGCTGTGCCGCACGCTGGCAGACCTCGTGCCGGCTTGAGACGGCAAACGCATATGCCGCCTGCGATGTTTTTACCCACCCAGGGCACGCGCCTCGTGTTGCCGCGGCCCTACATTGACACTAGAACGTCTCGGAAGCGCGCGGCGGGCACGCACCCGCCGCCGAGTAGCCGACAGAAACTGGGAGCGACGTATGGCTGACGCAGCCGTCCACGGCCACGAACACGATACCCGCGGGTTCTTCACGCGCTGGTTCATGTCGACCAACCACAAGGACATCGGCATCCTCTACCTCTTCACGT
>CAZPOK010000304.1:0-3562 GCA_964587905.1 uncultured Rhodobacterales bacterium | reverse complement strand
GAGACGGGCAAGGTCGCCCGTCAGGCCGACGGGTCGGTCATCGCCACCTACGGCGAGACCTCTGTCATGGCCAACGTGACCTATGCCAAGGAGGCGAAGCCCGGTCAGGACTTCTTTCCGCTGACGGTTCATTACAACGAGAAATACTATGCCGCCGGCAAGATCCCGGGTGGCTTCTTCAAGCGCGAGGCGCGTCCGACCGAGAAGGAGACGCTGACGTCCCGCCTGATAGACCGGCCGATCCGGCCGCTCTTCGTTCCAGGGTTCAAGCACGAGGTGTTGGTGATCTGCACCGTGTTGAGCCACGATCTCGTCAACGACCCAGACATGGTTGCGATGATCGCGGCGTCCGCCGCGCTCACGATCTCGGGCGTGCCCTTCATGGGCCCGATCGGCGCCGCTCGCGTCGGCTTCT
Source organism: uncultured Rhodobacterales bacterium (assembly GCA_964587905.1). Taxonomy (GTDB): domain Bacteria; phylum Pseudomonadota; class Alphaproteobacteria; order Rhodobacterales; family Rhodobacteraceae; genus DAINOF01. Next base: position 3,147 of record CAZPOK010000304.1, on the reverse strand, counting down.
CGAACGGCGAATACGTCCTGAACCCGGATGTCGAGGACATGCAGGATCTCCGCAATAATCCCGAGCAGCGGCTCGATCTCGTCGTCGCGGGCACCAAGGATGCCGTGATGATGGTTGAATCGGAGGCCTACGAACTATCCGAGGCCGAAATGCTGGGTGCGGTCAAGTTCGGCCATGAGCAGATGCAGCCGGTCATCGATCTGATCGTGTCGCTCGCTGAATCTGCCGCGAAGGAGCCGTTCGACTTCCAGCCGGCCGATTATTCCACGCTCTACGAGAAGGTGAAGGCGGCTGGCGAAGAGCAGATGCGCGCCGCATTCGCGATCCGTGACAAGCAGGAACGCACGAACGCTATCGCGGCCGCCCGTGAGACCGTGAAGGCGACGCTGACGGAGGAGGAACTCGGGGATCAGAACCTCGGGTCGGCCTTCAAGAAGCTCGAGAGCGCCATCCTGCGTGGCGACGTGGTTGCCAACGGGATCCGGATCGACGGACGCGACACGAAGACCGTGCGCCCGATCGAGTGCGAGGTGGGCTTTCTGCCCCGGACGCACGGCTCTTCGCTCTTCACGCGCGGCGAGACGCAGGGCCTTGTGATCACGACCCTCGGCACCGGCGAGGACGAACAGATCATCGATGCTCTGCACGGCAACTTCCGGTCGAACTTTCTCCTGCACTACAACTTTCCGCCCTACTCGGTCGGCGAGGTAGGCCGGTTCGGTCCCCCGGGCCGCCGCGAAATCGGCCACGGCAAGCTCGCCTGGCGCGCACTGCAGGCAGTCCTGCCACCCGGAACCGACTTCCCTTACACGATTCGCCTCGTTTCCGAGATAACGGAATCGAACGGGTCGTCCTCGATGGCCACGGTCTGCGGGTCGTCGCTGTCGATGATGGACGCTGGCGTGCCGCTCAAATCCGCCGTCGCGGGTGTCGCCATGGGGCTCATCCTCGAGGATGACGGCAAGTACGCGATCCTGACGGACATTCTCGGTGACGAGGACCATCTTGGCGACATGGACTTCAAGGTGGCGGGAACGGAAGACGGCATCACCTCGCTCCAGATGGACATCAAGGTCGCCGGCATCACGCCGGAGATCATGGAGACCGCGCTGGCGCAGGCCAAGGATGGACGGATGCACATCCTTCAAGAGATGAACAAGGCATTGTCCGGCGCCGGCGACTTCTCGGTCCACGCGCCGCGCATCGAGACAATGACGGTCCCGACCGACAAGATCCGCGAAGTTATCGGCTCGGGCGGAAAGGTCATCCGCGAAATCGTCGAGGTCTCCGGCGCCAAGGTCGACATCAACGATGACGGCGTCATCAAGATCGCGTCGCCGAATGGTGAGGCCATACAGAAAGCCTACGACATGATACACTCGATCGTGGCCGAGCCCGAAGAGGGCAAGGTCTACAAGGGCAAGGTCGTGAAGCTGGTCGATTTCGGAGCCTTCGTGAATTTCTTCGGGAAGCGCGACGGTCTGGTCCACGTCAGCCAGATCGAAAACCGGCGGCTGAACCATCCCTCCGACGTCCTCAAGGAGGGTCAGGAAGTCTGGGTCAAGCTTCTGGGCTTCGACGACCGCGGCAAGGTGCGCCTGTCGATGAAAGTCGTGGATCAGGAGACCGGACAGGAGACCGCGAAAGAGGAAGAGAAAGCGGACTGAGCAGTCCGATTGCTTTCGCTGGAACGAGGCCCCACCGGTTCCGGTGGGGCCTTTTTCATGCGGGCTCCCTGATCCTACCCGACAATCTGCAGGCGGACGTGACGCTGCGTCACCTCTCTTTCGCCTCCAATCCCGGGGGGCTTGATTTGAGGTGTCCCACGGCGCGTGTCTCGAGTTCCCGGACGAGCTTGCGGCGCATTGCGCGTTCGAAGTCTTCGAAGCTGTCGGCGATCTCGAGAAACGCGCCCGGACCGCGCAGCACCTCGGAGCGGTAGTGATCCACGACCGCCGCGGTGTCGGCCTCACCGCCGATGACGAGGCCGTTCACGGTAATCCCGGAGAAGTCGACGGCACGGTAGGCGCTGCCCGGCGGGAACGCGTGGTTGTTCGCGCCGTCGCCCGAAACATCGATTTTCCGGAAGTCGCAACGGGGCGCGGTCTCGAACGCCAGAGCGGCGCGGAGCAAGGCGGCTCCCAGCGCGGTTGGGTGATCGCCGTCGCCTCGGGTACTGCCGTGAATGGTCTCTGCCGCCTGTGCAAGATCCTCACGCGTTCGGATCAGCGCCCAATCGAGAAGCGTCGCCTGCGCGTATTGCCCGCTCCATTCGAAGGCATGAAGGGCGACAGGCTCCGGTCCGCCGAGGATCGCTTCGGCGACCTCGGACGCGACAAGCGCGTTCGCAAGCCCTTCCCGCTGCAGGCGATCCTCACGGTCGTCGACCGATGTGGATACGTCGAGCGCCAGCACGAGGGCCATACGGCAGGCCTGCACCTCACCGGCGCCCAGACCGGCAGCTAGCGCGACAAGGATGAAACCGCGAAGGCTTTTTGATGATGTCATTCCCGGGAACCTATCTCATCGGCTCGCCGGAAGACAGGTGTACGCAAAGGACGCAGGCCCCGAACGGGACCCGCGCCCCCTTTCGGGACGGCTCTCAGGCCGGCATCTTCGTGGTGCGCAGATAGGGGAGCCTTGCGTCGAACGCCCCGAACGTCTCCGTCGCCTGCTCATCAGTCAGGGAAAGCGCGACGATGACATCCTGACCATGAACCCAGTTCGCCGGCGTGGCGATCGGAGTCTGGTAGGTCGCCTGCAGCGCGTCCAGCGCCCGAAGAACCTCGGCGAAGTTCCGGCCTACCGACATCGGATACGTCATCGACAACTGCAGCTTCTTGTCGGGACTGATGATGAAGACCGATCGCACCGACGCGCTGTCGGCGGCCGTTCGCCCATCGGGTAGGTAGGCTTCGGCGGGAAGCATGTCGAAGGCCTTCGACACTTCGAGTCCCTCGTCGGCGATGATCGGAAACCCGGCCGGAGCGCCGCAATAGCCCTCGATGTCCAACTTCCACTTCACGTGCTCTTCCGGGCTGTCGACGCTCAGGCCGATGACCTTCGTATTTCGTTTCGTCCACTCGTCGGCAAGTTGCGCCACGGCGCCGAACTCGGTCGTGCAGACCGGCGTGAAGTCTTTCGGAT
>CAZPOK010000303.1:0-3579 GCA_964587905.1 uncultured Rhodobacterales bacterium | reverse complement strand
CGCTGCTGATGGTGACCGACCCGCCCTACGGCGTGGAATATGATCCGTCATGGCGCAACCAAGCGGGCGCGGCGAAAACCAGACGCACGGGCAAGGTGCTGAATGATGACCGCGCCGACTGGCGCGAGGCCTGGGTACTGTTCCCGGGTGACGTGGCCTATGTCTGGCATGGCGCGCTGCATGCCGCGACCGTGGTCGACAGCCTGATCGCCGCAGGCTTCGCGATCCGGTCGCAGATCATCTGGGCCAAGGATCGCCTCGTTCTCAGCCGCGGCGATTATCACTGGCAGCACGAGCCCTGCTGGTACGCCGTGCGGGCCAAGGGCAAGGGCCACTGGGCGGGCGATCGCAAGCAGACGACGCTGTGGCAGATCGCCAACCGCGATCAGGATGCCGACACCGTGCACGGCACGCAAAAGCCGGTCGAGTGCATGCGCCGCCCGATCCTGAACAACTCCAGCCCGGGCCAAGCGGTCTATGAGCCCTTCATGGGGTCCGGCACGACACTGATCGCGGCCGAGACCACGGGGCGGGTCTGCTACGGGATCGAGCTGAACCCGGCGTATGTCGATGTTGCCATCGAGCGGTGGCAGCAGTTCACAGGCGCGCAGGCGGTGCTCTACGGTTCCGACAAGACCTTCGACACGTTGAAGGGGGAGCGCGTCGCAGCATGAAACAGTCGCGCGCCATGTCGCTCATCGAGGCGCTCACGAACGTGGTCGTCGGCTACGGCCTCGCGGTCGTGACGCAGATCCTGATCTTCCCAGGTTTCGGGCTGCAAACGACGCTGACGCAGAATCTGCAAATGGGGCTGATTTTCACGGGGATCAGCATAACCCGCTCATTCATCCTTCGACGCCTGTTCGAGGCGATCCGGGTCAGAGTGATGAAGCCGCCGCTCATACGGCGGCGGCCTCCTTACAGACGGGACTTCAGCCGTGCGGAGGATCGAAATCAGCGCTCGATACGATAGACGCGACCTCGATGTTCGACCTTCTCGGAAGTGACGGCGAGTCCAAGCTTCTTCTTGAGTGCGCCTGAGATCATGCCCCGGACGCTATGCGCCAACCAGCCCGTCTCGGCCACGATCTCGGCGACCGCGGCGCCTTCGGAACGCTGCAGCAGCGCGATGATCTGCGCCTGTTTAGTGCCGCTTCGGATACCGACGGGCCTGTGTGCATCGGCGCAGCCAGTCTCGGCGGGGGCGGCTTTCGTGGAGGGGTTCGGCTTGGCCTTGCCCAGGTTCGCAATGGTCCTCGCCACCACTGGCTCGATCCCGATGGCCTCAAGCCCGACCTCGGTCGCGATCAGCGTTGTGCCGTGGCCATCGCCAGTCTCGCGCCAGAGCGGCTCGCCGCGGCGCAGACCGGCCGCAACCTCCTCGAGCCAACCGCGCGCGATCATCATGCCGACGACTTTTTGGGCGGCCGCCCCGTGCAGCCCGTCGGGCAGCGGGAGCGCCAGATTGCCGGGACGGGTCGCGGCGCGACTGAGGATGATGGATTGGGTGTCGGTGAGTTTGGGCATCTTGGCCTCCGGTGCTGGTCAGGCGACGCGGGATGCAGCGCCTTCTACCGGATCGAGCCCGCCACACGGGCGGGCTGAACCAGACCAGAGGGCCAGCGCATCACTCGGCGTGCTCACCCTCGCCAAAGGCGCTGTCGGTGATGCGCCTGAGCAGGCCGGCGTAATGCTCGAGGGTGCCGACATCGCCCCAAGTGATCTCATCGGGGTTGGTCTCGAAGTGATCGTCGCTGAACCGCGCCAAGCGGGCGAGCATCTCATCAATCTCAGCTTTCTTGCCAGTGAAGGTGGCGAGCGCGGCCTCCTTGTTCCGCCGCGCCTTCTCGGCGCGCAGCTGGTGGCGGGGCGTGGTAATCGGGTTCAGACGGGTCATGGTCCACTCCTCTCTTGCGTGGGGTCCGGAGCTCATGCCTCGCCTCCGTCCTGCTGTGCGATCAGCGCAAGGATCGCGCAGGCCATCCCGCCGAGGAATTCGCTGCGGCGGAAGACGATCTCGTCGATCTCGTTCGCGGTGGTAATGGCGGGATCGACCGCAAGGTCAGCTGCCATGTGCGGCAGCAAGCGGGCGGCCTCGGCGTTGAAGCGGTCGGCGATGGTCATGGGTATGTCTCCGATCAGGTCTTCCTGATCCAGGAGTCGCTCGATCTCAGAGTGCAATCAACTCGAATGGACAAGCTTTCCTGTTTAATTCCATAACCTTGAGGATATCCCAACTGCCATGGAAGGTCTGTCCGAACGCGCCTATGCCGCCCGGTCCGGTCTGTCGCGCGGGGCGGTCCAGAAGGCGCGCAAGACCGGCCGCCTGGTGCTGTTTGCAGACGGCTCGATCAACGCCACCGCCTCGGATGCCCGGCGGGGCGCCACGACGGATCCGGATCAGCAGATGCGCGCGCGGGGCGGCTTGAACGCAGGAGATGGCCCGGGCTCGGGCCCGGCCGACAGCACGTCCTACCTCAAGGCCCGCACGGCCCTCACCGTCTATCAGGCGCAGGAACGCCAGCTGTCGATCCAGAAGAAGAAGGGCGTTCTGGTCGACCGAGCACGCGCCGAGACGCTGGTGTTCCGCCTCGCGCGCCAGGAACGCGATGTCTGGGTCACATGGCCCACCCGTGTAGCGGCGCTGATCGCCGCACAATTGTCCGCAGAAATGGAGAAGGCCTCCGGAGCACCCGTGACGATAGAGACTACGATCCTGCAAAGGGTGCTGGAAACCCATGTCCGAGAGCAGCTCGACGCCCTGGCCGACCTCCGGGTCTCAATCGGCTGAAGGAGACGACCAACAGGACCCGACCGACCTTGATCTGACCGACGGCCTCGATCTCGGCTTCGAAGGGGCCGAGGATCTCCTGCGCGCCTGGCGCCGGGCCATGCGGCCGGATCCGGATCTGACGGTGTCGCAATGGGCCGACCAGCACCGCTGGCTGTCCTCGCGCGCCTCGGCCGAGCCGGGGCAATACCGGACCACGCGCACGCCCTATCTGCGCGAGATCATGGATGCGCTCTCGCCAGGCCATCCCGCACAGCGGATCAGCTTCATGAAGGCCGCACAGGTCGGCGCGACCGAGGCCGGCAACAACTGGATCGGCTTCGTGATCCACCACGCGCCGGGGCCAATGCTGGCGGTTCTGCCCACGGTCGAGATGGCCAAGCGAACCTCGCGCGGCCGGATCGATCCGCTGATCGAGGACAGCGCAGCGCTGAAGGAGCGCGTGCAGCCGGCCCGCTCGCGCGATGCCGGCAACTCGATGCTGTCGAAGGAATTCCCCGGCGGGATCCTTGTGCTGACCGGGGCGAACAGCGCGACCGGCCTGCGGTCGATGCCCGCGCGCTATGTCTTCCTCGACGAGGTCGATGCCTATCCGGCCTCGGCCGACGAGGAAGGCGATCCTGTCACGCTGGCGGAGGCCCGCACCACCACCTTCGCGCATCGGCGCAAGGTGTTCATGGTCTCGACGCCGACCATCCGGGGGCTGTCGCGCATCGAGCGCGAATTCGAGGCGAGCGACCAGCGGCGGTATTTCGTGCCCTGCCCGCATTGCGGCCATATGCAATGGC
>CAZPOK010000302.1:0-3586 GCA_964587905.1 uncultured Rhodobacterales bacterium | reverse complement strand
AGGAGGATCGATGTACAGCATCTTCTGGCTCATCGGCGTGATCGTCGTGGTTCTCGCCGTCCTGCAACTTATCGCCTGACAAGGAGACCCGACATGACCGACACGACAGGAAACACGGCAGGCAGCATGGAAGAAACCCGCCGGAACATGACCGATCGCGCCCGTGAGGCCGCGACCGACGCCGCGGGTACCGCGCGCGAGATGGCCGAAGATCAGACGCGGCGCGCCAAGACGGTCGTTGCCGAAGAGGTGGGCGGTGTCGCCCATGCGCTCAGGAAGGCGGCCGACGATCTCCGCGAAGGCTCTCCGCAGGAGCGCACGTTCGCCCAGATCGCCGAAACCCTCGCCGATGTTTCCGAGACGATCCGCGGGAAGGACGTCGGCGAAATGGTCCACGAGGCGAACCTCGTGGCGCGCCGGCATCCGCTGACTTTCCTCGGCGGCGCCGCGCTTCTCGGTTTCGCCGCGGTCCGCTTCGCCAAGGCGAGCGGCGGCCACCCCCAGGAAAGCCATGCGCGCCGCGACTACACGCCGGCGCCGTCCGTGCCTGCCTCGCCCGGCGCCGCTGCGGGAGGGCCCGCGGAATGACGGAACAGTCGAATGGCAACAAGAGCGCGGGCGGCCTCCTGTCGGACGTGATCGCGCACATGAGCAATCTGGTCCGCAAGGAGGTCGATCTTGCGCGCGCCGAAGTCAGCGAGAGCGTCAATCGCGCGGGTGTCGCCCTAGGCCTTCTCGCCGGGGCGCTCGTCATCGCGCTGGTTTCGCTCAACGTGCTCGCCGCGGCGCTCGTGGCCGCGATTACCGAATGGGGTCTCGATGCCGGATGGGCATCGCTCATCGTCGGCCTCGGCCTCGCGGTGATCGCGCTCGCGATGGCGCTGAAGGCCCGCAGCGACCTCAAACTCACGAACCTCGCGCCGTCACGCGCCACCCGCAGTGTGCGTCGTGACGCCGAAGCCCTCAAGGAGGCAACCACCCATGACCATGCATGACTATCGCTCCCCCGCCGAGATCGAACGCGAGATCGATGAGGAACGGCGCGGCCTGTCCGGCACCCTGCACGAGTTGCAGGACCGCTTTTCCTTCGACCGGCTGAGCTCGGAGGCAGGAGACTACGCCCGCGATTACGGCGGCGAATTCGGCCGGAGCGTCGCCCGGACCGTCCGCGACAATCCGCTGGCCGTGGCGCTCGCCGGCGCGGGCATCGCCTGGATGATCATCGGCAGCCGCCGCAATGGCGACAGCCGGGATCAATACGATGAGGACGCGTTTGGCGGTTATGCCGATTACGGCGGTTCCACCGTGGGCCGGCCGGCCTATCCCTATCGCGCCGCGGCCGAAGACCGCTACGAGGGCGGCTACTACGACGAGCGGTTCGAGGATGTCGTCCGCGACGAGGATCCGACTTGGGCGCACAGCTATGCCGACGTGCTCGGGACGCCGGACGAGGCGGACTACGGCGAGAGCATGGCCGATCGCGCGCGCGACCGCTACAGCGAGGCGGGCGAGCGCGCGCGTGGCGCCGCGGGTCGCGCCAAGGCTGTCGCGTCTCGCACCCGCGCCGGCGCCGAAGGACGTCTCGAACGCGCCCGCGCCCGGCTGAACCTGATGCGCGAGCGTCTGTCCCAGGGCACCGAGGATCTGCCAGAGGACGCCCGGGCCCGCGTCGTCGCCGCCCGCGAGCGCGCGATGGAGGCCCGCCACAAGGCCGCGCGCCAGATCGCGAAGCAGCGGCGCAACGCCGAAGCGCTTCACAACCGTCAGCCGCTCGCAACCGGCGCGCTCGCCTTCGCCGCGGGCGCGGCCATCGCCGCGGCGCTTCCCCGGACCCGGATCGAGGAGGACTACATCGGCGACTACAGCAACCGGATGATGGAAGAGGCCGAGCGCATCTTCGAGGAAGAGCGCGAAAAGGCCGGCCGCGTTGCCGCTGCGACCGCCGACGAGGCGAAGAAGGTCGCCCGCGAGAAGACCGAGGAGGTTCGCCAGGGCGCGAAGACCGCGCAGGCCGAGGCGAAGGAAGGTGCGCAGCGCGTGGCCGGGCGTGCCAAGGACGAGGCGAAAAAGGAGAAGCTCGGAAAACCCGGCGAGTAGGCAGGCCCGGCTTCGACTGGGAAAGGGCGGTCCCCTCGGCCGCCCTTTTTCCTATTTCAGGACGTGGAATCCGGGCCGGTCGGGCAGGTCGGCGGATGCGGTCTCCACACGGTCGACAGCCGAGGGCGGTGAGCCCTCGCTCAGCGTCTCCACCATCTCGCGCACCTTGTTCTCGGGTCCTGAAATCAACGCCGCGACCGATCCGTCGGGCTCGTTCCGGACCCATCCCGAAAGCCCGCGCGCCTCGGCTTGCTCCTTCGTCCAGGCCCGGAAGAACACGCCCTGCACCCGGCCGGTGATTCGCGCCGTCACCGTCATCGTCGGCTCTGTTTCAGTCATTCGCTTCCCGTTATTTAAGCCGCTGCCCCCAGGATGCCTTCCATCGGGGGGGCGGAGCTCAGTGCAGCCGCGCCTGCACCAGATATGCCTCGACCGTCTCCTCCCCCAGCGCGCGCAACGCCTCGAGCCGGTGGTATCCCTCGATCAGGACGTAGCGCTCCCCATCGGCCCGGATCCGGATCGGAGTCGTCTGCCCGTTCTCCAGCATGTCGTTGGCCAGCGCCTCGACCTTCGCGGGGTCGAGGGTCTTGGCCCGCTTCACCGGGACGTGCACCTTGTCGATGGGAAAGGATTTCTTCTGGAGCATGGGATCCTTCGTGGCTGCGGCGGATCACAAGAGTCTAGCATGCGTCGCAGAGGATGTCCGGGAAATGCGGAGAAGCGGGTGCAATCCGTGAACGCATGAGCGCCCGGCCGACGGGGCCGGGCGCCGCTCGGGCCTCGCGGGCCGCGGAGTCAGAAGGACCAGACGACCGTGCCGTCCGCCAGCAACGCGCCGGCCATCTCCGGCGGCTGCGCCACGCCCACACCCTCGATCAGGACGGAGGGATCGGCGCCCCGGCCCGGAAGGTAGATCGCGCAGACCTCGACGCGCGCGCCCCGCTCGATCAGCATGCGCATCAAGCCCTGCGGGCTCATGTCGCGCGGCGGCTGCGGCGCTGTCGCGCTCTCGGGCGCGTCCTGAAGGGCGAGGTCTCCGCCCGGCCCGCAGAGCAGCATCCGCACCGAGCGGCCCTGTTCCGCCGCCTGGGCGGACAGAACCATCGCCATGAGCTGCGTCTGCGGGTTCTCGGAGGTCACGACGGTGACCAGCGAGTTGTCGTCCTGCGCCACGGCAGGGGCGGCGGCCATGGCCGCCAGTATGGTCGAGAAGAGCAGTTTGCGCATTGGGGTTCTCCTGTGACTCGCTTGCCTCGACAGGGTGCGGGACGCATATCGACCTTGTAATGTGACAGGATGTCTCTTGGTGGGAATATGCGGGACGCTGATCGGGAGGCGCCCCGAGTTCTTGCGGAGACGTCGATACCTTCGGAGCGCGAGGCAGCCCCTCGACAAACCCCCCAAACCCCTACATATCCCAGAGCCATGACCGATCTCGCGCGCATCCGCAATTTCTCCATCGTGGCCCATATCGACCACGGCAAGTCGA
>CAZPOK010000301.1:0-3586 GCA_964587905.1 uncultured Rhodobacterales bacterium | reverse complement strand
GGCCACAGCAGGCTGCCGCCGGTCCGGTTGAGGATCGGCGTGACGAGAACCGCAAGAACGACGTTGCCCACGAAGAAGGGCAGGAAGTTCCAGCCGCCGAAGACGAGGCCCGCGAGGAAGAAGGCCGGAAGGTGCCAGACCCCCCAGACCGCGCCGATCAGCATGCCCGCCCAGATCGGCGCCATATGTCGCTGCAAGAGGGGCTGCAGAACGCCGCGCCATCCGAATTCCTCGACCGGCCCCAGAAAGAGCATCACCATCATGACGGCGACGACAGGGCCCGCGCCTTCGGGTGGCAGCGGCGCCAGCACCGGGCCGCCCTTGATCAGCGATCCCGCCACGAAGACGAGCGGCAACCCGATCAGGACGAGGGTCACCCATCCCGCCGACGCCCGCCAGATCAGAAGCCGCGACAGGAAGCGCCGCAGTCCCGACACGCCGGCATAACCCAGAACGAGCACGAAGGCCGAGATCGCCGGCGCCCACGTGGCGAGAAAGAAGAGCGGATGCGATCCGCTGATGTCCCCGAACCAGGCCGAGGCCCGTTCCGGTGCGAGGACGTAGAACCCGATCACGCCCCAGGTTATCAGGAAGGTGAGGGCCAGAAAGAAGACGATGGCGCGAGACGGCATCCGGTCTCCTCCCGTCTCGAAGGTGTTCATTGGACTTCATCCATGCGAACAGGGAAAGCGCGCAGGATGTTCCTACGCGATTCGCCGCGCCCCGCCGTGATCCGGATCAGTCCGCGGCGTTGGCCGGACAGGGCCGGGGCCGCGGGGTCGGGGCGCCGGACGGACGCGCGTCACCGGATCTTAGTTGCAGCCGTCCCGCGCCCAGATGCTGAGCGCCTGCTTGAAGATCCCGCCATAGGGATGCTGCTTGGAAAGCGCACGCGTCCGGTCGCCGAGATAGGTCTGTGCCTGATCGCAGAGGTTCGCCTGGTTCCACTGATGGCACGACGCGCAGGTCTTGTCCTTCCAGACCGCTTCCGGAAGCCCCTCGATCGGCGGGAAACGGGGCGAGCCCGCGATAAGGTCGGCAAGGCTCCGTGTCGCGATCTCGGGGTCTCCGGCGCCGATCGGAGCGGCGAAGGCCACGCTGTCGGGCAGACCCGTGACCGCGGGCGCGGGCAGCGGTGCGGCGACGGGCTCGGGCGCGTCCGCGATCGGATCGGTGCGCACCCCGCCGTCGACGATCGTCTGCAACTCGAGACGGGCGAGTTCGGAGAAGGCGCCCTCCGGGTAGGCCGCGAGGTAGGCCTCGTAGGCCGCGGCCGTGCCGGTGGCCCGCGCCTCCTCGATCAGGAGCCGCTCGGCCTCGGCGGGGTCCACGGGCTCGGGCCGCGGCGCCTCGGCCTGCGGCGCGGCCGCACCGGGCTGGATTTCCTGCGCCATGAGGTCGCTCAGCAGCGCCCGCGCATCCTCGGTAAAGGGGCTCTGCGGATTGGCGCGGAGGAAGAGGAGCACCTGCACCGGGTCGCGGCTGAGCCTGACAGAGTCCCAGAGCTGGCGCATCTGGATTTCCTCGGGCGAGGGGGCGACGGCGGGGACGAACTGGAAATCGACCGTGAGCGACGACGTGTCCCACGGGGTCTGCAGCCCGTCGGTCGCCCCGATCACGTCGACGCGGACTTCCCGGAACAGCGTCTCGATCGGCATCCCCGGCGTCGAGAGCCGCGCCGCCAGGGCTTCGGTGAAGGGGCTGTTCGAGCCGCCGCCGTCGACCGCGATCTCGCCCGGCGCGGTGGAATAGGCGAGGTACGTGCCCGTCGGCGCCTTCATCTCGGCCAGGCCGTTGTCGGTGAGATCGGGGATCGCGACGAAGGGATTGTCGCGGCAGGCGTCCAGAATCACGATGTTCGTCTGGTTTCGCGCCGAGAACATCTGCCGCAGCACGGCGTCGGCCGGCACCCCGACGAGGCTCAGGTCCGCGGCGTCCCGAAGGCTTATGTCGACCGGCAGCAGGTAGTTCCGCCCGAACGACTGGACCCCGTGCCCCGCGTAGTAGAACAGCCCGGTCGCATCGTCTCCGGCATCCCTGAGACGCCGGCCGAAGTCCGAGATCGCGCGGATCAGGTCGTCCTGCGCGGCGTCGGTGACGAGGGTGACGTCGAAGCCCACGTTGCGCAGCGACGCCGCCATGAGCGCCGCGTCGTTGGCGGGATTGGGGAGCGGCGCGACGTCCGAATAGGCCCCGTTGCCGATGATGAGCGCCAGCCGCGCGTCCGCCGCCACGCGTCCCGCGCCGAGGGTTGCGAGCATCAGGATCGCGGCCGCGAGGCAAAGGGTCAGGCGGTGCATGGCGGGGCTACTCTGCAACGGCGAACTCGATGCGGCGGTTGCGCCGCTTGCCCTCGGGGGTTTCGTTCGACGCGACGGGCCGGACCTCGCCGTAGCCGACGGTCCGGATCCGGGCCGCGGGGATGGCTTGGGAGATGAGGTACTGCGTCACTGCGGCCGCGCGGCGCTCCGACAGGGTCTGGTTCGCGGCGGCGCTGCCGTCGCTGTCGGTGTGCCCGCCGACCTCGATCACGAGATCCGGGCAGCGCGAGACGATGTCGACGATGCTGTCGAGGAGCGGTTCGCTCCGGGCGTCGAGCCGGGCGCTGCCGCTCGTGAAATAGATGTTGTCGGTGCGCGAGAGGATCTCGAACCGGCCCACGCAGGCCGCGCGGTCGAAATTGCCCTGCGGCTCGAGCGCGGTGGCGGCGCCGCCCGAACGGTTCTGCGCGGCGGCGGTCACGACGCTGTCCTGACCGGTCGCGGCGCGGGAGAACACGAAGTCGAACGACACCGTGGCCGAGGGCACGATCACGACGTTTGCGGCCTCCTCGAGCTTGGCGATCCCGCCGTCGAGGCCGAAGTCGGCGACGGAGACCGAGATCGGCGCCGTCGTCGAGACCGCGACCATGTCGTCGCTTATCAGCGTCACCGCGACCTCGGTCTCCTCCGTCCGCGACACGCCGTGCAGGTCCAGCGTGTAGCTCAGCGGGATGATCTTGCGGCGAAGATCCGGAAGGTCGGCCAGCGCGGCGGGGTCGAGGCGGGCGGTGATGACGGCCTCGGGAAACTGGAACGTCTCGAAGAACAGGAACCGCATCCGCACGTTGCGCAGATCGATCTTGGTGTCGACGGAATCGAGAAAGATGCGGACCGTCGCGAGGCCGGTGTCGTCGATGCCGCCCGCGAACTCGGCGAACCCGCTCGATTCGACCTTCGTGAGGTTCTTCACCGACTGGAACCGCAGCGACGACGCCTGGGGCTCGAGCGTCCAGCCGCCCGCGAAGATGCCGTCCTGGGCCGACGCGGGGAGAGACGAGACCATCAAGAGCAGAGCCGCGGCGCGGAGCATCCTCGGGAGCTGTCGTGCAAAAGACATCGTCTGGTCCTCTCTGTGTGGCGCGAACGCATGCGCGATGACGGACTGCAGCAACCCCGGGGTCACTGTTGCAAGCCGCCGGGCGCGTTGCAACGGTTCTCGCGCATGTCGAAAGAAATACGACGCGCCCCGGATGGCACGCGAAGAAGGCACAAGAATGGCGGGAAAGCCGGGAAGGAACCCCCCGCGGCACGAGCGTCGAGATCGC
>CAZPOK010000300.1:0-3594 GCA_964587905.1 uncultured Rhodobacterales bacterium | reverse complement strand
CCCTTCTCGCGCGAGCAGCGCTCGATCGTCTACCAGCGCGCCAAGGGGGTCGAGGACAAGCGACCGTTCGGCACCAAGGAACGGATCTACGACGCGGGCTACGCCTGGCTCACCCATTCGATCCAGCCCAGGCACCTCATCGACGACGATTTCCGCGTGGTGATCGGCAACGACGCCTGTGCGCAGCCTTATGCGGCCTCGCTCTACAACATCTCGGCGATGAGCTTCGGCGCGCTGTCGGCCAACGCGATCCTCGCGCTCAACAAGGGCGCGAAGATGGGCAACTTCGCCCATGACACCGGGGAGGGCGGCATCAGCCGCTACCACCGCGAGGGCGGCGGCGACCTGATCTGGGAAATCGGCTCGGGCTATTTCGGCTGCCGGACGCCCGAGGGCGTGTTCGACGCCGATCGCTTCGAGGCGCAGGCGGCCGATCCGCAGATCCGGATGATCGAGGTGAAGCTTTCCCAGGGCGCGAAACCGGGGCACGGCGGCGTCCTCCCCGCCTCGAAGATCACCCCCGAGATCGCCGAGGCGCGCGGCGTGCCGATGGGGGTCGACTGCGTTTCGCCCGCCGCGCATACCGCCTTCACCACCCCGCTCGAGTTCATGGCCTTTCTCGATATTCTTCGCACGAGATCAGGGGGCAAGCCGGTGGGCTTCAAGCTCTGCATCGGGCACCGGCGCGAGTTCATGTGCATCGTCAAGGCGATGCTGGAGACCGGGATCGTGCCGGACTTCATCGTCGTCGACGGCAAGGAGGGCGGCACCGGCGCGGCACCGCTCGAGTTCGCCAACCATGTGGGCATGCCGCTCGTCGAGGGGCTCTCCTTCGTACACAACACGCTGCGCGGCGCGGGCATCCGCGACCAGGTGCGGATCGGGGCCGCGGGCAAGCTCGTCTCGGCCTTCGACATCGCGCGGGCCTTCGCGCTTGGCGCGGACTGGGCGAATTCGGCGCGCGGCTTCATGTTCGCGGTGGGCTGCATCCAGGCGCAGGCCTGCCACACGAACCACTGTCCCACCGGCGTCACCACGCAGGACAAGCTCCGCCAGCGGGCGCTCGACGTCAACGACAAGTCGGTCCGGGTCGCGAACTTCCACCGCAACACGATGAAGGCGCTGGCCGAAATGGCGGGCGCGGCGGGACTGGACAATCCCTGCGGGTTTCTCCCGCACCACTTCATGCAGCGCGACACCTCGCGCGAAATGCTGACGGGAAGCCAGGCCTGGCCATGGCTGCCGGAGAACTTTCTGGTGGACGGGGAGGCCGATGCCCTGGGGTATCTGGAGCGCTGGAACAGGGCGCGCGCCGACAGTTTCGCGGCGGCTCCCTGAACGCTAACCGAATCTTCAGCCGTCCCGCCGATCTCTGAACCGGCCGGAGGCGGACCGGCGGGATGCAAGGATGTGCGGCGTTGCGCGGGCAGGGCGGGTGGAGGTGAAACCGGACGGCTCCCGAGCGACGAGGAACCGGGCCCGCGTGCTGATCGTCGACGACTCCGCGACGATCCGAAGCATCCTGCGCGCCGTGATCTCCGCCGATCCGCGACTGGAGGTCGCCGGCGAGGCCCGCGACGCCTACGAGGCGCGCGGCCTCATCAAGGCGCTCGACCCCGATCTGGTGACGCTCGACATCGAAATGCCCAGGATGAACGGCCTCGCCTTTCTCGAGCGTCTCATGCGCCTGCGGCCGATGCCGGTCGTCGTGATCTCGACGCGCACCCGGGACAACTCCGCGGACGCGATCCGCGCGCTGTCGCTCGGCGCGGTCGACTGCGTCGACGTCTCGCGCCTCCAAGTCGAGTTCGGGGTGCGCCGCCGCCTCGTGGAGACGCTCGTCGCGGCGGGCGGCGCGACGGTTCAGGCGTCGGGAACTGTCTCCGAACAGCCGGGCGCGGGGGGAGGCGGGGCGGCTCCTGCCTTCGACTGGAACGGCGCGGCGGTCTTCATTGGGAGTTCCACGGGCGGTGTCGACGCGCTCGAACGCGTGCTCGCGCCGTTTCCGGCGGACTGTCCGCCGACGCTCATCGCGCAGCATATGCCGGCCGCGTTCCTGCAAAGCTTCGCCCGGCGCCTCGACGCGACCCTCGCGCCGGCCGTGGCCATCGCCGGGGACCGCGACCCGCTGCGCGCCGGGCGCATCCACCTCGCCGGGGGCGGCGGCCATCACCTGACGGTGGTCTCCGGACCGCCGTCCACGCGGCTCCTCCCCGCCGGTCCCGGCGACATCCACGTCCCGACGATCGACCTCCTCCTCCACTCCGCGGCCGCGCTCCGCGGCCGCGCGGTGGGCGTCATCCTCACCGGAATGGGCCGCGACGGGGCGGAGGGGCTTCTGGCCATGCGGCAGGCGGGCGCGCAGACCCTCGCGCAATCCGGCGAGACCTGCGTGATCGACGGGATGCCGCGCGCCGCCCGCGACCTCGGCGCGGTGACGCGCAACGTGCCGCTCGACCGGCTCGGGGCCGAGATCCTGTCGCTCTGCCGCAGCGAGCGCGTTCTGCCGACATGAGGCGGAAGGCGCCATGACACGGGGCGATCAGACCTACATCGTCCAGGGCGGGCATGCCGTGGGCGCGCGCCCGTCGGACGTGATCTCGACGATCCTCGGCTCCTGCGTCGCCGTCTGTCTCTGGGATGCCGCCGCGCGGGTGGGCGGGATGAACCACATCCTCCTGCCCGATGACGCCAGCGGGCGGCTCGGCGCGCTGAGCTTCGGGGCGAGCGACATGGAGCGCCTGATCAACGCGCTTCTGAAGCGCGGCGCGGAGCGGAGGCGGTTTCAGGCGAAGATGTTCGGAGGCGCCGCCATCGTCACGGGGCTGTCCGACATCGGCTGCCAGAACGCGGATTTCGCCCGCGGCTTCCTCAAGGTGGAAAGAATACCGCTGGTCTCCGAAAGCGTCGGCGGACGGCGGGCGCGGCAGGTCCGCTTCTGGCCGGCGTCGGGCCGCGCGCAGGTGCGGTTCGTGGGACGTGCCGAGGTCGCCGAACCGACCCGGCCCCCGGCTCCGGCCGCCAACGATGTGGAGCTTTTCGGCTAGATCGCTCCGGCCACTTGCCTCTTGCCCTCCGAGGTTCCGCCGCCTACGCCTTCGACCATGAGACTACTCTTTCTGGGTGACGTCGTCGGCCGCTCGGGACGGTCGGCGCTGGCGGAGCGTCTGCCGGGCCTGCGCACGGACTGGCGGCTCGACTTCGTCGTCGTCAATGGCGAGAACGCGACCTCCGGCGCGGGGCTGTCGGCGGCGCATGCCAAGGCGATGCTCGACGCGGGCGCCGACGTCGTCACGCTCGGCGATCATGCCTTCGACCAGCGCGACATGATCGAGTTCGTCGAAAAGGAGCCGCGTATCCTGCGGCCGCTCAATTTCGCGAAGCTCGCCCCGGGGGCCGGAGCGCGCGTCTACCCGGCGCCGGGCGGGCGCAAGGTGCTGGTCGCGCAGGTGCTGGGCCAGGTCTTCATGAAGCGCCCCTTCGACGACCCGTTCTCGGCGATCGACACGGTGCTGAAGTCCTATCCGCGCGGCGGCCTGGTGCAGGCGAGCCTCGTCGACATGCATTGCGAGGCGACGTCGGAGAAGATGGCGA
>CAZPOK010000299.1:0-3626 GCA_964587905.1 uncultured Rhodobacterales bacterium | reverse complement strand
TCTTCCTCGGCGGCGGCTATATCGGCGTGGAGCTGGCGCAGATGATGGCGCGGATGGGCGTGCAAGTGACCATCGTCTGCCGCTCGCATCTGCTGCCGCGCACCGCGGCCGAGGTGTCCGAAGCGCTCACGGAGACATTGCGTGGCGAAGGGCTGACGGTCATCGACGGAGTGAGTTATGACTCCGTACGACGCGACGGCGACCGCGCGCGCCTCACCGTCACAGTGGACGGCGCCGCGCGGGACCTGGTCGCCGACCACCTGGTCCTGACCACGGGTCGCGCGCCCAACACCGAGGATCTGGGGCTGACTGAGCTGGGTGTCGAGACCGACGCGCGCGGCGCGATCAAGGTCGGCCCTGACATGGCCACGAGCCGCCCCGGCATATATGCGGCGGGTGACGTGACCGACCGCGACCAGTTCGTCTACATGGCGGCCTACGGCGCCAAGCTCGCTGCCCGCAACGCGGTTCTGGGCGGCGCCGAGCGGTACGACAACGCCGCAATGCCATGGGTGGTGTTCACCGATCCGCAAGTCGCCGGCGTTGGACTGACCGAGGCGCAAGCACGCGATGTCGGCCATGACGTCAAGACCAGCGTTCTGACCCTCGACAACGTGCCTCGCGCGCTAGCGGCGCGGGATACACGCGGGCTGATCAAGCTGGTCGCAGACGTGGGCACCGACCGCCTTCTGGGCGGCGTCATCATGGCGCCGGAGGGCGCCGACAGCGTGCAGACACTCGCCATGGCGCTGAAGGCCGGCATGACCACGAAGGCTCTCGGAGAGACGATCTTTCCCTATCTGACCACCGTCGAGGGCCTGAAGCTCGCGGCACAAACGTTCGACATGGACGTCGAAAGGCTCAGCTGCTGTGCCGGTTGAGGGGCCGGAACACCTCGCGGTCGTCCGTCGTTCGGTGCAGGTCCATATCATCCGAGCCTCCCCTCCACCCAGTTGGCCGCGATCAGCCCAGGCACCGCGTCATGCGCGCGCTCCGCGTCGCGGTCCAGATCCAGCCGCTTCGGCAGCTTGACCTGCGGCACCAGCAGGAAGATCGGCACAGTCGTGCGCCCGCGGCCGGTCCTAGAGCGTGATGCGACAGCGAGCCCCCGGCTGTTCAGCCGCCCCTCTGCCACCAGCAGGCTGGGGCCGCGCCGGCGGTATACGAACTGCAAGCGCAGGCCGCGCCGTCGCTCCCATTCGCCGGGGGTGATCTTGCCACCGCGGAGGCCGCGGCCGGCTGCCTCGGTCGGGATCGCGAGCCAGAACCCGTCCTTCGAGCGGATCAGCGGGCCGGTGTCGTGGGCGCCGACGATGACCGGCGCCTTCGACCAGACCAGCGCCGCGGCGTTCAGGCTCTCGCCGGCCTTCGGGAAGGTCTGGCTCCGGATCGAGTTTGCGAGCCGCCGGCCGAGCCCCGCGCCGATGATCTGGCCGCGCCAGGCAGTCTTCAGCCCCGTGCCGGCCTCGCGCACGGCGGTGGTCACGGCCTTCTCGCCGGCCTTCACCTCCGCGGCCATGGCGGCGACGAGATCGGGCGTGATGTCGAGCTTCAGCTTCATCCGCGCCGCCATTCAGTTTTTTGCCTGCATGTGACACACTCACCCGACAGCAATGGGGAGAGAAAGATGAGCGACCGCGACGTGTACGTTGAGAAAATGAAGGCGAAGCTGGACGAGTGGAACGCCGAAATCGACAAGCTGCAGGCTCAAGCCAAGGCCGCAGAGGCCGAGAACAGGGCGAAGTACGAAGAGCAGCTTGAAGAGATGCGCAGGCAGCGCGACGAGGCACAGGCCAAGATGAAGGAAGCGCAAGCCGCGAGCGATGCGGCGTGGGACGACATGCGCAAGGGGATGGAAAACGCCTGGGAGAACATCTCGAACTCGTTCCAGAAGGCCTGGAGCCGCTTCCAGTAATCTGATCCCCGCCTGTTGCAGTTTCATACGGGCCTCAGATCGACGGTCCAGACCAGCCTTTCGCGGTCCCGGACCGGCTCGCCCTGGATGAGGAAGGCCTCTCCTTCGATCTCGATGCGCTCGCCAGGGCGCGGGCTCGCCACCTCTGCCACGCGCAGATCGATCCGGGTTGTCTCCGACCAGAGCCGCGCCTCGCCGAAACCGGTGATCTCGTCCGCACGTCGTGTGACCACGCGGACGAGTTGGGGCGCACCACCCGCGGGCGTATAGACAGCATCCCGCACCATATTCGGATCCCCGAAGAGCGTCTCTATGGCGATCGCGAAGATCGACATCGCGCTCAGTTCGAGCTGTGCAGGCGGATCGCGAGGCGCGGCCGCTTGTTGACCGGCAGGATCGAGGCCTCGGTCATCAGGTCGATCCAGCGGCCCTTGGCGTCGATCATCTGGCGGGCGTAAAGCGGCAGGCCGACGGTGTTCGCGGTTTCCAGAAGGTTCGCAGGCCCGCCGTAGGTGGTGAAGGTGTCGAAGGTACCGAGCGGAAACGCGATTCCCTCGCCCGCAGGGATCAGCCGTTCGGAGGTACCGTTCGAGAGAGTGACGGAGCCGTTGTATTCCTCGAAGAGGATACCCGCGAAGGGGAAGGCGCGGCGCATGTCCTCGCGCAGCGGCTGGCCACCGGTGGCCGAGAAGAACTTGTAGGCGTCCTCGGTCTTGGGATGGCTGATCAGCTTGTCGAAGAACTCCGAGCTGACCAGCGCATGCGCGGTGGTCATGGTCTCGCCCAGCAGGCTGTCCTCGATCGCCCGGAGCGTGGTGCGGACCTTGCCCTGGATATTGGTGCCCGCGGTGCCAAAGACGAAGTCGACCGAGATCATGTCGAGCCCGAACTCGGTGAAGTAGTCGTAGAGCGTGGTGCCGGCCCCGTCCTTCACGATGCCGCGGAGTGCGTTCATCTCCATGTATTCGCGGGTCTGGGCATGCTTGCGGCGCATCAGTGTCAGCTTGCGGTTCATCACCTCGACCAGCGGGTCGGCCGCATCCGAGACACCCAGCGCGGGCATCCCCTGGATGTCGGCAGGCAGGATCACATCGTCGTGGGGGATCCACGGCAGGGCGAAGCTTCGCATGGAGCGCTGCTCGCGGTTGCCGACGGTCGCGGGGGCGCCCAGCGGCACCGAGGGCAGGAGGCTCAGGACGCCCTCGCGTTGTTCGATGACGATGGAGCGCTGGGTGACGCCCTCGAAGCGAAAGAGGCCGATCTGGCCGAGGCGGGTGTAGAGGTTGGGCAGGATGTTGATGGCCTGCGTCATCTCGGCGAGCGAATAGCCGCCCGCGTCGAACGGGTTGCGGGTGATGGTCATGGGGAACTCCGAAGAATGAGGGGGCAGTGGAGACGGCGCAGATGGGAACGCGCGAGAGCAGGCCGCCGGATCAGGCGGTGTCGCGCGGGAGGAGTCCGACGGCGGCCAGTTGGCCAAGCTTGGTGGTGATCTTCGCCCCGTCATCGACCGTGGCGTCGTAGGCGAGGGACGCGCGCGAGACGATGGCGGGGCCGCGGAGAATCACCACACCGACCGCATCCGCGAGTGTGGCGTCGGTGGCATAAAGCAGCACGGCGGCTGCGGTCTGCGCGCCGTCGGATCCTCCAGAGGTCGCGAGCTTGTACTTGCCGCTGGCGGTGATGCGCCCGAGGACGGCGCCGACCGGAT
>CAZPOK010000298.1:0-3635 GCA_964587905.1 uncultured Rhodobacterales bacterium | reverse complement strand
GAGTTCCTGATGGACTACCTCAAATCCCGCGCGCCCTTCTGGAAGAAGGAGATCACCCGCGCGGGCGAACGCTGGGTCGCGGCGAAGGACGAGGACGAGGCGGCGCTCGACCGTTGGTGAGGGGCAGGAGTTTGCGAGTGCTCCTGCCGATTTCCTTCGAAGGAAACCGGCCCCGATCCCGGTGACGCTCTCCGGGCCCGCGCCCTTCGGCGGCTCGTCGCGAACATCGCATGTTGGAGCCAGCATGAGGCGGTCAGGCCGACTGGTTCTGCCGGTCGATCCAGGCCCGCAGCTCTTCGGCCTCGTGGCGGGCCTCGCGAAGCCCTTCCATCGCGGCGCGAAGTTCCGCCTCGGTCTGCTGGAGCTGGTTCGTGAGTTCAGCCTCGCGGTTCTGGAAATAGGCGATGGCTTGGTCGCGCGCCTCCTCGGCGTCGTGAAGCTCCTGCGCCATCTTGTCGATCTCGCCGATGTCGGCGGCGCTCACGCGGGTCAGCTTGTGGAGCAGCCAGTAGGCGAACCATCCCAGCATGAAGGCGACGAAGAGGATCAGCGCGGCGGCCGTGATGAACTCAGTCCTGTCCATTCGCCTCCGGGTCCTCCTCTGTGGCCTCGCCGGCATCCGCCTCCGGCGCCTCCTCTCCCGGCAGGATCAGCTGGAACTCGATCCGCCGGTTGGCCTCGCGGCCGTCGTCGCTGCCGTTGTCGGCGATGGGCCGGGTTTCGCCGTATCCCTTCGCGATCAGGTTCGAGGTCAGCACGCGCCGCGCCATGATCGCGTTCAGCACCGCGTTCGCACGTTCCTGCGACAGCCGCTCGTTCATGCTTTCACGCCCCTGGCTGTCGGTGTGGCCGCCGATCTCCATCTGCACGGTCTGGCATTCCTTGAGCGCTTCGGCAACCTTGTCGATGGTGTCGAGCGCGTCGGCGTCGATCTCGCTCGAGCCCGGCGCGAAGGTGATCTTCCTCTCCGCGATGGCCGCGTTGATCCGCTCGACGCATTCCTCCGGGGTGGGCAGCGCCGCGATCGGGTCGAGCGCCTCGACGTAGGAGACGTCGAGCTTGAACTCCGCGGTCTCGCCGAGCTTCGACGTGATGATGCGCGAGATATCGTCCTTCGCGGTCTTGCTGCCGGTGTCGCCCGAGATCTCGATCAGGTCGGGGCGGACGGTCATCGCGCCGTTGTTCAGAAGCGACAGCGCCTCGAGCGAGACGAGCACCCGCACCGGCCATCCTTGCGGCAGATCATCGGCGATCCGCGCGGCAAGTTCGGTGCCGTCGACGCCGAACCGCGCGTGGGCGAAGCTCTGCACCGCGGCGCGGGTGCGGGCGTCGGGCAGGCGGCCGCGAATCTCGACCTGTCCCTCGGTGCCGCGTGTCGCGACGAACTCGACCGCGTCGCGACCGCCATCTTCGTCCGAGCCCCGGTCCGCGGGTTGCGGGAGAACCGCCGTGAGCGAGAACACCTCTGGCAGCGCGGTCTGGAGCCGTCCGGCGATCCGGTCGAAATCGGCCTCGCGCGTGCCCTCTGGCGCCTGAAGCGTCACGTCGGCGTTCGAGAAGGTCACATGCCCGCCGCCCAGTTCGGCGACGGCTCCGATCGCGAGGACCGCCGCGTCGGCCCACCGGGGCGAAGGCTGGCCGAGGCCGATGAGGCAGCTGACCTCGCCGTCGAGACCGGCGGCGCGCGCCGCCTCCACGATGCGCCGCCGCGCGTCCGGGCTGTCGGCGGAGCAGGCGTCGAAATGCGGGCCGGATCCGTCGATCACGAAGCGGAGCGTGAACGGCGTGAGCACCGGGCGCGGGGCCGAGATGTCGAGGACAAGCCGGACGCCGGCGGGCACCACGCTCCGCAGCGCCGCCTCGATTTCCCGCTTCTGGCGGGCACTGTCGGTGATCGCCGTGATGCTGACCCGGCTTGCCTCGACGGTGATTTTCGAACGCGGCAGGTCCGTCAGCGCCTCGAGCCCGAAATCGAGCGCCGCCGCCCAGGTCTCGGGGACCGGATAGTCGGCGGGTTCGAGCAGGTCGGTCACTGTCGTCTTCTGGACCCGGCCCGCGCGTTCGGCGATGCGCGTCCGATCGGTCGACGCGGGGACGAGGCCGATGAGCGAGATTCCCTCGTCGTTTCGAAGGATTTCCACGGAAAAGGCAGGCGGCGCCACGAACTCCCTCGCGGCGATCTCCATCGCGTCGATCACGCGGCTCGCCTCGACGATTTCCGAGGCCGCCGACACGGCCGTGAACCGGGCGGCTTCGCTGGGTGCGGTGCCCGTCAGGATCACGCGAAGGCCGTCCACCGACACGTCCGCCCAGTCGTATCCGTTCTCCACGAGCGCCGCGCCGACCTGGCGCTCGGACTGGGTCTCGATGGCCGAGACCGAGGCGACGGCGACGCCGAGGCAGGCGGAGCCGCCGAGCAGGATCGCGATGGTGATGGGAAGATACTCGGAGAGTCGCATTGCAGGCCGTATCCGGGGGAAGGTCGCCTTCCTGTTAGTCCGTGGGTTTGCCCTGTGCAATCACAGCAGGACGGCACCGGCAAGAAACAGCACAGGGATCAGTCCCGCGTCCCGGTTGGACCGGAAGAGCCGGAGGCAGGTCTCGGTCTCGTCGATGTCGAGCCGGGTGAGTTGCCATGCGAGGTGCCAGCCGAAGCCCCAGGCCGCGCCGAAGCCCACGGCGAGCGCGAGCGGGCTCTGGTCGATGAGCGCGACGATGATGGCGGCGGCCATCAGGACGATGCTTGCCGCGAGAAAGCCGCGGAGCCACTGGTTGGTGTGGTCGCCAAAGAGACGGGCGGTGGATTTCACGCCGATCAGCGCGTCGTCCTCCTTGTCCTGATGGGCGTAGATCGTGTCGTAGAACAGCGTCCACGAGATCCCCGCGAGGTAGAGCATGACGGCGGGCCAGCCGAGGCTGCCCGTGTGGGCGGTCCAGGCCAGCAGCGCGCCCCAGTTGAAGGCGAGACCGAGAAACACCTGCGGCCACCAGGTGAAGCGCTTGGCGAATGGGTAGATCGCGACGAGGGCAAGCGAGGCGACGCCCAGACCGATGGCCGCCCAGTTGAAGGTTAGGAGGATGCAGAACGCGACGAGCGACTGGATCACGAGCCACGCGAAGGCCTGCCGGGCGGTCACCTGACCCGAGGGGATCGGCCGAGAGCGGGTGCGCGCGACCGCCGCGTCGAAATCGCGGTCGGTGATGTCGTTCCAGGTGCAGCCCGCGCCCCGCATGAGCCAGGCCCCGATGCCGCAGCCCGCCGCGATCCAGGCGTCGTGGAGCGTGAAGGTGCCCGTATGCCCGGCGGCGAGCAGCAGCCCCCACCAGCACGGCAGCAGCAGGAGCCATGTCCCGATCGGCCGGTCGGCGCGCGAAAGCCGCAGGTAGGGGCGTGTCCAGGCCGGGGCGAGGCTGTCGACCCAATTGCCCTTGACGGCGTCGGCCACCTGACCGTCTGTTGCCGGGGAGTGTTCGGCCATCGGGATGAGGTCCATGTCGGCTGCGAAAGTCCGGCTCTATGTAGAGCAACCCGTGGGGCAGGGGCAAACCGTTCCTCTGGACCGCGACCAGGCGCATTATCTTTTCGGGGTGATGCGGATGGGGACGGGCGACCGGGTGGCGATCTTCAACCAGAC
>CAZPOK010000297.1:0-3636 GCA_964587905.1 uncultured Rhodobacterales bacterium | reverse complement strand
TCGACGTCGTAGGCGATCTGGACGCGTGGCGCCCGGTTTCGCTCGATCACCTTCTGCTTGCTGTCAGCCATTGGCCTTTACCTCCGTTGGGGGCTATTTCGATTTCTCGTCCACTCCGGCGATGTTCCGGAACTCCTTCATGCCCGAGGGCGCGATCTCTTCCATGAGCTGGACGAAATCCATGGGCACCATCCGCCGCATCCGGCGGGCGATGTGCGGGATCGGCGACGACGGTTCGGTGCGCTCGTAGAAGGCGATGATCATGTCGAGGCACATCACCACGTCGTCGCGGGAATTGACGCCCGAGGGGACGCTGCCCGAGGGCGGGGGCGCGGCCGGCTTCCGGGGCCGCGGCGCGGGCGACGGTCCGTCGGCGGCCGGCGGCGCGGTCGCATCCGATGTTTCGACCTCGGCCGCCGGGGCATCCGCGGCATTGGCCTCGAGCGTGGTCCGGACCCGGTCCAGGAAGGTCTCGAGTTCGGGCAGCCGCAGGCCCATGCCGTTCGCGAGCCCCGCTTTTTCGGAGAACTTCGCCTCCAGCGCGGCGCGCGCCGCGTTCGCCGCGGTGACGGTCGCGAGGAGGTCCGCCGCGCGATCCGCCTCCTCGGCGAACAGCGCGCGGCAGGCGGCCGTGACCCGGTTCACCCGTGCCGCATGCTTCTCCTTCAGCGCCGCCTTCTCGGCGTCGCCGAGGCCCGAGGGCGACTCGTTCATCAATTCGAAATCCGAAAGGCTCGCCACGGCGAAGTCGTCACCGGTGATCGGGCCGATGCCGCGCGGCTCCAGGACCGCGCCCATCTCCAGATCGCCCAGAAGCCCGTGGTCGTCGTTCTCGAGCTGCTTCAGCGCGTTCGACCGGCGCAGCGCCGCTTCGGCCGGTTCCGGCCTGTCGCGAAGCTCCGGGTGAATGGTGTCCCAGTACTGATCGAGCGCGTCGGAAATCATGCCGAGACCCCGGCTCAGACCGGAAAAGCCGTCGACGTTCGACATCGCGCGGGTGACGATCACGAGCAGACGAAGGTCGCGACCCGTCCCGGCGAGCTCTGCCGCGTGGTCGAGAACCTCCTGCCAGTCCATCTGTGGCGTGACCGCGACTGTGCCGTCCTTGTCGGTTCGCGCCTCGCGCGATGCCGGTTCGATCATGCGTTCGATCGCGTGGAAGCGCGCGTCGTTGCGAAGCTCCGTGCCGGAGGGCGCCGCTTCGCCGAGAGGCGCAAGGAACGGTGTTACGTCCATCGTTCCTGTCCCTGTTGGAGTTTATGTTTCACGAATTCTCTCAGACCTTTGTGATTCTTGCAACTTTTGCGATTCTATGGGCGTGCGTCTATGATCCGTGCCGCGACACCCAGGATCTCACGCTCGCGTCCGCGTAGCGTCTCGCCGAGGGCGCCCGCGACCGAGGCCACCGACTCGTCGCGGGGCCGGCGCATGTCGAAGAGCGGGCGGCTGGACAGGACCGCCAGCACCTCGCTCTTGCCGTAGTCGCCCTCGGTGATCCGGATCGCGAGGCATTGCGGGTTCCGCGCGAGGGTCTCGATCGGGCAGAGGACGCGGATCTTGCGGATGCCGCCGACGACCTCTCCGAGCGCGCCGAGGCGCTGCTCGGTGTCGTTGACGTTGGGCAGGACGTGAAAGACCTTGCCCGTGTTGTCGACGATCATGACCCAGAGATAGCCGTCCTCGATATTCGCCGGAGTGTGGATCTCCACCACCGGGTTTTCGCCGGTGCGGTAGACGCCCGTGAGGTTGGCCGCCTCGCTGACGCCGTTGCCAAGCCAGATCGACAAGGTGTCCGCCGACGCCGGAGGCAGCACCGCGCGGATCGCGCAAAGCTGCTCGTTGAGGACCGTTCCCTGGACCCGCACGGGGCGGTCGCCGACGAGATCCCCGAGCGAATTCCGGAGCGCGGAGATGTCGGCGCCGTCCGCGAAGTCGCCGGTCACACGGACCTCCTCGCCCAGCGCCAGCGTCCCCGTCGCCTCGACGGTCAGCGCGCCGCAGGTCGAGAAGTCGTCGATCGTGGCCTGCAGGATGTCCACCGGCAGGGACAGGGGGCCGGCGGCGATGCTCGGACGGATGTCCATGCCGGTCCCGCGGGAGAAATCCTGAAATCCCGCGACCAGTGCGTCCCGCTGCGCGCGCCCCGAGGCGACGCCGGTGATGACGACGGAGCGGTCCTTGATCCCGAGCGACCAGTCGTCGAGTTCGGCCGCCCGCGCCATGAGTTCGGCAGCCAGTTCGTGCCATTCCGCCATCGGCATGCCGGTCGCGATGCTGATCTCGCCGGACCCGACCGGCGCGCCCGTCGCCGAGGCGAAAGCACGGCGCAGGATCCCCGAGACCGCCTCGTCGGGCGCGTTCGCGACGAGACTCGGCGCCCCGCCGGCAGGAGCGGACGCCTCCAGCACATAGGGCGATGCCAGAGGGAGCGGCGGCGTCAGGAGGGCATCGAAAAGGCCCGCCGCCCAGGCGATGGCCGCGCCGCCGCCTGCGAGGGCCAGCGCACCCGCCAGGACGGGCAGCCCCCGCCTCCGGGTCTTCTTCCGGGCACGGGAGGCGGAGGAGGTCGACCCCGCCGAGGCCCTGTCCTTGCCCTTCGACAGCGGCCGCAGAAGGTCGTCGATCAGCCGGACCGCTTCCGCGGCCGAGGACGGCCGGTCTTCGGCATGCGGCATCGTCAGGCGGTCGATGAAGCCTCCGAGAGGCTCGGGCACGCCGTCGGTTTCCAGCGGCGTCTGCTTGCGGCGCACGATTTCGCCGGGCGTGGTGCCGAGATAGGGGGTTTCCTGTCGGTATGCCGCGAGGAGGGTAGCGCCGAGGGAATAGAGATCGGTCCGCGGCTCGGAATGTCCGTCGAGCTGCTCGGGCGCGGCGTATTCGTACTTCCCGGCGAACTCGTTGCCGACGATCGTCCGCGCGCCGGCCGCCGTGTCCTTGGCGATCCCGAAGTCGATGATGGTGGCCTTCTCCGCCTCGCCGTCGCGCAGGATGATGTTGTCGGGCGACAGGTCGCGGTGCACGATGCCGTTGCGATGCGTGGCGACGAGGCCTTCGGCGACCCGGTGCGCGATGATGAGAAGCTCGCGCGGGTCCATCCGACGGTCCATCATCGCCTCTGCGAGCGACGGGCCGGCGATGTAGTCCATCACGAGGTAGACGTGTCCGTCGTCGGTGCGGGAGCATTCGTTGTAGCGGACGACCGCGTCGTGGAGGATGCTGCGCATCTCCTCCTCGCGCTTCATCAGCTCGAGATAATCCGCGTTTCTCGAAAACTGCGCGTTCAGCGCCTTGATCGCGAAGGTGCGGCCGGTGACCTGGTTGGTCGCGCGATACACCTCGCCCGTACCGCCCCGCCCGAGCACGCCCTCGATCTCGTAGGTATTGTTGAGGACCTGTCCCGGCCGAAAGATGTCGGAGGGTAGAGGGTCGATCACCGATGTTTTCCCCGTCGAATGTCCGCTCAGGACAACACTATCGCTCTAATCGCAATTTCGTCATAGGATTTCTGGGACAACGTATAATTTTCGAAAGACCGGGCGCCTTCCCGCTTTCGGCTAGGTTCGCGGCGAGGGGAGAGTCGAGATGGCGCAGCGCGGTTCACCGGAGACGGTCAAGAGGAAGGAGCTTGTCGGCAAG
>CAZPOK010000296.1:0-3647 GCA_964587905.1 uncultured Rhodobacterales bacterium | reverse complement strand
GCGCGCGTAGTGGTCTCATTCGAAAGGTGATGAACTTTGGGCACACCTTGGAGAATCGTTGGAACTGACTGGAGAAAAACGGGCGCCGATCTGGTAGCGTCCGGTTCGAATTGAATTCATAATGGCGCGAAGACATTGAAAAGAAACCTCTGTCTCACGGCAATTCTTGGATGCGGGATCAGTGCCTGTACCCCGATAGGGCCCGATTACCGGACGCCGGGCATTGAAGTTCCCGCATCGTATGTTGACGGGAGCTCCGGCGCCCTTGAGAACGCGGCAACGCGAGCGTGGTGGTCTGCTCTTGGCGACCGGACGCTCGACGACATCGTCGCGATCGGGCTCCGGCAAAACCTCGATGTTCGTGCGGCGACCGAGCGGATCTCCGCCGCGCGGGCCCGCCTGGCACGAACCGGCGTACCCGCACAGATTGGTGGCGATCTGTCGCTGAACGCGCGACGGGGGGAGGTGGAGAACGCAGGGGTCGAGAACGAGAGCTTCGGTGCCGCCGACGCATCCTTCGTCTTCGATCTCTTCGGACGCTTCACCCGCGAGCGGCAAGCCGCAGCGGCCGATCTGGAGGCCGTGCAGTTCGACGCAGGGACGGTGAGGCTGGCCTACCTCGCCGAGGTCATCGATGCCTACAACCAGGCGCGCTACTTCCAGGCGGCCGCGGCGATCACGCGGGACTCTATCGCCGGTCGGCGGCAGACGCTGGACCTGGTCGAGCGCCGGGTAGAGGTCGGCGAGGCGACGGCGCTGGAACAGGCGCAGGCACGGTCGTTGCTCGCGACCGCGGAAGCGAGCCTGCCGATCCTGATCGGGCGCTACGAGGAAAACGTGTTTCGGATCGCAACGCTTTTGGGCGAACCGGGCGCGACCATCAAGGCGCGCCTCGACCGGGGAGGGCCTCAGCCGAGACCGCGCGGGCAGCCGGACATCGGCGTTCCCGCAGACGTCTTGCGAAATCGCCCAGACGTCAGGGCAGCGGAGCGCAGTCTGGCGTCGGCGACGGCGGCGATCGGCATCGCGGAGGCGGAGCTCTATCCCTCTCTCGCGCTCAGCGGCGCGGTGACGGCGGGTGACCGGGAAAGCTGGAGCTTCGGGCCGTTCCTCACCTTGCCCGTGTTCAACCAGCCGACGCTTCGGGCCAACCGGCGCATCGCGCAATCGACCGCGCGGGAGGCCGAACTGATTTGGCGTTCTTCCGTTCTGACGGCTGTGGAAGAGACTCAGGCGGCGCTTTCCCTGTCGCGCCAGTGGGCACGCCAGACTGCCGCTTTCCAGAGGGCGGTCGATGCCGCCACCGATCTGCGCGATCTCTCCCGCGAGGCGTATGACGCGGGTCAGGCAACCGTCCTCGACCTCATCGACGCCGAACGCGGGATCGCCGACAACAGGTTGTCTCTGGCCGGCTCGCTTCGGAACTGGACGTCGAGTTACGTCCAGCTTCAGGTCGGTGCGGGAAAAGGCTGGCTGGTGGGAGTCGAGGAGTTCTACGTCATCTCGGATGCATCCTCAGGACGCTGAGCCGCCCCCGCCCCGACCACCGGAAAAGCTCCAGGCGACCGATCAGGCGGGATAACCGCAGCGGCTGATCAATCCCCAGATTTTTGTGTTCAGGCCCGCAAGCTGCGACAGGACGCCCTCTATGCGTTCGAGTTCGCCTTCATCGATCAGCCCCTTCCGTCCGACGCGTATATCGCCTTTGCGATCCGCGATGCGCATCAGAATGGTCTGCGGGTTTCCGCTTTCGGCATCGAACGAATAGATGCAGTGGTTGTAGTGGTTCCGCGTTCCCGAAAGTCGGCCGAGTTCTCGTGTGCAGGCCAGAACGCTGTCCCGTTCGTCGGCGTCACGAATGGGCATCTTGGCGAGGCGCTCGACAAGATCCAGCCGGGCGCGTGTCGTGTTCAGCGTCAGAAAGATGATCACGGCGGTGTCCTTGTCGACCTTCGCCAGCCCGGCGATCACGTGGATCAGCAGGCTTTCGGTGTTGGTCCACATGTAGTTCATCCGGCCCGTCAGAAGGAGAAGGCGCTCGAACAGCCTATGCGGGTCGGTTTGCGGTTCCACCCCGTCCACCATTCGTCGCGAGGTACAGGGATGCCGCGGCCGTGCGGTTCGAGACGTTGAGCTTCTCATAGACGTTGTGCATGTGGAGCTTCACCGTGTGTTCGGAGATGCTGAGCGCGCGGGCGATCATCTTGTTGCTCTCGCCGACCGATGCGCGGCGCAGGACCTGTCGTTCCCGGTCCGTGAGACGGAAGAACTCGGTGTCGGCATCCTTCTTGCAAGGCGGTTCGGTCTCGACCCTTTCGATCACCCTGCCCTCGGCCTTGCGCTCGGACAAGGTGCGGATCAGGCAGGCGGGAACGAAGAGTTCCTTGTGCAGCAGGAGCCTGATCGTGGACAGAACCACCTCGAACGGCGCGTTCAGCGGAAGATAGCCCACCGCTCCGTGCACGGCGGGATCGAGGCTTTCGTGGAACCGGCGGGCGGTGTCGATGTCGCGATACCCCAAAGCGATGGCCGCCAGGGAATTGATCTCCCGATACGCCTCGGGACGGGCCAGAAGATCATCGGCCAGCGTCTCGTCGATCACGACCAGACGCAACCGCGTCAATTCCTCGGTAATCCCGTCCAGCTCGTCGAGCGAATTCAACCGGACGCAGCCGGTATCGAATTCGTTCTCCAGATGATTGCAGGTCTGGCGTGTAAAAAATGGGCCGCTGCCCACCACCGCGATTCCCACATTCGAAAGTTTATCTCTTGTCGTCGAATTTATAGACTGCAGTATCTCGCGCATTTCGGACCCCCAATTACACACCTGCGCGCGCCGGAGATAAACCCTCCGACCCAAAACTGTTGCGTCCCTATACCTTAATCCCAATCCCCCAATTGGTTAGACAACCATCTTCCTATCACATCTTGAGCATCCTCTCAACGATAGATCTCCGCGATGTCGCGAGGACGGCACGAACCAAGCCACAGCAGAATGACTCGAGACTGGCGGCATGTAACCTACCCAAACGATCAGGACGAAGATCGAGAGTGCGAAGGATCGGCGGGCATCACGTGCCTGTATTCGTCAAGCTACTGATTTCTGTATCTTTTTCTGCCCTCTAAACGGACCTGACCATCCGATGAATTGGAATGCCGTGCGCGAGTTGCGACGCTGAGTGTCCAGAATTTGAGTGAGCGGCTGCACCCGGTGCAGAACACGACTCGCCCGGTTTTTCGAGTTGAACGAGTATGGAAGGGGGGTGACCGCGACGGGATGGGATCGCACGGGGTGATCCGCACAAACACAATCCGACCCCGTATCAATCACAATCCGGAACACCTGATCATCGCTTTTGAGATGAATGGCGATGCGGTGTCCACGCATTCAGAGGTACTCCCATGAGTAAGAGACAATCTGTCAACATCGCCGACTTCGAAGAGGTCAACATCGACTCGATCGACGCTGATTTCGACACGAACATCGAAGTCGAGGAGGCCGAGATCGAAGCCGATCTCAACAGCCAGGAACAAGGTCAGGAGCAGGTCACGGACGTCGATACCACCGACACGAACGCCCAGGACCAGGATCAAGGTCAGGAACAGGGACAGGATCAGGACCAGGGCCAAGACCAGGATCAGGGCCA
>CAZPOK010000295.1:0-3692 GCA_964587905.1 uncultured Rhodobacterales bacterium | reverse complement strand
GATCGGCGACGATTTTCATCTAGGCGACCGCTCGACAGTCCACATCGCGCACGAGATCTATCCGACCGAGATCGGGGCGGGCGTCACCGCGGGCCGAAACACGGTGATCCACGCCTGCGCCGTCGGGGATCGCTGCTGCTTTGGAGATGATGTCATCATCCTGGACGGGTCCGAGATCGGCGATGACGCCGCGTTCGGCGACGGCGCGGTCGTCTTCCCGGGCACCGCCCTCGACGGCGGATGGCTCTACGAGGGGATGCCCGCGAAGCCGGTGCGGAAGCTCGAACGCGCCGAACTCGAAGCCCTGCACGCTGACGTCCGGGGCAGATCCGACACCGACGGACCGTCAGACCGGCCGGACAGCCCCGAGGGCGCACTCTTCATCGCCGCCACGGCGCGGCTTGCAGGCGACGTCCGCTTTGCGGGCGGAAACGGCGTCTGGTTCAGTTGCGACCTGGACGCCGGCGCCCATGTCATGACGATTGGCGCGAACACCAACATTCAGGACAACAGCATCCTGTGCTGCCGCGAGAGCGACGTCCGGATCGGAGCCGAAAGCACGCTCGGCCACAACGTCACGCTCACTGACGCGGTCGTCGGCGACCGCAGCCTGATCGGGATCGGCGCCGTCATCGCACCCGGCACGGTCATCGGCGACGACGTCCTCGTCGCCGCGGGCGCGCGCACGAGCGAAGGTCAGATCCTCGAGTCCGGCTCGTTCTACGCCGGCAATCCCGCCGTGCGCCGTGACGCGCTCGACGAACGCAAGCGTCGGATCATCGCGTCGACGTGGCCGAGGTATTGCGAATACGCGAGGGACTTCGACGCCGAGCAGACGAAGCTAAGCTGACAGGTGAATGCCACGACCGGACATCGGGTCACTCCTGCGCTGCTTGATTGATTTGAACTCGGTTCTTGAGCGGGAAGTCGATCGGGCCAGTCTCCGAACACGTCTTTAGAGGGATTCACTTCGCGATCGAATTGGTCTATCATCGCCAAAACGAAGAGCAGGCATGGCAGATAGAGCGGACCAAGACGACCCGGAGACCGGTGTCGGTTCTGCAGGCGGACGGCGCTACAGTCGTCGGGAAGCCATTCAGGCTGTCACGAAGTATTCCGCCGCACTCGCGGGGTCGGCGACGGTGGCACTCTCTGCAGATGAAGCCCTCGCTCAGTCGAGAGCATGTTCACGTGCGCGCCGCAGGAACCGTCGGAGCGGCCGCCCGCCGCGATGGGTCGTGCGGCTGATCTGCCGTTTCAGAAGATGAGCGGCTGGCAGGCGGGATTGCGGTCCGCGCCGCTTGAAACCTGGGACGGCCATCGGAACAAGCGGACTCCTGAACCAGATGTTTGCGACGGTTCATGGCACGACATACGGCAGGCAATCGAACCCTTGCTGCTGCACGAGAGGATGGTTCTCCATTCGCGACATTCCGGCGCGGTGGTTTTCTCCGATTCACTCGGCTTCGCCCTTCTCGAGAGCCTTGCCGCTGGCGACACCGATGCACTCCGTCAATCATTATCCACGCGGCAAGGCTTCTCAGCAGAAGACGCCGATGCTCTGCTTTACGACATCCGGAAGACCTGGCACGCGGCCGGGCTGCTTGCGCCCGCTCCGCCCGCCTTCGACCTGAACACCACGCGGCTCCATGCCGGCCGACGCGGCATCACGCTCGATTTCGCACATGGTCGGCTGAACGTGCGGGTGAGATGCGACTGCGAGGACATCGCCATGCGCACGGCGAGAACGTTCGGCGCATATGTCGCGCACCCGAGTGAAGAGGCACTCCACACCATAGACGTCGTCCAGGAAGACGGTCGCGTTACGATTGTGCGCGATGGCCGCCCAGCGTGGCATTCGACAGACGGAGACTCCGCGCGTTTCATTCTGTTTCAGGAGATCATCGGCATCCTTGTCGGCGAAGAGAACGTCGGTGCGGTCATCCATGGAGCGCTGGTTGTCCGGGACGGAAAAGGAATGATCCTGGCCGGGCCGTCCGGTCGCGGCAAGACCACGCTGGCGCTTGCGCTTGCAAACGCCGGATGGACCTACGCCAGCGACGATCTCTTCGCGCTTCACCAGGACGGCCTTCACGCGATCGCACTGCCGATGCGGGCCCATGTGAAACCCCGCGCCACCCGTGGACTGCTTCCCATGCGGGAGTACCGGATGCCCAGACGGAGCGTGGAGCCCGGAAGCATGCTTCGGATAGACTGCCTCGTGTTCCCCTCCTACTCGGAAGGACAGGCTTCGGATCGCCGCGCAATCGATCCGGCGGAAGCGCTCCAGATATTGCTGCAATCGGGGACCGAACCGTCGCGCCGGAATCGCTCGCTCCGACCACTTGCCGACTTGGTAAAAGACGTGCGCGCCGTGGGATTGAGCTATGGATCGACTTCGGCGGGAGTGTCCGCATGCGCCGCGCTGGCGCGGACGGAACTCTCGTGACCCTCACGCGGCACGTCTGCCACTCCTGTCGGGCAACGTCCAGCAGACCACAAAGAAATTGCTCTTTCGACACTACATCTGGTAAAAGAAAAAGAAAATCGAGCAGTGAATGAACCAGAACAAGCCTCTCCGCCTCGAGAGCGGGGCGCGTCGCGAGCCCGAAGAGTTCGATGACGAAATAGATCTTGTCGGCTTGGCGAGAACCGTCTGGCGAGGCAAGTACTGGATGGCCGTGGCGGGATTCATTGGCCTCGCGATCGCCTGGTATCAGGTGACGTATCAGACGACCCCGATCTATCGGGCGACCTCGACCCTCGCGCTGGATGTCTACTCTCCGAGCCTCGTGAGCTTCGACACCGTCTTCACGGGCATGTCCGGAGACGACGCGGAGCTTCAGACGGAGATCGCCGTGATGCGCTCGCGGAGGCTGATCGGCAAGCTGGTGGACCGGCTGAACCTCACCAATGACCCGGAGTTCAACAGCGACCTTCAACAGCCGACGGACGCCGGAATGATGGACGGGGCCAGCGATACTCTGACGCGTCTGAAAGATGCCGTCCGGTCCGCCGTCGAACGCGTGGGCGTCATTCCCCCCCGGCCTCCGGAAAACGAGACCCCTCCGACACCCGGGAAAGCCTTCGAAAAGACGGTGACGTCCGTGACCGACAGCATCACCGTGACGCGCGAGGAGTGGAGCTACCTGATCAAGATCACCGCGGCGACCGAAGAGGCCGGGAAATCCGCCCTCATCGCCAACGCCCTCGCCGAACTCTACATCGAGGACCAGCTCGAGACGAAATTCGAAAAGATGCGCCAGGCGACCGACTGGTTGTCGGGACGCGTTGCCGACCTGCAGTCGGACGTCGAGTCGTCGGCGCGGGAACTGAAAGACTACGTCGCGAACGCGAACCTGATCAGCGAAGAGGTTCTTCAGGCGCTCAATCTGAGACTCAAGGAACAACGCGAACGCCTGTCGGAGACCGCGTCGTCCGCCGCCGCTCTGGAGACGAGGATCGCCGCCATGAAGGCCGCCCAAGCGAACGGCGCGCCCGCCACGATCGCCGCGGTGTCGGAGGATCCCACGCTCGACCGGATCCTGCCGCAAGTGCTGACGGGTGACGTGGCCGCGACGGAACTCTTCAGGGCGCGCTATGACCAGTTGATGACACGGCTTTCCTCCGATCTCGAAAGAACCCGGTCGCAGCAAGGGCTGCTGGAGCAGGCGATCGCGCGGCAACAGGCG
>CAZPOK010000294.1:0-3751 GCA_964587905.1 uncultured Rhodobacterales bacterium | reverse complement strand
GGCCCGAAATAGTCGCGGAAGCCCTTCGGGGTCTCCGCCTTCGGGCGCGGCTGTTTCCTGTCCTTGGCCATGGGTCCGCTCGGCTACGCTCTCGCGGGGCCGCATCTAGCCGAAGGGGGTCCGGGGGGCAAGGTCGGGCGGTGGGGGCGCGTCGCGGGCGACGACAAGGCTGGCCGAGGGCGGCTCC
This sequence comes from uncultured Rhodobacterales bacterium, assembly GCA_964587905.1. Taxonomy (GTDB): domain Bacteria; phylum Pseudomonadota; class Alphaproteobacteria; order Rhodobacterales; family Rhodobacteraceae; genus DAINOF01. The sequence continues at coordinate 3,564 of CAZPOK010000294.1, read as the reverse complement.
GGATGAACGAAATCGAGGCGGTCTTTTCGCCCCGGCATGTTTGGTGTAGCGGTCGCCGAATGTCGGATATCACCCGCCTCGAAGAGCAGATCGCACACCTGACACGCGTCACCGACGACCTCTCGGAAGTGGTGGCACGGCAAGAGCGGGAGATCTCGCGGCTGTCGCGCCTCGTGGGACTCCTGACGGAACGCGAGGCCGAGCGCGAAAGCGCTGAAGGCGGCGCAGTGCCTCTCGCGGACCAGAAGCCGCCGCATTGGTGAGCCGCGCCCGCGCGGGCGCGGAAAGGCGCGTCGACGCGCCTTGAGCACGCGGCTTCGCCGACGCCCGTTGCGGTTCTCGCGACAAGATGAAAATCTGACGCCGGACATTCGCAACCGGGGACAGGAATGAAGCTGACGCTGGCGGGTGAAGAGCTGCACCTGCCCACGATGGGTCTCGCCCTGGCGATGGGAACTGCCGGCGGCTTCGCCGCCAAGGCCGTCGGGATGCCGTTGCCGATGCTTCTGGGCTCGCTGATCGTCGTCGGCGTCGCGGCGGTCGCGGGCCTGCAGCCGACGGGGCGCGTGATCGGCATCCCGATGCCGGTGCGGACCGCGTTCATCCCCGTGATCGGCGTTTCGATCGGAACCGCGATCACGCCGGGGATCTTCGGCGACATTGGCCGCTGGTGGCCAAGCTTCGCCACCCTCCTCATCTTCGTGCCGCTCGTCCACCTCCTCGGCTATTACCTGTCGCGCCTCGGCGGCCTCGACAGGCCCACGGCCTACTACGGCGCCATGCCGGGCGGGTTCATCGAGTCGATCTCGCTGGGCGACAAGGCCGGGGGCGATCCGGCCTATCTGACGATGCTGCAGTTCCTGCGCCTGATCCTCACCATCGTCCTCATCCCCATCGGCTTTTCGCTTCTCACCGGCGAGCCGGTCGGCAGCGGAGCCGGCGTGGTGATCGGCGGGGCCGAAAACGCGCTGTCTCCGCGCGACTGGGTCATCCTGATCCTCGCCGGCGCGCTCGGCGCGATCCTCGGACGGCGGATCGGCCTTCCGGCGGCGGTGGTGACGGGGCCGTTTCTCGCTTCGGGCATCGTGCATTACACGGGATGGGTCGAAGGCGGCCCGCCCGCCTGGCTGATCGAGCTCACGCAGCTTGTCATCGGCTCGAGCCTCGGAGCGCGGTTCGCAGGGCGCTCGCCGCGGATCCTGCTGACCGGGCTGCGGATTGCCGCGCTGAACGTGGGGGCGATGCTCTGCGTCGCCGGCCTGGCGGCCTGGGCGCTCGGCGGCATCGTCGGCGAGCGCTGGGAAGCGGTGTTCCTCGCCTTCGCACCGGGCGGACTGGCCGAGATGTCGCTCGTCGCCCTGTCGCTCGAGATCAGCGTGGTCTACGTGACCCTGCACCACATCCTGCGGATCATCCTCGCGCTGACCTTCGCGAAGGCGTTTGCACGCCGATTTCTGGAGCCGCCGGACCGTCCTGCGGGCTAGACCTCCTCGACCGCGACGACACCGTGGAGCGACTTGAGCGCACTCTTGATCTGCGGGTTCATCGGCCAGTCGTCGCCGAGCGCGATGTCGACGTCGCAAATCCGCGGCACGCCGCCGACGAGAAGCTCCACCCCCAGGGTCGAGAGCGTCACCGCGCCTTTGCCGCGCACGGACGTGTCGGCACGGTATCGTTCGAGGAGCGACTTCACCGAGGTCGCCGCGGCCGCCTCTTCGATGAAGACGCGGATCTCGCTGCGGCCGGCGCGGGCGAGGCTGGTATCGACGGGAGAGATCGACGAGGCGAGGAGCTTGAGCTGGTCGGCCTCCATGTTGGCCTGAACCGTCAGGACGAGGTTCTGGCCAGCCTCCAGAAGATCGCGGGCCGCTTCCAGCGTCTCGGAGAAGACCGTGACCTCGTAGAGCCCGGTCGGATCGGAAAGCTGGACGAAGGCGAAACGGTTGCCGCGCGCGGACTTGCGTTCCTGCCGGCCCGAGACGGCCCCGGCCATCTTCGCGACGAGCGGCGCGCGCTCGGCTTCGGCCATGACCTCGGCCAGCGTCTTGGCGCCGGTCCGCTTCAGCGCGGGCATGTAGTCGTCGAGCGGATGGCCGGAAAGATAGAACCCGATCCCGGCGTGCTCTTCGGAGAGACGCTCGTTGGGCAGCCAGTCCTCGACCCTCGCGAGGCGCGGCTCGGGCAGATCGTCGCCCGCCTCGCCGAAAAGCGAGACCTGCGCCGACCCGCGCTGATCGTGGATCGCGGCGGAATAGGCGATGAGCGCGTCGAGCGATTCCAGCACGCGGCGGCGGTTCGGGTCGAGCTGGTCGAAGCCGCCCGCGCGCGCCACCATCTCGAGCGGCCGCTTGCCCGTGCGCTTCATGTCGACCCGGCGGGCGAAGTCGTGGAGATTGACGAAGGGACGGTCGCCGCGCGCCTCCACCACCATCCGCATCGCCTCCACGCCCACGTTCTTGAGCGCGCCCAGCGCGTAGACGAGGCTGCCGCCCGCGACGGTGAACGTGGCCTCCGAGCGGTTCACGCAGGGCGGCACGATCTCGATACCGAGACCGCGGCGGACCTCCTCGGCGTAGGTCGCGAGCTTGTCGGTGAGATGGATGTCGCAGTTCATCACGCCGGCCATGAATTCGACGGGGTGGTTCGCCTTGAGCCAGGCGGTCTGGTAGCTGACGACGGCATAGGCGGCGGCGTGGGACTTGTTGAAGCCGTAGTTGGCGAACTTCTCGAGCAGGTCGAAGACTTCGCCCGCCTTCTCCTTCGTCACGCCGTTCTTCAGCGCGCCTTCGACGAACTTGGGACGCTCCTTCGCCATCTCCTCGGCGATCTTCTTGCCCATCGCCCGGCGCAGAAGGTCGGCCTGTCCCAGCGTGTAGCCCGCCATCACCTGGGCGATCTCCATCACCTGCTCCTGGTAGACGATGATGCCCTGCGTCTCTTCCAGGATGTGGTCGATCGACGGGTGGATCGAGGCGCGCTGCTTCAGCCCGTTCTTCACCTCGCAGTAGGTGGGGATGTTCTCCATCGGGCCGGGGCGGTAGAGGGCGACCAGCGCCACGATGTCCTCGATGCAGGTGGGCTTCATGCGCCGCAGCGCGTCCATCATGCCCGAGCTTTCCACCTGAAACACCGCGACCGTCTTCGCGGAGGCGTAAAGCCGATATGTCTTCTCGTCGTCGAGCGGGATCTGGCCGATGTCGTTCTCGGCGCCCTCGATGGGGTCGTAGATGGTCGTGCCGTCCGCGGCTTCGTGCAGATTGCGGCCCGACCCGAGGATCAGGTCGATGGCGTTCTGGATCACGGTGAGCGTCTTGAGGCCGAGGAAGTCGAACTTCACCAGCCCCGCCTGTTCCACCCATTTCATGTTGAACTGGGTCGCGGGCATCTCCGAGCGCGGGTCGCGATAGAGCGGGACGAGGTCGTCGAGCGGGCGATCGCCGATCACGACGCCCGCGGCGTGGGTCGAGGCGTTGCGCAGAAGCCCCTCGACCTGAATCCCGTATTTCAGGAGCCGGTCGACGACCTCCTCGTTGCGGGCCTCCTCGCGCAGGCGCGGCTCGTCGA
>CAZPOK010000293.1:0-3757 GCA_964587905.1 uncultured Rhodobacterales bacterium | reverse complement strand
GCGAGACGCGGCGCTTGGCCGTGTCGATCTCGAGCACCATGACCTCGACTTCCTGAGAGGTCGAGACGATCTTGCCGGGGTGGACGTTCTTCTTGGTCCAGCTCATCTCGGAGACGTGGACGAGACCCTCGACCCCCGGCTCCAACTCGACGAAGGCGCCGTAGTCGGTAATGTTCGTCACGCGGCCGGTGTGAACCGAGCCCAGCGGGAACTTCGCCTCGACGGTATCCCACGGGTCTTCCTGCAGCTGCTTGATGCCGAGGCTGATCCTGTGGGTCTCCTTGTTGATCTTGATGACCTGAACCTTCACCGTCTCGCCGATCGAGAGGATCTCGGAGGGGTGGTTCACACGGCGCCAGGCCATGTCGGTCACGTGCAGGAGGCCGTCGACACCGCCGAGATCGACGAAGGCGCCGTATTCGGTGATGTTCTTGACCACGCCGTCGACGACGTCGCCCTCGGTGAGCTTCGAGATCACCTCGGCGCGCTGCTCGGCGCGGGATTCCTCGAGTATCGCGCGGCGGGAGACGACGATGTTGCCCCGGCGGCGGTCCATCTTGAGGATCTGGAACGGCTGCTTGAGCCCCATCAGCGGGCCTGCGTCGCGGACCGGACGCACGTCGACCTGGGAGCCCGGCAGGAACGCCACGGCGCCGCCGAGATCCACGGTGAAGCCGCCCTTGACGCGCCCGAAGATCGCGCCTTCGACGCGGGCCTCGTCGGCATACGCCTTCTCGAGGCGATCCCAGGCTTCCTCGCGGCGGGCTTTCTCGCGGCTGACGACCGCTTCGCCGCGGGCGTTTTCCACGCGGTCGAGATAGACCTCCACCTCGTCGCCTACCTTGAGGTCGGCGGTCTCGCCGGGATTCGCGAATTCCTTGAGATCGACGCGGCCTTCCATCTTGTAGCCGACATCGATGATGGCCTGTCCCGCCTCGATGGCGATGACCTTGCCCTTGACGACAGACCCTTCGTCGGGCGTGTCGATCTCGAAGCTTTCTTCAAGGAGGGCTTCGAATTCCTCCATGGTTGCCTTAGCGCACATGCGTGTTCAGTTTCCTTCTTTCGCTTTTTCCGGCCGGGCGGTTGTCTCCGCCGGTCTTTCCTCGAAACGGTCGTCGGACGATAAACAATCAGGGTCGGCATTCACCGACCCTGCTCAAGTCTCTTGCCTACGACCGTACCGCCGTTTCGACGGAGCGGTCTATAGACAGATTGCAGGCGCGAGGCAAGGCCCGATGGACGTGCAACGCGCGGGCCGCTCATCGGTCGTTCACCCGCGACGGGTACCTCTCGTCCCCGGTACCGCGCGGGGTCCCGGCAAGGCTCCGCATCTCTGCATCCGGTCTCGCACCGCGTCCCTCGGGCGCGGGTCCGACACCGCCGGCATTCCAGGACCGAAGGGTGACGCCTTCGGGCAAGAGACCGCTGCATCCGGCGGCGCCGCCATCCTGCAGAACGCCTCATCATCGCGAGACACCCGGCCCCGGCGGGCGGCGCATCAGCCGCCGCGCGCGGCCTCGACATGCGCGATCGCCGCGGCGACCGCCTCGTCGATCGACATCCTTGTCGTGTCGAGCACCACCGCATCCTCCGCGGGCCTGAGCGGCGCGGAGGCGCGTTCGCTGTCGCGCCGGTCGCGCGCGCGAAGATCCTCGAGGACCTCCTCCCGCGTCACCTCGAGGCCCCGCTCCCGCAGTTCCGTCCAGCGCCGCCCGGCCCGCACATCGTCCGAGGCGATCACGAAGAGCTTCACCGCCGCCTCGGGGCAGATCACCGTCCCGATGTCGCGCCCGTCGAGAACAGCGCCCCCCGAGCGGGCCGCGAAGGCCCGCTGGAAATCGACCAGCGCCTCGCGCACCTCCGGGATCGCCGCGACCTTCGAGGCCTCCTGTCCGACCGCCGGCCCGCGCAGGTCCTCGCCCTCGAGATCCCCCGCCACGAGCGCCCTGGCCGCCGCGACCGGGTCCTCCCCGTTCAGCACCCGCCGCCCGACCGCGCGGTAGAGAAGACCCGTATCGAGATGGGCGAAGCCGAAATGCGCCGCGACCGCTTTCGAGACCGTTCCCTTCCCGCTCGCCGCGGGACCGTCGATGGCGACCGTGATCGCGGATATCATGACGCGACGCGTACCTGGGCCGGCGGCGGAGCGCAGGCCTCGTCCGGTTCCGGCAGGGTCCAGAAACTGCCGAGCCAAGCATCCGCGCCCTCGGGCGCGAGCCGCACGAGGCCGCTACTTGGATAGACCGTCATCTCGCCGAGGTAGAAGCACGCTCCGAACGTGAGGAAGTCGACCCGGATGAAGTCAAGACCGGCGCTCAGCCGTTCCGCGACGTCGAGCATCTCCTCAAGCCGCTCGGGCCGCGGCGGTGGAGTGCCCGAGGGGGCATCGCGACGGATGTCCATCACCTCCCATTGGGGAGACATGAACATCCTGTAATCGATGTCCGGCGTCGCGAAGCTGCCCGAGCCTTCGTAGGTGTTGGCCTGAATGGTGACGCAGCGCCCGTCGAACATATGGAACTTCAGATCGCCCGGGGCCGCGCCGTCACCGACCCCGAGCATCGGTTCTCCGATGATCGTCGGTTTCTGCCTGCCGTAGGCCCACTCGTGACGCATCCGCCCGAACTCCCTTGCCTGCATGACCCGCACGTGGCGAAGGATGTTCCTTTGAGGCGGCAGATCTCGCCCCCGGACGAAAAGATTGAAGCCGCTGCCGTGGCTGACCTTGATCACGTAGCAATCGGGAAGGGTGCCGAACGGGATGTCTTCGGCCCGCGAGACCTCGAACAGCGCCGGCACGAGAAGCCGCCGCGCCTCGGCCTCGCCCAGATGCTCGTTCACCCACCTCCGGAACCGCGCCTTGTCGCTGAACCTGCGGAGGATCTCGCGACGGTCGTTGATCTTCCGCCACTGAATCTTTTCTGAAAACGTCTTCGGCAAATCGAGATCGGGCGCGTTGCCGTGCACTTTCGTGTATTCGGCACATAGCCGGGGGAGTCCGCGCATCTCGTCGAACTTGTCGAAGGCTCTCCAGTAGGCGGTGCCAACCATGGCGCGGCCAACCCGCCATTCAGTGCGCGCCCACCATCCGAGGTCGTCAAGCAAGTGTTCAGTCATCGTCCTCGTCCCTCCTCGGATGTCTCAAAAAAGGGCGTCGAAGAGACGGGCGTCAACGCAGGCACGACCCTCACCCCTCATCCCGCTCGAACCGTGCCCCAAGCGCCGTCATCAGATCCTCGAAGACCGGAAACGAGGTCACGATCGGCCCCGCATCGTCGACGGTCACGGGCTTTTCCGACGCCATCCCGAGGCAGAGGAAGCTCATCGCGATCCGGTGGTCGAGCCGGCTTTCGCAGATCGCTCCGCCCGGAACCCCGCCCGGCCCCATGCCGTGGACGATCAGTGTGTCGGCGTCCTCCTCGACCGTCACGCCGCAGGCCTCGAGCCCCCGCGCCATGGCGTCGATCCGGTCGCTTTCCTTGACGCGCAGCTCCTTCACGCCGCGCATCTCCGTCCGACCGCCCGCGAAGGCGGCGACGACCGACAGGATCGGGTATTCGTCGATCATCGAGGGCGCGCGGCCGGGGGGCACCGCGACCCCGCCCATCGCCGGCGAGTAGCGCACCCGGATGTCGGCCACGGGCTCCCCCGCCGCCTCGCGCAGGTTCTCCAGCGTCAGGTCCGCGCCCATCTCGACCAGCGTGGTGAAGAGCCCCGTCCGCGTCGGGTTCTGCCCGATGTTGCGCACGACGAT
>CAZPOK010000292.1:0-3787 GCA_964587905.1 uncultured Rhodobacterales bacterium | reverse complement strand
CTGGCAGGAGGCGATGGAGAAGGTCCACGGCCGGGCCGAGGTCGTCATCGGCAAGCAGCGGCACGGGCCGATCGGCTCGGTCGAGCTGAGCTTCGAGGGCCGTTTCACCCGCTTCGGAAACCTCGTCAAGCCCTGGCAGCAGGACGGCGGCGCGGTCGAGGGATTCTGAGGGGCGAGCGACCCCGGACGGGGCTCAATCCCTGGCGTCGCTTGCGTTACCACTACCACCGGACACGACGCTTCTGGCTGAATCGGCACTTTCTTGCGCGTCCGGCATGGCCGGTGATCGGATCCTCCGGGGCCCGCGCCATCGCGCCGGGCGCGCCCGGCGGGGGGATCCGGTCCGTCGGGCCCGACCGCTATCCCGCCGTGTCCATCACCGCCCGCCCCCTTCGGCAAAGATTTGCCCACGCGCGCTGTATTCTGTCGCATTCCTCCGCCGGTCGGCTTATGGACGCGGAAACGATAGCGGGGGGCGGACAGTGGACGACGCGATCATCTCGGACGATCTGACCATCGAGGGCGATCTCATCGCCAAGGAGTCGAGCCTGACGATCAACGGCCGGGTCACCGGAGACGTGACGGCGAAGTCGATCGACATCCGGCCCAGCGGCCAGGTCTCGGGCACGCTTTCGGCCGACATCGTGACGATCGGCGGCACCGTGAAGGGCCGCGTCGCCTGCAAGGACCTGTCGCTTCAGGAGACCGCGCGGGTCGAAGCCGACCTGAGCACCGGCGCGCTCACCTCGACGAAGGGCGCGTCGCTCGTGGGCAAGGTCGAGGTCAAGGGCGGCTGAGACGAAAAGGCCCCCGCCGCGCGGGGGCCGTTCGAAAGATCGGGACGGACGGCGTCAGTTCCACCAGCCCTGATCGACGTCTTCGAGCCCTTCGAGTTGCTCCTCGTTCCAGCGTGTCACGGCCGCATAGTCGTCATCGCCCATGGGAATGATGCGAAAGTCGTCGGCCGACAGCATCACGTGCTTGTCCGCGATGTCGAGGAACCCGCCGACCTCGGCGACGATGCCGACCATTTCGCCATCGACGTTGAGGATCACGTCCTCGATCTCGCCGATGTTGTTCCACCCTGCGTCCACCTCGTTCCAGGTGGCGTCGGTCCATTCACCTTCGTCCCAGGCCTCGTTCGTGGTGTAGACGTTCTCGCCCGTGAGGTCTCGGGTGCGGATCATGTCCTCGTAGTCCATCGTCATCTCCTGCGCGATGACCGGCAGGGCGGCGGTCGCGGCGGCGGCGACGGATAGGGTCAGAAGTTTCATGTCGTGGCTCCTTTGGTCTCTGTCTCAATTTCTGTCTCTGCCGACAGAACCTCGGACGATCGATGAGGTTCCGTTTGCCGGAAAACCGGGATCCGCGCCGGAGACCGCTCAGGCGCGGCCCTCGCCGGGCGGCGGCGCGGCCTGCTCCGGCTCGGTGTCCTCCTGTCCCGCAAGAAACAGACCGAGGTTCGACAGCCCCGGGATATGCTCGGAGAAGACCCGCAGCGCGATGAGCGCCGGGACCGCGATGAACATGCCGATGAAGGACCACGCCCAGCCCCAGAAGGCCACGGCGAGAAACACCAGGACCGGGCTCAGCTTGAGCCGCCGCCCGACTGCGTAGGGGGTGACGAGTTGGCCCTCGACGCCCGTGAGTGCGAGATAGGCGCCGCCCGCCAGCGCCGCCTGCCCGACCGTGTCGAGCGCGACGATGCCGATGGCCGTCGTGATCGCCACGCCGGCGAGGGCGCCGAGGTAGGGAATGAAGTTCAGAACGAAGGCCATGACGCCGAACAGCAGCGGGTTGGGCATGCCGACCCCCCAGAGCGCGAGCCCCACGGCCAGCCCCAGCCCAGCATTGATGAGCGTGATGGTAAAGAAATAGCGGCTGAGCTTGCGCTCGATGTCGAAGGCGATCTGGACCGCGCGCTTCTTGTCCGAGAACCTCGGGTTCGCCCGCACCAGCTTCTCGTAGAACAGGTCTCCCGAGGCGATCAGAAAGAACAGGAGCACGAGCGTGAACACGACCTGCGCCAGCACCGACGGCGCGCTGAGCGCGATCCCGCTCAACAGGCCAGGTCCGTCCTGCACGACGACCTCGGGGGCGTCGGAGGCGTCGTCCGGCGTCGCGATCCGCTCGACCTGTTCGCCGGCCTCCGACACCGTCTCCAGCGCCTCGCTTATCCCCCTGAGCTTGCGCTCGGCCTCCGCCGCGATGAAGCGGCTCTGCTCGGCGTAGGTCTGCACCGGGCCGGAAAGGAGGAAGACGAGCGCCGCTGTGGCGAAGAGCAGCATGCCGACGACGAGCGCCGAGGTGACCGGCGCCCCCACGCCGTGCCGCGCCGCCCAGCGCCGGACCGGCGAGAACGTGAGCGACAGGAGAAACGCGAGGAAGACGGGCATCAGGAAGCTGCGCGCGAGGACGAGCCCTGTCACGCCGGCGACGACGGCGATCACGACCGTCGCCCATGATGCCCTCGACCTCGGGACGCGCACCTGTTCCGTCATGCCCTGTCGCCCCCCTTCCGGCGATGCCGGAGTAACGCGGGACGGGCGGGTCGGGTTCAGCCGCCGACCGGTCGGGAACCGGAGGCGCGTCGTTGCGGTTTTCGCGACGCAGCAGCGGAGCGACCCATGCCGGAGGCGAAACGTACCGATCCCGAACTCTGGGACAAGGTGAAGGACGAGATCACCCGGAGCGGCAAGGGCGGGACTCCCGGGCAGTGGTCCGCGCGCAAGGCGCAGATGGCGGTGCAGGCGTACAAATCCCGCGGAGGCGGCTACGCCGATGAGGGGCCCGAACGCGACGAGACCGACCTGCATCAGTGGACCGAAGAGGACTGGGGCACGAAATCGGGCGCCCGGTCCGCGACGACAGGCGAGCGTTACCTGCCGCGGGAGGTGCGGATGCTGCTGACGGAGGACGAATACCGCCGGTCGACGGAGAAGAAGACCTCGGACAGTCACGACGGGTCGGAGCAGGTCTCGGACCAGCCGGACGACGTGGCGGAGAAGGCGAACCACATCCGCAGGCACGGTCCGACGAAGGCGATGGTCGACGACCGGGCGCGGGATCTCGGGATCGAGGGCCGGTCGTCGATGTCGAAGGAGGACCTGCTCGCCGCCATCGACGAGGCGACGGACGAGAACGGCCGGGGATACCAGTGCGAGGCAGGTCTGCGCGCGCTCACCAAGGACCAGCTCCTCCGGCGGGCGCGGGACGCCGGCGTCGAGGGACGGTCGAGGATGTCAAAGGACGACCTGATCGAGGCGTTGCGGCGATGAGCGCGGATGTGATTGGACAGGGCGCGCCCCGCGTGGCCTGATCGGAACATGCTTCGCCTCGCCCTCGCCCTCCTCCTTCTCGCCGCGCTTCCCATCCGGGCCGAGACCGAGGTCGACGTCGAGCTGGTGCTTGCCGTGGACGTCTCGCGCTCGATGTCGCCCTACGAACTGGAGATCCAGCGCCGGGGCTACGCCGAGGCGCTGACCTCCGACGAGGTTCTGGGCGTGATCGGCGAGGGCTTTCTGGGCCGCATCGCGCTCACCTATGTCGAATGGGCCGGCAGCGGGTCGACGCGGACGGTCGCCGGCTGGACGCTGATCGAGACGCGGCAGGAGGCCGAGGCCTTCGCGAACAGGCTCACCGCGGAGTTCCGGCCCTCGCTGCGGCGCACCTCGATCTCGGGCGCGATCCGGGACGCGGCGGATCTCTTCGACGGCAACGGCTTCACATCCTTCCGCCGGGTGATCGACGTCTCGGGCGACGGGCCGAACAACCACGGCGGCCCGGT
>CAZPOK010000291.1:0-3798 GCA_964587905.1 uncultured Rhodobacterales bacterium | reverse complement strand
TCAAGGTGGCCGAGGCCGCCAAGGTCATCGAGAACACCCAGCGCGACCTGAACATCGCCCTGATGAACGAGTTGGCGCTGATCTTCGACAAACTCGACATTCCAACCCGCGATGTGCTGGCCGCGGCCGGCACCAAGTGGAACTTTCTGCCCTTCACCCCCGGCCTGGTCGGCGGGCACTGCATCGGCGTTGACCCCTACTACCTCACCTGGAAAGCCGAGGCGATCGGCTACCACCCGCAGGTGATCCTGGCCGGCCGACGCATCAACGACGGCATGGGGAAATACGTCGCCGAAATGACCGTCAAGCACTTGATTCGCGGCGACAAGGCGGTCAAGGGCGCCCGCGTCCTGCTGCTCGGGCTGACCTTCAAGGAGAACGTGCCGGACATCCGCAACAGCAAGGTGATCGACATCGTCCGCGAACTGCGCGAGTACGACGTCGAAGTCCTGGTCCACGACCCGGTGGCCGACCCCGCCGACGCCAAGCACGAATACGGGCTCGACCTGGTCGCTCTCGACGGCCTTGGCCCGGTGGACGGCGTGGTCTGGGCCGTCGCCCACCGGGCATTCGAAGCCATCACTCCCGAGCGGCTGAAAGAGTTGTGCGCCAACGGCATCGGCACCGGCGCGGTCATCGACGTCAAAGCCGTACTGGATCGGGAGCAGGTGACAGGGCAGGGCCTGCGCTATTGGGCATTGTAATGACCGAAGCGAGATAATCCTCGAGGCGAGAAACGAGAAGTGATAGGTGCAAGCTGAGAACAAGCAATCAAAGGCTTGGGTTGTTGGCGATTCATGCCTGGCGTCTTGGAAAAAGCAAAAGCCTGTGGAAAGATAGCGAATCTCTTTCGCTTCCGCCTTTCAGCCCCTTTTTGATCATAATCCGCGCCAGCAAAATTCTTCCTGGCCAACCATCCCAGTGCGGCTCCGACTCCATCGACCATCACAGAGCGTTCTAACAGAACCGAGGCCTGACGAGTATCATCTCTACTTTTTCATTTTGCGGCTGCAGAGGGCCAGTCCGACAAGGCCCGCACCCACGAGCAATATTGTGCCAGGCTCGGGAACCGGCGTCACATCGAACTCTTCCCTAAGAGAGTCAGATTCGCCAAGTCCGTTTAGAAATTCGATCCTGGCAAAAAAGTTTTCGGGCTGACTGTCCGTTGATATCCATTGAGTGCTTTCAGAAATCCCATCAACGATAAAAGGATAAGACGTCCCGTCATTTGGACCAATTGTAGTGGCGGGATTCCAACTGTTGTTGTCGGTGGAAACCGACCAGGCAGTCAACACGAAAGGATCACCAAAGCCGGTGTCCATAATTTCCGCCAGGAAGCTAGCGTCGTTTTCGGATCTTATTTCCCATATGAGAGAGAAAGAATCGAAATTGGTGACACTGACATTGTATGTGGAGGCCACCTCCCGATTGTTCCAGTTACCGTCATCGAATGAACTGAGGTCTAACAGGGTCGTCCCTGACAACGATGTGGCTTGCCACATATTAATAACTTCATCTGCCGTAAATGATAAATTGAAGTTGACGGAAAGTGCCCGCGCCGAAACGGGTAGCATACTCAGCAGCAGCACCAGGGCGACAACCACGAAACTGTTTTTTATATAATGGGATACTTTCATGCCTCTTCTCCTTAATTCTTAAACAACGGCTCCCAGGCAAGGGATAGTCGGGATTGTTTAACTATTAAAGGAAGCAAAATATGTGCCACAGGCTTAACATGCTTAATTTGTGGTGTTTTTTAATTTTATCTTTCTTGCATGTATATTTTGCCGACCGTTTCTTTTTGCAACAAAATCATCTATGTTTTTGATTTAATTGTGTTTTTTTCGTTTTAGCCTTGGATTGATCATAAATGCAGGAAATGTAAAAGTTTCAGTGCCTTTGTAAGGGGCTGAAATCAAACGAGAAAAAAGTGCGGCCTCTGTAAAAATTTTCGACATGTAACCAAAAGATACGATTAGTTTAGCTTTGATATTTTGTTTCTGGCATTATATCTCAAAAGATTATGTGAATCTCCATTCTGGTCGCCGGGGTGATTTTCACCGACTTTACATCAAATGGTTGGCGTGATGGTGGTTAAGGGGAACGATATTTGACACCTTTAAAGGTCAAGGGATCTTTTTGTTTGGCCTTTTTAGAACAAGTTGGAGTGCAAATTGCATAATTGGTCAAGGCGTTGAGGGCCTCTTTGGTCGATAAGGGGTTTTGAACTGGGCACTTTTCAGAACAGGGTGAATTGAAATATGAGCAACTTATCCATTGAATCTCCGGTTTTCTCAGAAGGCTGGCTCACTTTCGACATGATCGTCGGGCCAGAGGCCATCGAGAATTTCAGTCTCGAGATTATCTACGATGTAGCCGAACTTCAAACGGGCCTGGGATCAGTGATTGTGACTGGTCCAGAGACTGGCTGGACAGTTTTTTCTGATCTGAGCAGTGCCGGCCAGGTCATCATGGACGGTACCGCCAACAACGATACGTCCGTGCCTGCCGGTGAAACTCTGCTGACTGTCAGAATGCAGCTGGTCCACGACGATGAGGCGGATGTGCATCTGAGTTTTTCTGGTCAGTTCAATGACCCGCCACAGACAATTGATGTCACCCCGGTAACGCTAATCAACCCTTTGTATGATACAAACGAGGGTCCTGTTGCCGCGGACGGCAGTGTCGTCGCCAATGAAGACACGGTTATCAATGACAGCCTCTCAGCCACAGATAGCGACGACGATACCCTGAGCTACAGCCTGGTAAGCCAAGCCGGGCATGGCTCGGTGGTAATCAACAGCGACGGCAGTTACAGCTACACTCCCGAAACGAACTACTTTGGCCAGGACAGTTTTACCTTCAAGGCCAACGACGGCACGGTGGATTCGAATATCGCCAAGGTGTCGATCACGGTCAACCCGGTCAATGACGCTCCGCTGGCAGGTAATGGCAGCGCCACGCTAAACGAGGATACCGCGCTGAATGCCAGCCTGCCATCGGCAACCGATGCCGAAGGCAACCCCTTCACCTACGCCAAGCTGGGGAACCCGAGCCACGGCAGCGTTGTGGTGAACAGCAACGGTACCTACACCTACACCCCGGCGGCCGACTACTACGGCGCTGACAGCTTCAGTTTCACCGTCACCGACAATCTGGGCGCTGCCAGTGACTATACGGTCTTCCTGACCATAAATCCCGTTAATGACGGACCTCCATTAGCCAGCAACGCAAGTGCATCAACCGACGAGGATTCGGTCCTTAACGGCAGTCTCTCGGCAACCGACGTCGATGGCGACAGCCTGACCTACGCCAGGGTCGGCACCCCGAGCCACGGCACCGTGACCGTCAGCAGCGACGGCACTTATGTCTACACTCCGGAAGCGGATTACGCCGGGCCTGACAGCTTTACCTTCCGGGCCAGCGACGGCACGGCAACCTCCAACACCGCCACGGTGTCGATCACTGTCAAGCCGGTCAACGACGCACCGCTGGCCAGCGACGGCAGCGCCACGCTGAATGAGGATGCCGTGCTGAGCGCCAGGCTGCCGACGGCGAGCGACGTGGAGGGCGATAGCCTGAGCTACGCCAGGGTCGGCAATCCGAGCCACGGCACGGTGACCGTCAGCAGCAACGGCAATTATGTCTACACCCCGGACGAGAACTATGCGGGTCCGGACAGCTTCACCTACCGGGCCAGCGACGGCACGGCGAACTCCAACACCGCCACGGTGTCGATCACGGTCAAGCCGGTCAACGACGCACCGCTGGCCAGCGACGGCAGCGCCACGCTGAATG
>CAZPOK010000290.1:0-3837 GCA_964587905.1 uncultured Rhodobacterales bacterium | reverse complement strand
CGGGAACCGGGGGCGAGAGCCTCCTCTTTCTGACCGACGAACAGTTGCGCAAGGGCATCGAGGCGATGTTCTTCGCCTATCGAGGTTTCACGGCCGATCCCGACCGCATCCTCGAGCAGTACGGCTATGGCCGCGCCCACCATCGCGCAATGCATTTCATCAACCGAAGCCCCGGAACCACTGTGAACAACCTGCTCGCGGTCCTCGGCGTGACAAAGCAGTCGCTGAACCGCGTCCTGCGCACGCTGATCGAGGACGGGCTCGTCCAAAGCCGGATCGGCAACAAGGACAAGCGCGAACGGCACCTGTACCTCACCGACAAGGGCCAGTCGCTCGAACGCGAGCTTTCCGACGCGCAGCGCGGCCGGATGCGCGACGCCTACAGGAAAGCCGGCCCCGAGGCCGTGGCGGGCTTCCGCCAGGTGCTCGAGGCGATGATGGATCCGGACATGCGGCGGCATTTCCTCGCGCTGAAGGACTACGGCGGATGATCGACCCCGACGCACATCTTCTCATCGTCGACGACGACGAACGCATCCGAGGGCTCCTTCAGAAATTCCTCATGCGGAACGGCTTCCTCGTCTCCGCAGCCCGCGACGCGGCCCACGCCCGCCGCCTCCTAGAGGGGCTCGAATTCGACCTCCTCGTGCTCGACGTCATGATGCCGGGCGAAAACGGCGTGAGCTTCACGACGTCGCTCCGCCAGACGGTCGAGACGCCGATCCTGCTTCTCACCGCGAAGGGCGAGACGGAGGATCGCATAAAGGGGCTCGAGGCGGGAGCCGACGACTACCTCTCGAAACCTTTCGAGCCGAAGGAACTTCTGCTGCGAATCAACGCGATCCTCCGCCGCGTCCCGGCGAACCTCCCCGCCGCGGCGACGCCGCAGGTGCTGAACCTCGGGCCGATCCGCTACGACGTCGAGAAGGGCAAGCTCTGGAGGGGCGACGAGCCGGTGCGGCTCACCGCGACCGAGGCGCAGCTCATGCGGATCTTCGCGTCCTCGCCCGGCGAACCGGTGAGCCGCGCCAAGCTCGTCGAGGATCTTGGACGCGGCCGGGGCCAGGCGCAGGAGCGCGCGGTCGACGTCCAGATCACGCGCCTGCGCCGCAAGCTCGAGAGCGATCCGCGCCAGCCGCGCTATTTGCAGACGGTGCGCGGCGCGGGTTACATGCTCGCCACGGACTGAGCCCGACGGACGGGAGCGCGCCTCCGGCGCGCATGAGTATTTGGGCCGAGATGAAGCGGGAGCCGCGCCATGACCACAGCGCTCTACATGCACGATGATTGCCTCCACCACGTCACGCCGCCGGGGCACCCCGAACGCGTGGAGCGGCTTGAGGCCATCGCGCAGGCGCTGACCGCGGCCGAGTTCGATGCGCTCGATCGGCGCGAGGCGCCACTCGCGGCCCGCCCCGACCTCCTGCTTTGCCACCCTGGAAGCCACCTCGACAGAGTGGTCGCGGCGGTCCCCGAGGAAGGCTGGGTGTCGCTCGATGCCGACACGCATCTCTCGCCGGGCTCCTACCAGGCTGCGCTGCGCGCCGTGGGCGGCAACATCGCCGCCGTCGACGCGGTCCTCGCGGGCGAGATCGCGAACGCCTTCGTCGCCTGCCGGCCGCCGGGCCACCACGCCGAGACGGAGACGGCGATGGGCTTCTGCCTGTTCGGCAACGTTGCGATCGCCGCGCGGCACGCGATGGATCGGCACGGCCTCACCCGCGTCGCCATCGTCGATTTCGACGTCCACCACGGCAACGGGACGCAGGACCTGATGTGGACAGAGGAGCGCGCGCTTTTCGTGTCGTCCCACCAGATGCCGCTGTTTCCCGGCACCGGGGACGCCCACGAGACCGGCGCGCACGACAACATCGTGAACGTCCCTCTCGCGCCGATGACCGGCGGCGCGGAGATGCGCCGCGCCTACGAGACCGAGATCCTGCCGGCGCTGCTGGATTACCGGCCCGAGCTGATGCTGATCTCGGCCGGGTTCGACGCGCATGCGGCCGACCCGCTGGCAAACCTGAACTGGACCGATGGCGACTTCGCCTGGGTGACCGAACGACTTTGCGACGTGGCCGAGGACACCTGCGACGGGCGCGTGGTCTCGACACTTGAAGGCGGCTATGATCTGGATGCCCTCGCGACGAGCGCGGCGGCGCATGTGCGGGTTCTGATGGAGCGGGGCGGATGACGGAGAAGGCTGTGGAAACGATGAGCTTCGAGGAGGCGATGGCCGAGCTCGAGAAGGTCGTGGGCCAACTCGAATCCGGAAACGTCGAACTCGAGAAATCGATACAGCTTTACGAACGCGGCGCGAAGCTCAAGGCGCATTGCGAGGCGCGCCTCAAGGCCGCCGAGGAGAAGGTCGCCGCGATCACGCTTGACGAGAACGGCCAGCCGAAGGGCATCGCGCCGGTCGAGGGTCTGTGAGCTTCAGTCAGCGGCTGGCAGCGCGCGCGGATCAGATTCAGACCTGTCTCGACGACGTGCTCTCGACCTTCGGCCACCTGCCCGTGACCGAGGGCATGCGCTATGCAACGCGCGGTGGAAAGCGGCTCCGAGGCTTTCTCGTGATGGAGGCCGGTGCGCTCTTCGACGTGCCGGACGCGCAATCCGTCCGGGCGGCGGCGGCGATCGAGGTGCTGCATGCCTATTCCCTCGTGCACGACGATCTTCCCTGCATGGACGACGACGACCTGCGCCGCGGGCTCCCGACCGTCCACCGGAAATGGGACGAGGCGACGGCGGTCCTCGTGGGCGATGCCCTCCAGACCCTCGCCTTCGAGCTTCTGGCGGGCGAAGCCACGCACCCCTCGGCATCGGTCCGCATCGGTCTCGTCGCGACGCTCGCCACCGCGGCGGGCGCGCAGGGGATGGTGCTCGGGCAGGCGCTGGACATCGCGGCGGAAACCACGGCGCGCCCCCTGACGCTCGACGAGATCACCGAACTGCAGGCGAGCAAGACCGGTGCGCTCATCCGCTGGTCGGCCGAAGCCGGCGCGATCCTCGCGGAGGCCGACCCCGTTCCCCTGCGCGCCTACGCCACGGCTCTCGGGCTTGCCTTCCAGATCGCCGACGACATCCTCGACGTGGAGGGCGACGCCGCAAAGGCCGGCAAACGGCTCCAGAAGGACGCCGACGCCGGAAAGGCGACCTTCGTGTCGCGTCTCGGCCTCGACGGGGCCCGGGCTCGCGCGCTGGCGCTGGCCGACGAGGCTCAGGCGGCGCTCGACCCCTACGGCGCACGCGCGGAAACCTTGCGGGAGGCCGCGCGCTTCGTTATTGCCCGCGACCTGTAACCGCCCGGAGGCGCAATGAGCGACCGACCCAGCACGCCTTACCTCGACCGGGTCACCCTGCCCGCCGACATGAAACGGTTGTCCGACGACGAACTGCACGGCCTGGTGGACGATCTCCGCGCCGAGACGATCAGCGCGGTGAGCGTCACCGGCGGGCATCTCGGCGCGGGGCTCGGCGTGATCGAGTTGACGGTCGCGCTCCACGCCGTCTTCGATGCGCCGCGCGACAGGATCGTCTGGGACGTCTCGCACCAGACCTACCCGCACAAGATCCTGACGGGCCGCCGCGACCGGATCCGGACGCTGCGCCAGAAGGACGGCCTGTCGGGATTCACCAAGCGATCGGAAAGCCCCTACGACCCGTTCGGCGCCGCCCACAGCTCCACCTCGATCTCGGCCGCCCTGGGCTTCGCGGTCGCCCGCGACCTCGGCGGCGCGCCGGAGCACGGGATCGGCGACTGCATCGCCGTGATTGGCGATGGCGCGATGAGCGCGGGCATGGCCTACGAGGCGATGAACAACGCAGGCCACCTCA
>CAZPOK010000289.1:0-3838 GCA_964587905.1 uncultured Rhodobacterales bacterium | reverse complement strand
GTGATCTCGCGCACGCCGCGCTCGACGAGGTCGCGCGCCTCGGCCATGACCTGCGCGACCGGGCGGCTCACCTCCGCCCCGCGCGTGTAGGGCACGACGCAGAACGAGCAGAACTTGTCGCAGCCTTCCTGCACGGTGAGAAAGGCCGTGGGGCCCCGTGGCGCCTTGGGGCGGCCCTTCAGCTTCTCGAACTTGTCCTCTTCGGGGAACTCGGTGTCGAGCGCCTTTTCCCCGGCCCGCGCCTTCGCCTCGAGGTCGGGCAGGCGGTGGTAGCTCTGCGGGCCGACCACGAGATCGACCATCGGCTGGCGGCGCATGATCTCGGCACCCTCGGCCTGCGCGACGCAGCCGGCCACGCCGATCTTCAAGTCCGGCTTCGCGGCCTTCAGCGGCTTGAACCGGCCAAGCTCGGAATAGACCTTCTCCGCCGCCTTCTCGCGGATGTGGCAGGTATTCAGCAGGATCATGTCAGCGTCATCGGGCGTGTCGGTCTGGACATAGCCCTGCCCGCCCAGCGCCTCGGCCATCCGCTCGCTGTCGTAGACGTTCATCTGACAGCCGTAGGTCCTGATGAAGAGCTTCTTCTGCTCGCCCATGTCGCGCGTCCTCCGATCGAACCGGCTCAATACACGCCACACGCGGCTCCGGCAACGGTTGCCAAGGCGCGGGCGTTCAACAAATGTCGGGGCGCGTCCGGCAGGCTGGCCGGACAAGGGGCAGCGGAATGCGGCATTCAACTCTCGACGACTTCGCGAAGGCGGCGCGGCAGACGCCTGTCGCCGGGCCGGTCGCGCTGATCTTCATCGAGGACGCCGTGCTCGTGGAGGAGACGATCCGCCACCACCGCGACATCGGCTTCCGCACGTTCGTCGTCTTCGGACCGGAGGCGTTCCAGCTCCCCGCGGAGATCGCAGGAGACGTGCACTACGTCCCGTGGGACATGGGACAGGACGCCGCGACCGAGACGGCCGTCGACCGGGTCATAGAGGCCTGCCCCGGCGCATGGCTCTACTACTGCTACAACGCCGAGTTCCTGTTCTACCCGTTCTGCGAGACGCGGACCGTGGGCGAGATGCTGACCTTCCACGCCGAGGAGCGGCGCGATGCGATGCTGACCTATGTGGTCGATCTCTATGCCGCCGATCTTCGCGCGCGTGAAAACGGCGTCTCCATCGGGGACGCGCATCTCGACCGGGCCGGCTACTATGCCCTCGCGCGCAGCGGGCGGGACGGTCCGGCCGAACGTCAGCTCGACTTCTTCGGAGGTCTGCGCTGGCGCTTCGAGGAGCATATCCCCGAAGACCGGCGCAAGATCGACCGGATCGGATTGTTTCGCGCCAAGCCCGGGCTGAGGCTTCGCGCGAACCACACACTGACCGATGAGGAATACAACACCTATGCCTGCGCCTGGCACCACAACCTGACCGCCGCGATCTGTTCGTTCCGCGCCGCCAAGGCACTCCGCACCAACGCCGCGAGCCGGTTCGACGTGCAGACATTTCTCTGGCCCAGTTCGGTCCGCTTCGACTGGTCGTCGCGGCAGCTTCTCGATCTGGGTCTGATGGAAACCGGTCAGTGGTTCTGACGCGGCGCCTTCACGGCAGGTAGGCGCCGGCGAACGTGGCGATGGTCCCGCCCTCTTCATCCAGAAGCGCGAGCGTGTCGGCGGCGAGGATGAAGCCCGCGGTGCTCTCCAGAGCGGAGCGCAGCGCGCGCTCGGCTGCGTCCAGCGGCGGCGGGCAGGCCATCATCGTCGAGGCGGCGGGGCCGAACGTGAGCCCCTCCCCGTCCCGCTCGTAGCGGCCGCGCATCATGTTGCAGCCGACCGTCGCGTTCATCGCGCCATCGGCGTGGAAAAGAAGAAAGGGCTCACGGCGGCCGTCGAGCGCGCCGACCGGTGCGCCGCCCAGCGTCGCGATCCGCCAGAACGTGTTCGCGAAGTCGGCGGCGGCGCGCGCGCTCTCGCAGGTCCTGCCGGGGAACACGCCGACGAACCGGTCGACCGTTACCGTACGCCGGTCGGGACCTTCCATCGCGGGACGCAGGGCGATGCTGCCCTCGAAGGTCGCGTAAAGCGGCGTGCCGCCGTCGACAGCCTCGAGATAGGCCCGTTCCACGTCGATCCAGGCGTCCTCGATCGCGACCGGATAGGTCCGGCCCGTGACGCAGTGCTCGAAGATCGCGGCGTCCGCCAGATAGGTCACCATTCCACCGAGCGGAAGCGACAGATCGGTCTCGTCGAGCGGCCCGGCCGAAAGCTCGTAGGGCAGATCCGACTCGATCGGTTGCCCCTCTAGATCCATGAGCCGGACACGGTCGTTGCCCTTCACCTCCCATAACATCGGCGCGGCGCGCGCACCGTCGAGCACGATGGCGCTGCGCGATGGATCGGCATGCCAGGCGCCGATACCGTCCTCGACGAGCGGCTCGGACCCGCCGAGCCACTCGCGCCGCATCTGCCAGGTCTGATCGGCGAAGAGATCGAGATGGTGCGCGATCCCGTCGCAGTCGGCGCAGGGCAGCGTGCCGGTGAACGTCGCCGGCAGCCCGAGCCCGTGGGCGCCGACGAGGGGCTCTTCGCCGGCGGTCTGGGCCATCGCGAGGCCGGACATGGCGATGAGAAGGATCAGCGGGGCGGCAAATGGCCGTGACGGCAAGCGAAATGTCATTCTGGACGCTTCTTCAAAATGGTTACATCGGACGGGCGCCACGCGGAAAAGCGGCACGGAATTTCAGGCGCGACGGAGCCGGATAACGACATCGACCTTCGAGATCTCGGTCCCTTCCGGCGCCTCGGGAAGCTTCACGATGTCGAGCTGCTCGGAGGGCGCGTCGGTCAGCGTCGCGCTGTCTTCCCAGTAAAAATGCGGGTGGTCGTCCATGCGGGTGTCGAAATAGCTCTTCGTCCCGTCGACGGTCACCTCCTGCATGAGCCCCGCGTCGCAAAACGCGCGGAGCGTGTTGTAGACCGTCGCGAGGGAGACTTTCTTTCCCGTCGCGCAGCTGTCGTGGAACAGGCTCTCAGCGGTGACGTGGCGGTTGTGACCGTCTCCGACGAGAAGCACGGCGAGCGACACGCGCTGCCGCGTCGGGCGCAGACCGGCGCCGGCCAGCCATTTCTTTCCGCGTTCGACGGCTTCGGGCGACATCGGAACTCCGCAAATCCTCTTCGCTTAGTATATAGAGCGCGCGACACCACGATTTCAATTGAAAATCAGGGGAGGACCGGTCCTGATCGCCCCGCCCCGCAGACTTGCACGCAGTCCAAAACGGGTGATACAGGTGAGCCGGTTCGGGCAGGATCAATCACACGAAGGGCAGGGCCGCATGGCGGATTACCCGAAGAGCTTCGACAAGGACGACCTTCTGCGCTGTGCGCGGGGCGAGCTTTTCGGGCATGGCAACGCGCAGCTTCCGCTGCCGCCGATGCTGATGATGGACCGGATCACCGACATCTCCGAGGACGGCGGCGCGCATGGCAAGGGCCATGTCGTCGCGGAATTCGACATCCATCCCGACCTGTGGTTTTTCGAATGCCACTTCCCCGGGAACCCGATCATGCCCGGCTGCCTTGGACTTGACGGGCTCTGGCAGTTGACAGGCTTCAACCTGGGCTGGCGCGGCTGGCAGGGACGCGGCTACGCGCTTGGCGTGGGTGAGGTGAAGCTGACGGGGATGGTCAGGCCCGACCGCAAGATGCTGACATATTATGTGGATTTCACTAAGGCGGTGCAGACGCGCAGGCTGACGATGGGGGTCGCGGACGGGCGCGTCGAGGCCGACGGGGAAACCATCTATCTGGTCAAGGACATGAAGGTCGCTCTCTCCGAGAGCTGAC
>CAZPOK010000288.1:0-3867 GCA_964587905.1 uncultured Rhodobacterales bacterium | reverse complement strand
CCTTCAAGGCCACCACGTTGCCCGCGAAGGTCTTCTCGACGTGGTTCATCGTGAGGACGGTCGGACGCTCGTCGAGCGGCAGACGGGCCTTGCTCATGCGAAACTCCGGACGGTTAGAGGGCCGGACGGCAATGCCGCCCGGCCTCTTGTGTCAGTTGGCGGGCTTGAGGTCCATGCCCACGCCGTTGTTCACGAACTGCGTCGTGTAGGAGGCCTTGAAGTCGATCCCGGCCTCGACCACGCCCGTCTCGACCATGAGGTTGTAGAAGTCCTCGACCGTCTCGTCGGTCAACGAGCCGATGCCCAACTCGAGTGCCTTGCCCGAGTCGACGATGCCCCACTCCTTCAGCTTGTCGATGGCGTAGGCGATCTTGTCGTCGGTCATCTCGGGATTCGCGTCCTTGATCAGCTCGTTGGCCGCCGAAGGGTCCCCATAGAGATAGTTGTACCAGCCCTTGATCGTGGCATCGACGAAGCACTGGACCTTCTCGGGGTCGGTCTCGATGGTCTCGGCCATCGTCTCCACCGTCGTCGCGTAGGACGAATAGCCCGCGTCAGCGATCAGGAAGACATTCGGTTCGAACCCGCCTTCCTTCGTCACGAGATAGGGCTCGGAAGACAGGTAGCCCTGCATGCCCACGTTCGTGTCCGCAAGGAAGGGCGCGGGATTGAACGTGTAGGGCTCGCGCTGTTCAGCGGTGAAGCCGTGGGCCTTGATCATCCACTGATAGTAGGACTGGAACCCGTTGTCGCCGATCAGCAACGTCAGGTCCTTCAGGTCTTCCCAGCTTTCGGCCGACCCGGGATGGGCGACGATGACCTGCGGGTGCTTCTGGAAGATTGCGGCGATGTTCACGACAGGGACGCCCTCCTGCACGGCACTGAATGCCTGCAGAAGATCGCCCCCCATGTGGAAGTCCATCCGGCCGGCGAGCATGAGCGCGCGGTTGTTCACCTGCGGCCCGCCCGGGAGGATTTCGACCTCGAAGCCGCAGTCCTCGACATAGGTGCCGTCGGCGACGGACTGGTAGAAGCCGCCGTGCTCGGCCTGGGCGACCCAGTTGGTTCCGAAGACGACCTTTTCCTGAGCGGACGCGGCGCCGGCGCAGAGCGCGATCGCAGTCGCGGTCAGCATCAAATTTCTAGAAGACATCCTTACCTCCGGTTTACCTTCGGATGACAACCTCTCGGCGCAAATCCGAGAAGGAAAGGAACGCCCCGAGGCTTCCCAGCCAATTCTGTTCGCTCCGCCTGCTTCTTAGACGATCGGCCTCGATTCGCACATGTTTTCATCGGTTGCCGGCTCGGCTCTCGTTCGCTACCCGGGAAGGGGTCTTGCCCGAGAGGCGGCTCAGACGGATGCGAATCCGCACTCAGGAGGTTCCAATGCACGAAATCACGCCCGACGACATCGCCCCGCCGTTCGCGAGATACGCCCACGGCGTCGTAGTTCCGGCAGGGCGTCGGATGATCTTCACGTCCGGGCAGCTGGGCGTCCGAGGCAACGGCGACATCCCCGAAGACGCCGACGCCCAGGCCGAAATCTGCTTCGCCAACATCGAAGCCGTTCTGCGGGCCGCCGGAGCCGCGCGGGAAGACGTCGTCCGGATCAACGCCTTTGTCACCGACCGGGCGCACATGCCGGGGTACATGGCAGCGCGCGACCGATGGCTTGCAGACGTCCCGCGCCTGCCGGCCTCGACTCTTGTCATCGTCTCGGGCTTCACGCGACCGGATTTCAAGGTCGAGGTCGAAGTCATCGCGGCGCCGGAGGCATAGGGCGGTCCCCTCGGGCGCCGCCAGCAGCAGCTTTGGATGAAACCTTGTCGGAACGGACGCATTGGGGTCGGTAAGGCAGCGTCGCGAACCGGTCCGGTTCGCGACGCTCTGCCTGCGCAACCCAAAGGAGGATGCAATGTCCGTTGCGAGAGTCACAGAGATCATAGCTGAATCGCCGAATTCCTTCGACGAGGCCGTCAAGAACGGCGTGGACCGCGCCTGCGCGACCCTGAAGAACGTGAAGACGGCGTGGGTTCAGAACCAGACCGTGACAGTGGTGAACGACGAAATCACCGAATACCGGGTCAACCTCAAGGTCACCTTCATTCTCGAGGGCTGACGCAACACGCGCCCGCGCTTTCGCCGATTGATTTCCACGGTACACGGTCCTATGCTGCGGTGCAGCATAGGAGGACCCGCACATGGGTCATGTCATCTGCGTCGCGCAGCAGAAGGGCGGGTCCGGAAAGACCACGATCGCCGCGAACCTCGCCGTCGCGTTTTTGCGCGGCGGGAGTTCCGTCGCTCTTCTGGACACCGATCCGCAAGGATCCTTGGGCCGCTGGTTCATGGCGCGTCGCGACAACGGCGACGATACGCTCGGCTTCTCCACGGCGAGCGCATGGGGTGTGTCCTACGAATGCGACAAGCTCAAACGGTCGTTCGACTATGTCCTCATCGACACCCCGCCGAAGGTCGATGCGGACCTCAGGCCGGCCCTGCGGGAGGCTGATCTCGTATTGGTCCCGGTGGCCGCAAGTCAGGTCGACGTATGGGCGACGGAATCCGTTCTCGACCTTGCCCGGCGTGAGCGCCGCGAGGCCCTGATCGTCGTGAATCGCGCGAAGGCAGGCACGCGTGTGCTCGATGATGTCGGCAAGGCGCTCGACGCGATGGATGCGCGCCGGATGACGACGATGCTCGGCAGCCGTGTCGCCTATGCCGAAACGCTTGGACAGGGTCGTGGTGTGCTGGAGCGCGGCAAGGGCGCATGGACGGCCGAGATCGAAGGTCTCGCCGAGGAGATCCGGACAGTGCTGGCAACCTGAGTTGGCGATTCCGAGGCCCTTGGAACGCCCGAGACTCCCAACTATATTAACATCGATATGTGTTGGCGGAGTACGGGAATGACATCCCTGAAACTGACCTGTCTGGATTGCGGACAGATGAACAGGATTCCGGAAGACAAGATCGGTGCGGGAGCCAAATGCGGCACCTGCGGCAAGAAGCTCGTCGACGGAAGGGTCCATGAAATCGATCTCAGGATGCTGGAAAAAGCGTCGAAAGCCGATGATCTGCCTCTGGTCGTCGATTTCTGGGCGCCATGGTGCGGGCCGTGTCGGATGATGGCGCCGCAGTATCAACAGGCGGCCGGGCAGCTTGCCGGACGGGCGCGGCTCGTCAAGCTCAACACCGAAGACAACCCTCAGGCTGGCGGGCGTTTCGGAATTCGCGGAATTCCGCTGCTCGCGGCCTTCAAGGGCGGACGCGAAGCCGCGCGTCAGGCCGGGGCCATGCCTGCGCCGAAGATCGTGGATTGGGTGCGGCGGTCGGTCTGAGCCTCCCGCGCCATGGAGCGCGCCTGACGATCCTGCCCGGGAAGTCGAGCAGGTGCGGTGACCCGTCACAGGCCGGTCGGGCTTTCCCGGATCGGATCCCGACGAGTCGAAATGTTAACTGAATGTTAATGCAGTGTTTTTCCGGCGTTCAACTGGGCTGTGCCATACTCCGCCTCGTCCCGGCGTATCCGGGGCGGAAATCGCCGATTGAGTTGAGCCGCCGGTCGGAAAGCAGCGAGCGGCCGGCGCGCAGGACCTTCTCCCGGCCGCACTCACGGACCTGGCTGGGTGGGGGCGGGCGCCGCACGAGCGACCCCTTTGGACGTCGTGCGGTGGCCCAGCCCGCCGGACTGCGACCCGCCGGATGACCGAAAACAAGAAGGCCCCGCCGTGGCGGGGCCCTGCAAACTGTCCGTCGCACCCGAAGGCGCGGTGTTCCGACTCAGGCGAGCTGGAGGTTGGTCGCGCTTTCGCGGCCGTCACGGCCGGCTTCGATGTCGAAGGTGACCTTCTGACCATCGTCGAGCGA
>CAZPOK010000287.1:0-3884 GCA_964587905.1 uncultured Rhodobacterales bacterium | reverse complement strand
TCGTCGCGCTTCTTCTCGGCGGATGCAGTTCCGTGCAGGGGCCGGGCGTGGTGTCCGTGGCGGGGATCGGCCTCGCAGGATCGGCGCCCGCCGTCCGGCAGGCCGACGCGACGGACGAGACGCTGATCGCGACGAGGCTGTCGGACGGATCGTCCGGCACTTTTCGCCCGATCGCCTCACGGGACGGAGTGACAACCTGGGCCGCGCCCGACGGCAGCGCCTTCGCATTCCGGTCGGGCATGCTCGTTTCCTCCTTCGCGCTGGGAGACGATCTCTATTCGGCGGACGTCGCCGACGTGCTCGTCGCCCTGCGGGAGCGGCGGACCGGCCCACTGACGCGTGTGCATCGCTATCTCGACGGGGAAAACGAGGTGCGTACGCGCGCTTTCAGATGCACCCTGTCTTTCGGGGCGGTGCGCGAGGCGCCCAATGGCGGCTCTCGCGTCCGTCCGGTCTCCGAGCGGTGCCACGGCGTCGGGGACGGGTTCCGAAACGAGTACCTCGTCTCCGCACCGGCGGACACCATCGTCGCCTCCACGCAATGGATAAGCGGAAGCGTTGGCAGCATCCGCTTCTCGCGCGGGACGCCTCGCCCGGCGCAGACGGTTTCTCCTATCCTCGTGCCCGCCACACTCATCGTTGTCCCAAGGGAGGCTCCCTGACATGTCCATCCTGAAGACCGCCACGAAACTCTCGCTCGCTCTCACTCTGGCCGCGGCTCCGCTCTCTGCACAGGAGTTGCAGCAGGTCGGCAATCGACAGTGCGCGATCGAGGGTACGGCACTCCATACCTTCGTGAGCTCTCAGCTTGCGGGTTGCGACTATTACTGTCTCGTCGACAAATCGGTCCTTCCCGAATATCAGGATTATCCGGGCGAGGTCTTTTCGTGCGTGGATCAACGCGATCTGGCGGCGCCGCTGCCGCAGGACGAGGACGGGCTGGGAGTGGCGGCACTGGGCGGGCTTCTGGGTATCGGCCTTCTTATGGGAACCATGGCGCAGGGCGGATCGACGAGCGACACACAATGAAGAACATGCGGCCACGTTCAGAGACCGACGACGGCGCGCCCGCCGGCACGCTCGCCCGCGCCGCCGCACGAGCCTTGTGCACCGCTTCCGGCATCGCGCTCCTGACGGCGCTCGGGGGCTGCGGCGTCGCCTACATCAGCCCGTCTGTGACGGAAGAGGTCACCGAAGCGGGCGTCAAGGTCCGCGTCGTCCCGCTCACGTCCGAAACCGCGATCGCGGCGAACCGCACGCCCTATACCCCGCGCCAGCTTCCGGCCGCCCTGACCACCTTCGTAAGCTCGCAGCCGTCGGACGCTGCCGCTTCGCGCGCGGTGTCGCTGCCTCCTGTGCCTCCTGCCACTCCTTACACGATCGGGGTCGGAGACGTGCTCGTCCTGTCGATCCCGACGTCGGCCTCGACGGTGGAGCAGCTCTC
Source organism: uncultured Rhodobacterales bacterium (assembly GCA_964587905.1). Classification (GTDB taxonomy): domain Bacteria; phylum Pseudomonadota; class Alphaproteobacteria; order Rhodobacterales; family Rhodobacteraceae; genus DAINOF01. The sequence goes on along the minus strand of CAZPOK010000287.1, from coordinate 2,440 downwards.
GGGATTGCTGGCGGCCCAGAACTCCCGCCAAGGGTACACGGTGCAGGACGACGGAGCCATCGCGATCCCGAACGTCGGCCGCGTCCGCATCGCTGACATGACGATCGAGGATGCGGAGGCCATCCTGTTCCGGCGCCTGGTCGAAGCCGGCGTCGAGCCCTCGTTCACGATGGAGATCGCGGAGTTCCGCTCGCAGCGGGTCGAAGTATCCGGAGCGGTCTCCTCGCCATCGGTCGTGCCCATCGGTCTCACGCGGCTGACGCTCAACGAAGCTATTCTCCAGGCTGGCGGTCTTGCCACCCCGGATCCGGAATTCGCGACGATCCAGCTCTACCGGGACGGGCAGGCCTTCGAAATTCCCGCCAGCGCGCTCTACTCCACGCCGCGCGTGCAGGAATATCCGCTAACTGAAGGCGACCGGATCGTCGTTCGCACGACCTACGACCCGCAAGGTCTCCGTGACGACCTCGGCGAGCGCCGGTCCATCTTCGGCAGTCAGCTTGAACTGGACGCGGTCGATCGCGACTATGTCTACCTCGCGGGGGAGGTGGCCGCTCAGTCGAGGCTCCCGTTGCCCTTCGAAAGACGTGCAAGCCTTGCGGACGTTCTATTCGGAGAGGGCGGCTTCTCGACCAGGGACGGCAGTCCGCGCCACATCTACGTTCTGCGGGGATCGTCCAACCCGGCCGAGTTCGGGGGCCTTACCGCCTATCAGCTCGATGCGGAGAACGCGGGAAACCTTCTTGTCGCGACGCGCTTCGAGATGCGGCCGAACGACATCCTCTTCATTGCCGAGCAGCCTGTCACGCGCTGGAACCGCGCCGTGTCCCTTATCATCCCGAACGTCGTCGTCTCGGCCGTCACGAACTGAGCGCGCGAACGTTCAGTTCCGGTAGTAGGCCTTCGCATAGGCCTTGTTGTAGGCGATGTACCGGTTGGCGTAGCCGTACTTCCGGATCCCGCGCGGGTCTATGTTGCCGAGGACGAATCCCGAAGGTCTGAGGCCGGTGCTGGTGATCTGCTGGATCGCGTCCCGAATGTGATCGGCGGTCGTCTTGTTCCAGAGTACGCTGAAGAGAATGGCGTCCGCGTGCTGGCTGATGACGCGCGCATCGGGCACGACGAGAAGCGGCGGCGTGTCGATGATCACCAGATCGTAGATCTTGCGGGCCTCGGCGAGGAATTCGCCGAAGTCCTTGGACGACAGGACATCGGCGGGATTGAGGCTCGTCTGGCCGCCGAGAAGGACGTCGAACGCCATGCCGTCCGGGCGGACGGTCGCTTCCTCGAGGATGGCGTCGCCGACGACGACCTCCACGAGTCCCGTCTTCGTGCTGTTGCGGTCGACGAGTTCCGAGAAGGTGCCGCGCCGAACGTCGCCTTCGACGAGCAGGACCTTCTTGCCAAGGCCCGAATAGTTGTGGGCAAGGGCGAAGGCGGTCGTCGTCTTTCCTTCGCCAGGCAGCGCGGACGTGATCGCGATCACCTGAGGTGCCGCGGCCGAGTTCGACAGCAGGAGCGATGTCCGAAGATTCCTCACCGCCTCGCTCGCAGAGGATGCAGGCCGGCGGGTCAGGTAGTTGAACACCGCCCGCCTCGACCAGCCGGGTATCTTCGGGATCTGGCCGAGTATCGGGATCGGATAGACCTCCTCGAGTTCCTCCGGCGTCCGGATGCGGCGGTCGAGCCGCTCCTTGAGGAAGAAGAGCGCGCCGCCGAGCAAGACCCCTGCAAGGAGGCCCATCGCAAGCGTCCTGTTACGGCCGGGGTTGGACGCCCCTCCGGGAACCACGGCCGGGGAGATGATGCGCCCGTCGGCCTGCTGGACCCCTTCCTGGACGGAAGCCTCCTTCAGCCGTGTCAGAAAGTACTCGTAGAGAAGCCGGTTCGCCTCTGCTTCCCGCTGGAGCTGCTCGACCTTCACGAGTTCGTCCGACTGCTGATCGATCTCCGCCTGTTGCCGCGCGATCGCCTGCTCCAGCAGCCCCTGCTGCGACCGGTTTCTTTCGAGATCCGAGGAGAGCCGTGTCAGCAACTGGTCATAGCGCGCCCCGAAGAGCTCCGTTGCGGCCACGTCACCCGTCAGCACCTGCGGCAGGATCCTGTCGAGCGTCGGATCCTCCGACACCGCAGCGATCGTGGCAGGAGCCCCGTTGGCGCGGGCGGCCTTCATGGCAGCGATCCTCGTCTCGAGGCCAGCCGCAGAAGATGCGGTCTCCGACAGGCGTTCCCGTTGTTCCTTGAGCCTCAGATTGAGCGCCTGGAGAACCTCCTCGCTGATCAGGTTCGCGTTCGCGACGAAGTCTTTGAGTTCCCGCGCCGACGACTCGACGTCCGACTGCAGGTCTGCAACGCGTCCCGACAGCCAGTCGGTCGCCTGGCGCATCCTTTCGAACTTCGACTCGAGCTGGTCCTCGATGTAGAGCTCGGCGAGGGCGTT
>CAZPOK010000286.1:0-3894 GCA_964587905.1 uncultured Rhodobacterales bacterium | reverse complement strand
TAGCCGGGCACGAGCGGATAGCCCATGCCGGGGAACGGCGGCATCGTGCCGGACCAGAAGAGCTTTTCGGTTCCGGTGGAGATGCCCGAATGCGTGATCTCGACGACGAGATCTCCGGGGCCGGGCGCGGACAGGCCAACCTTGTCGAGACCAAGCACCTTCGGTCCTGAAAGAATGACGGCCGTGGTTTCCACGCGTGTCTCCTCCTGATGGTCTTCCGATCTTGCGCACTGGACTCGCGCCGGATCGTCTACAGCTGAGTGTCAGTTTAGCCTGACACTTTTAGGTGTCAATCTTTTTAGACACAGAATCGTCGTCTCCGCGACGCGCTTCGATGACACTCGTGATGAAGGGCCGCCGCGTGAGCCGGTGCGCGACCTGTACGAAGCCCGCGTCGAGCATGAGCGCCCGGATTTCCTCGGGCGACCGTGTGCGCCCCGTCCCCATGGCGAGGGTGTAGAGCGCGAAATAGGTGTCGCCCGGCCGAATCGGCCCGGCGCCACCCGTCATCGGTTCCGAGACGATCAACCGGCCGCCCGGCGGCAGCGCGTCGCGCACCCGGCGGAGCAGAAGCGCGACCGTCTCGTCGGCATGATCGTAGAGCACCCGCACCAGGGCGATCGTCTCCGCGCCAACGGGCAGCGGCATGTCGCGGAAGCTCCCGGCAACGACATCGATTCGGTCGGCGATGCCTGCGCGCCGGAAGCGCTCCTCGGCCGCGGGGACGACCTCGGGCAGATCGAAAAGCGTGCCCTCGAGACCGGGATGGGCGGCCGCCACGGCGGCGAGAAACGTCCCCGACCCGCCTCCGACATCCATGAGCGTCTTCACCCCGTCGAACCGCACCGTGCGCAGTGTCTCCTCGGCGACCAGCTCCTGGCTGTCCGCCATCAGGTCGGAATACCGCCGCGCGACATCGGGCTCGATCTCGGCGGCCTGGCCGAAGACGTAGGGCCAGAACCGGGCGAGCTCGGCATCCGACCCGTCCCGAAAGAACGCCGCGGGATCCTCGAGATCGCGGTAGAACGCGCGATGGTGAAGGATCATCGCCTCGAGCCCGGGCACGCCGAGAATCGCCGCGCCCTTGCGGGAGATCGCGTAGGTCCCGTCCCGCTTCAGCGTCATCAGGCCGAGCGCCGCGCCCGCCCGCAGCAGAACCTCGGCGCGGCGCGCCTCCAGTCCGATGCGCGCCGCGACGGTCCGGGCCGACAGCGGCGCCTCGAGAAGCATGTGGAGAACGCCGAACTCGACGAGGGCATGAAGCACCTGGCTGTGGACGAAGCCCGCGACGAGATCGAAGATTTCCTCGCCTTCCCGCCGGGCGATCCCCCGCGTGAGAGGGAACCGGCTTGCCCAACTCTGGAAGCGGCGGGTGGACACGAGGCGGGCCAGCCGGGCGGACAGGCCCTGCCGCGCCCGTTTCGGCGGCGGCCCGGTCTCTATCCCGGCGTCATTCACCCGGCACTGTCCGCCGCGCGGGCGTCATCGGCGTCAGTTTCTCGGCCGTCTTGTGGACCATGCCGGCGAGCATCGCCTCGCCCGGACAGGAGGGGATCGAGGCGATGGCTCCGGCGAGGATGTCCTTGAGCCGTCCGATCGCGCCCTCGACCCCGAATTCGGACACCGCGTTCGGCCGCTGGTGCAGGTCGTCCTGTCCCGCGGGCTTGCCCAGCGTCGCCTCGTCGCAGAGCGCGTCGCGCAGGTCGTCGGCCACCTGGAACGCTTCGCCGATCCGGGCGCCGAGTTCTTCCCACGGCTCCGCGTCCTGCCCCGCCGCGACGGCGCCCATCTGCGTCGCGGCGATGAAGAGCGCCCCGGTCTTGGCCCGGTGGTAGGCGGAGAGATCGACCGACGCCTCGCTTTCCCACCCCTGCCCCGCGCAGATCCCACCCGGCATGCCGGTGCGCTGGCTGAGGATCAGGGACAGCTGCAGGGCGCGCATCGGATCCTCCGCACCCGCCCGCGCCAGAACCTCGAACGCCAGGACGATGAGGCTGTCTCCCGTCAGAAGCGCGAGGGGTTCGGAATAGGCGCGGTGCACCGACGGCTTTCCGCGCCGGAGCTCCGCGTCGTCGAAACAGGGCATGTCGTCATGGACGAGGCTCGCGCAATGGATGAGCTCCAGCGCCGCGGCCGCCGCGTCCGCGACGTCGGGCCTGTCGTCCCCGCAGGCCGTGGCGACGGACAGAAGGATGGTGGGCCGGATCCGCGCGCCGCCGGGCGTCACCGCGTAGTTCAGGGCCGAGGCGAGCCTTGGCGGCGCGGCGCGCCCCTGCCCGATCGCGATCGCTCGTCCCATCGCCGCTTCGATCCGTCGCTCGAGTGCCATGCTCTGCTCCTTGTCCACGCGGGTGTGTAAACTTATATTTACACGCGAGTGTAAATCATAGTGGACATATGGCAACCGCGAGTCAACAATTCCGGCGATGAAGAACCCCGAAGACAGGATCGTCGTGATCGGCGCGGGCATGGGCGGACTGGCGGCGGCGATCCGCCTTTCGGTCGCGGGCTTCGATGTGACCGTGGTCGAGGCGCAGGCCGGCCCGGGCGGCAAGATGCGCACCGTCGGCAGCGCCGCCGGCCCCGTCGATGCCGGGCCCACCGTGATGACGATGCGGCACGTCTTCGACGAGCTGTTCGAGAGCGCGGGCACCTCGCTCGACGCCTTCGTGACGCTCCACCAAGAGCCGCTCCTCGCCCGCCACTGGTGGCCCGACGGCTCCACGCTCGACCTGTTCGCCGATCCGGAGCGCAGCGCCGCCGCCGTCCGCGCGTTCGGCGGCCCGCGGGCCGAGCGCGACTTCCGCCGCTTCTCGGCGCGCTGCGCCCGTCTCTTCGACGCCTTCGACGCACCCGTGCTCCGGGCGGAGCGCCCGACCTTCGGCGGCCTGGCGGCGCATGTCATCAAGCGGCCGCGCCTTATCCCGGCGATGGCCCCGCTGTCGACACTCGCCGCCTCCCTCGCCCGGCAGTTCCGCGACCCGCGCCTGCGCCAGCTCTTCGGGCGCTACGCGACCTACGTGGGGGGCTCTCCCTTCGCCGCGCCCGCCGTGCTCGCGCTGATCTGGCACGCGGAGGCATCCGGCGTCTGGCGCGTGGAGGGGGGCATGCACCGGCTGGCGCGGGCCATGGAAGACCTCGCGATCTCGAAAGGCGCGACACTCCACTACGACGCGCCCGCACGCCGGATCGAGGTCCAGTCGGGCCGCGTCGCTGCGGTGCACCTTGCAAGCGGCGTCCGTCTTCCCGCCGCGCGCGTCGTCTTCAATGGCGATCCGCGCGCGCTCGAAACCGGCCTTCTGGGCGACGGGGCAAGGCGGGCGGTCCCGCAGCGCACCGTCGAACCGCGCAGCCTCTCCGCCAATGTCTGGACCTTCGCCGCCCGCCCGCGCGGCCCCGACCTCCACCACCACAACGTCTTCTTCGGCCCGGACCCGCGCGCGGAATTCGGCCCGATCGCCGAGGGCCGCCTGCCCGAGACGCCGACACTCTACGTCTGCGCCCAGGACCGCGGATCAGGCTCTGACGCACCGGAAACAGAACGATTCGAGATCATCATGAACGCGCCGCCGCTCCCCGGCGGCACACCCGAGGACATCGACACATGCCGGACACTCACATTCCGCACCCTGGCACAGCATGGCCTGACCTTCGGACCCGAGCCGCCGGACACCGCCCTGACGACACCGCGGCTCTTCGAGGATCTCTTTCCGGCGAGCCGCGGATCCCTCTACGGGCGGAGCCCGCACGGTCTGACGGCGGCCTTCGACCGGCCCACGGCGCGGACGCCACTCCCGGGGCTCTATCTCGCGGGGGGCGGCACGCACCCGGGGGCGGGAGTGCCGATGGCGACCCTCTCCGGGCGGCACGCGGCCGAGGCGATTCTGACGGACC
>CAZPOK010000285.1:0-3900 GCA_964587905.1 uncultured Rhodobacterales bacterium | reverse complement strand
CGCTGTCGTAGCCCATGAGGGTCGGCATGTCGAAGTCGGTCGAGATGCCGGTCTGCCCCTGCTCGATGAGGTACTTGAAGCGCTTGTTGGTGTCCTCGCCGGTGCCGAAGCCGGCGATCTGGCGCATCGTCCAGGGGCGGCCGCGGTACATCGTGGGGTAGGGGCCACGGGTGAACGGGTAGCGCCCCGGCAGGCCGATGTCCTCGATCGGCGTGTCGGCGATGTCGGCGGCGGTGTAGGTCCGCTTCACCGGGAAATCCCCGATGCTGAAGAACTGGTCCTTCCGCTCGGGCTGCCGGGCGAGGAACGCCGCGACCTCCGTCTGCTCCCACTCCTCGACCTGCTGCTCGATGTCCTCCGTGGATGTCGTGCCGATCTTGTCCGTCATGTCATCATCCTCCCATGAAGCCGCGGACGAAGGCGTCCGCCGTCTCGTATGGATCCTGCCGTCTTGCGGCGAGCGCGTCGGTGCGCTCTTCCTCGTCCGTTGCCAGCGCGGCGCGGAAGCGCTCGAGAAGCAGTCGCTCGCCCGTCTTGGCCAGACGGAATCTGGCGATGGCCCGCTGCCGGGCCTCGCCCGCAGGCCCCGCCATCACCTCCCGATGCTGATCCAGCGCCCCGATCAACGCGTCGAAGCCCGAGACGTCGAGCGAGGAGACCCCGAACACGGGCGGTCGCCAGTCGCCCGTCCGGGGCATCTGGTCCTTCAGCATCATCTTCAGATCGGTGATCGCCCGGTTGGCGTCAGAGCGATCGGCCTTCGAGACAACGTGGATATCCGCGATCTCGAGCATCCCGGCCTTGATCGCCTGCACTTCGTCGCCAAGACCCGGTGCCGAGACGACCACCGTGGTCTGCGACGCGCTCGCGATTTCGACCTCGTCCTGTCCCACGCCGACCGTCTCGATGATCACGACGTCGAAGCCCGCGACGTCGAGGATATCCACGACATCCAGCGCGGCATGGGCCATGCCGCCGACCGCGCCCCGGGTCGCCATCGAGCGGATGAAGACGCCCTCGTCGAGGACGAGGTCCGACATCCGGATCCGGTCGCCGAGGATCGACCCGCCCGAGTAGGGGCTCGAGGGATCGACCGCGACGATGGCGACGGTCTGGTCGCGCGCGCGCAGCCGTTCCGCGAGCTTGCTGACGAGCGTCGACTTTCCCGATCCGGGGACGCCGGTAATGCCGATGACGTGCGCCCGGCCGGCCAGGCGGTAGATCTCGCCCACGGCCGTCCGCGCCTCCGGCACGCCCGCCTCCGCCCGCGAGATCAGCCGCGCGACCGCGGCGGTCTTGCCCTCACGGACGCGGGCGACGAGGTCTTCGGACGCGACGTAGGGCCGGCTCATGCGGAGGACGCCTTCTCCATGCGGTTCATCATCTCGCGCAGCGCCGCGCGGTCGTCGATGACACGGCGCGCCTTGAAGTCCGTCCGGTCGATGCTTTTCGGCTCGGCAAGCTCGACGACGGCCCGCAGGCCCAGGAGCGTGTTGAGACGCCGGGCGACGAGATCGCGGAACGCGCCCTGCCGTTCGGAAGACGACCATGTCTCCTCGTTCGCCTCGACCCGGACCGCCAGTTCGTCCATCGCGCCGTCGCGGGTGATCAGGATGCGGTGTTCTCCGCCGTAGCCAGGGGTTTCGTTCAGAGCGGCGTCGATCTCGCTCGGGTAGACGTTCTCGCCGCGGATCGTGAACATGTCGTCAATCCGCCCGATGATGCCGTGCGGCAATCTGGGATAGGTGCGGCCGCAAGGCGCGGGATCATCGGTCCAGAGCGTGAGGTCGCCCGACATCAGGCGGATCATCGGCTGCGACGTCCGCTCGAGATGGGTGTAGATCGGCGTGCCGCGCTGGCCGTAGGGCACCCGCCTGTGGGTCGTCGGGTCGCAGACCTCGGTGTAGACGACGTCCTGCCAGCACAGCAGGCCGTCCGTCTCGGCACTGCCCGCGACGTTCATCCAGGGCGTCGCCTCGCCCATCGAGCCGCAATCGATGACGCGGGCGCCGTAAAGCTCTTCGATGCGCGACTTCACGGCCGGGATGGACGCGCCGGGTTCGCCGGAGAAGAACAGGGTCCGGAGGCCGAAGCCCTTCGGGTCGATCCCGTTCTCGCGCGCGACGTCGGCGAGATGCAGCGCGTAGGTCGGCGTTCCGTAGAAGGCGGCGGGCTTGAGCATGTCGAGCCATTGGGCGCAGCGCAGGCTCATGCCGCTCGCGCCCGCCCCGAACGGGAAGCTCTTGGCGCCGAGACGCTCGGAGCCGGCGAGCGCGCCCCAGCTCCCGATGTAGAGGCTGAAGATCGCGGCGACGCAGACGATGTCGCCCGGCCGGATCCCCATCCCCCACATGATCCGGGCATGGGCGTTCCGGATGGCGTCCCAGTCGTTCCGGCCGATGGCGAAGGTGGTCGGTCTCCCCGTCGTGCCGCTGGTGCCATGGATGCGGTGGACGTCGGCTTCCGGAATGCAGAGATAATCGCCGAACGGTGGCGCGCTCGCCTGCGCGGTGCGGAGTTCGTCCTTGCGGACGATTGGAACCCGCGTCTCGAAGTCCTCGAGCGACTTCAACTGGCCAGGGTGAAAGCCGGCCTCGTCCCACTTGCGGCGATAGAAGGGCGCATGCTCGTAGGCATAGGCGCAGACTTCCTTGAGACGCTCGAGGATCGCGCGGTCCCGGTCGCCCGGCGCCATCGTCTCGCGCTCGGGAAACCAGTATTTCTGGTCCGGGGGCGGAACGTAGCTTTCGTCATAGCGGGGCGGAAACGTCCAGGCTTCCATCAGGTCTCCTCCGGTTTGCGCCCCGGTCCCTCCCGTGGCGGTGCGTGCGAAGCGGGCGCTGGCAACGCGTTCTGCGGCACGAAAGCGGGTCTTGTCTTGGTTGCTTCCGCCCGGGCCGCCGCCTCTATCGGGCGCCTCGCTCGGAAACGAGTTGCGTGAGGCGATCGATGATCTGTTGCGGCGGCGTGTCCTGAAGCATGACTTCGGCCACGCCCATCTCCCGCAGGGCGGCCATGTCCTCGTCCGGCATGACGCCGCCGGCGACCACGATCATGTCCTCCGCCCCCTTTTCCTCCAGAAGGCGGAAGATCTTCGGGAAGACGGTCATCTGCACGCCCGACAGAAGGCTCACACCAAGCACGTCCACGTCCTCCTGCACCGCCGCCGTGACGACCTCGTCGGGCGTGCGGTGCAGGCCGGTGTAGATCACGTCCATCCCGGCATCGCGCAGGGTGCGCGCGACGACCTTGACGCCGCGATCGTGGCCGTCGAGCCCCACCTTCGCCAGGAGCACCCGGATGGGCAAGTTGTCTTGCATGTGTCGTTCCTCCCAAAGCGGGTTCAATTCGTATACGAAATGCGGTATGCAGTCTAGCAGAAATCTTCACGGCAGAAGGCGGACCGGACCCAATGGAAGCACTCGCCCCTTCGAAGTCTCTTGTCGATCAGACCTACGAGGCGATTCTCGAAGCCATCTGCACCGGGCAGTTGCCGCCGGGCGATCGTCTCAATCAGGACGAGCTTGCCGACCGTTTGCAGGTCTCGCGGCAGCCCGTGAACAGTGCGATAGCGATGCTGAAGGCGCAGCGCTTCGTCATGGAGACGGGCCGGCGAGGCGTCGTCGTGGCGCCCGTGGACGAGACGCTCTTCAGGTCGATCTACGAGTTCCGGTCCGCCATCGAGCCTCTGGCCGTCACTCTGGCAACGGCCAACCTCGACGGGCCGGCAATATCCGAGGGGCGGCGCATCGTCGAGTTCGGCAAGACAAAGGTCCGATCGGGGGACGAAGCGGGCGTTCTGCAGGCCGACATCGATTTCCACGGACATATCTACGCCCTCAGCGGCAACGACATCGTCGTCGACACGATGCGCCTCAACTGGCAGCATCTGCGCCGCTC
>CAZPOK010000284.1:0-3918 GCA_964587905.1 uncultured Rhodobacterales bacterium | reverse complement strand
GGCAATCGCGCGCCCAAGGACGCCATGCAGATCGCCATCGCCGAAGCCTACGGCACGGCATAGGTTCCCTCCGGGCCGGTCGCCCCCCAACCTCCGGCCCACCTGAGCCCGGGCGTCTCGTGTGTGTGAGACGCCCGGCGCTCATTAGGCGCTTGACGAGGCCCGACTCTCCTCCTAAACCCCGCGGACGAATTCCGGGGCATGCGGCGAACGCCCGTGCCCGCCCGTGTCGAGACAGGGCGTGCCGCGCCCGTCCCCAGAGACGAAACGAGGATGAAGCCATGTCGCGCCGCTGCGAACTGACCGGAAAGGGTCCGATGGTTGGCAACAATGTCAGCCACGCCAACAACAAGACCAGACGCCGGTTTCTCCCGAATCTGAACGATGTGTCGCTCATGTCCGAGACGCTGGGCCGCACCTTCAAATTCCGCGTCTCCGCGGCGGCGCTGCGCACGGTCGATGCCCGGGGCGGGCTCGACACGTTCCTCGCCAAGGCGAAGGACAACGACCTCTCCCCTGGCGCGCTCAAGGTGAAGAAAGAGATCGCGAAGGCGCAGGCCGCGGCCTGATCCCCCCTTCGCCGAATGTTCGAGCGGCCCCGCCCACCCGGCGGGGCCGCTGCGTTTTGTCAACTTGGATGTCGCGCTGCGCAGGCATATCTCGCCCTCGATGACATTCGTCCTGCGCAATATCGCGGCTTCGCTCGCCGTTCTGGCCATCGCGCTCACCGCGGGAGTGGCCGGCGCCGCGCGCGGTCAGGCCGCCGTCGCGGGAGAGATCGTCATATGCGCCGGGCAGGGGGCCGCGACGGTCTACCTCGACGCCGACGGCAACCCGACGGGCCCGCCGCACTGGTGCCCGGACTGCGTCCTGTCGCTCTTCGCGGCCGTTGCGTCGACGGCGCTCTTGCCGGCTCCCTCCGATACCTGCCTCGGCGCAGCCCACCCGGTGAGCGCGTCCCGTCACATTCCGGCCCCGGCCCCGGTGCCTCAGGCGCGCGGTCCTCCGTTCCCCGCGTGAGACCTGCAATCCGACACACCAACGAACGGAGATCAACATGATCCGCACTTTCGCTCTCGCCGCAGCAGCGGCGTTCACCCTCGGCTCGGCCGCCGCCGCCGACATCGCCATCGAAAGCCCCTACGCCCGGGCCTCGGGCATGGGCGCCATCGCCGGCGCCGCCTTCATGACGATCGTCAACACCGGCGACGAGTACGACCGGCTGATCGCCGCCTCGTCCGATGTCTCCGAACGCGTGGAGCTTCACACGCATCTCATCGACCAGAACGGCGTCGCCCGCATGGTCGAGGTGGAGGACGGCTTCGCCATTCCGGCGGGCGGTTCCCATGCGCTGGAGCGCGGCGGCGACCACGTCATGTTCATGGGGCTGAAGGAACCCTTCGTCCCCGGCGAGACGATCCAGGTCACGCTGACATTCGAGAAGGCGGGCGAGATGACCCTCGACGTGCCGGTCGACACCTCGCGCCCGGCGACGGGTCACGGCATGGGCGGCTGACCGAGCACCTCGTCCACCCATCGGGGGACGAGGACGCCTGCCGGTCCCTGGCGGGTCTCGTGAAAGAGGCCCGCCACGTCGGACGGCTCGAGATTCAGTTCGAGCGTTCGCGCCCCGGCCCGCCGCGCTTCCATGACGAAGCCGGCGGCCGGGTAGACCGCCCCCGACGTGCCGATCGCGACGAAGAGATCGCAGGTCGAAAGGTGCCGGTCGATCTCCTCCATGTGGTAGGGCATCTCGCCGAACCAGACGACGTCGGGCCGTGTGGCGGGTGCGCCGCAGGCGGGGCAGGGATCCTCCGGCGCCATATCGCTCGGCGCGTCCCAGCGATGGCCGCAGGTGGCGCAGAGCGCGCGCAGAAGCTCTCCGTGCATGTGGATGACGCCCTGCGCCCCGCCGCGCTCGTGAAGGTCGTCGATGTTCTGGGTGACGATGACCGTGTCGCCCTTGGTGAAATCCTGAAGCCGCGCGAGTGCGGCATGCGCCGCGTTCGGCGCCGCCCCGAGGCAGTTGGCCCGCCGGGCGTTGTAGAAGCGATGGACGAGCGCGGGGTCGCGCGCGAAGCCCTCGGGGGTCGCGACCTCCTCCAGGTCGTATTCCGACCAGAGCCCGCCCTCGTCGCGGAAGGTGCCGAGACCGCTTTCGGCCGAGATGCCCGAGCCGGTGAGGATGACGATCTTCATGCCGCGACGCTACCGCCGGGCGCAGCGGAGGGAAAGGCGCGAGGGAAGGGATTTCGAAATCCCTTCCACCGCCGGCCACCGCGCCCGTGCTTGACGGAGAGGTCGCCGCCGTGGTCGCATCGGGCATGACCCTCAAACGCGACCTTGATACGATGCCGGACGCGATCGCAGCGGCGCTCGATGCGGCAGACCTGCGCGCGGCGTACGACGAGCGCCCGCCCTATCAGCGGAACGACTACATCGGCTGGATCACGGGCGCGGCGCGTCCCGCGACGCGGCACAAGCGTCTCGCGCAGATGCTCGAGGAGCTCCGACGTGGCGATGTCTACATGAACATGCCGCGGCGCGGAGGCCGCCGATGAGGCGCATCCTATTCGTCTGCCTCGGCAACATCTGCCGGTCGCCCACGGCCGAGGCGGTGACCCGCGCAATGGCCGCCGAGCGCGGTCTCGACCTCGTTCTCGACAGCGCCGGCACGGGCGATTGGCATCTGGGCCACCCGCCGCATCCGCCGATGATCGCCGCGGCGGGCCGCCGGGGCTACGACCTCCGGCCGCTGCGCGCGCGGCAGATCGCACCCGGGGATTTCGCCGCCTTCGACCTGATCCTCGGCATGGATCGTGCAAATCTCGACGGGATCGAACGGCTCCGGCCGGCCGGCAGCGAAACCTCCGTCGCAGGGTTCCTCTGCCCGTTCGACCCTCGCGGCACGGCCGATGTACCCGACCCGTATCTCACGGGCGATTTCGAGGGGGCGCTCGACCTGATCGAGACCGGCGCCGGACGTCTTCTCGATCAGCTCCGCGCGCAGACGACCTGGGCGAAGGCGCCAAAGGATTCGTAACGCTCCCAGAACGCCTCATCCGACCGCCTGTTCGACATCCGCACCCGCTGCGCCCGGTCCGGATCGCGAAAGAACCGCGCCGCGAGCCGCTGGTCGCGCGCAGACAGCGTCCGGTCGGCCGCCTGCTGAATGCAGGTGCACAGCGCCCGGTCGGCGACCGAGCGGTCGGACGTGAGACAGGCGCGCTCGATCACCCCGGCGGAGGCGATCGCTGGAAAGGAAATCATGGCGGTGGCCAGAAGAAATGCCCGCATCGACGACCCTCAATACCTTGTTGCTCCACCCTGATTTGATGATGCCAAAGACAGGCTCAACGATCAATCGTCACAGGCCCTGAACCGGCGCTCATTTGCAGGGATCGTGCCCCCAGTTCATGAGCGAATAGCGCCAGCGGCTCCCCTCCACGTTTTCAGACGGCCCGCCTTGTGCGAGATGCCGCTTGTTGTAGCCCACGACCTTCGCCATGTGCTCCCACTGGTCCTCGCTCAGGTCCGCCTTCTTGGTGCGCAGGATTCCGACGATCCTCCGGCCGGACTTGTGACCGGTCGATTCCCCGTCTTCGGTATCCCCGACCGAGCGGGACTCCTCGGTTTCCAGCCAGTCCTGAAGCTCCTTCGGCCCCATGTTCACGAGGTCGGTCCACTCCTCCCAGATTTCGTCTCGCGATTTCGACGTCATGCAGATCTCCTTCTCGCCGGGGTCCCGCGCGAACACGCGTGCCGCGGGGATGTTCCCGCGAGACAGCCGGGGAACCGGCAGCCCTGTCCCGCCGTTCTCCCGCATGACAGCAAGGCTCGAAGCGGCGCGACCGACGCCGGTAAGGAGGATCGATGTACAGCATCTTCTGGCTCATCGGCGTGATCGTCGTGGTTCTC
>CAZPOK010000283.1:0-3947 GCA_964587905.1 uncultured Rhodobacterales bacterium | reverse complement strand
AAAGCCTCGAAGGCAAGAAGGGGATGCCGCGCATGAAGCCGCCGTTCCCGGCCGGGGCCGGCCTCTACGGCTGTCCCACCACGGTCAACAACGTGGAGAGCATCGCGGTCGTGCCGACGATCCTGCGGCGCGGGGCGGCGTGGTTTGCGTCCTTCGGGCGGCAGAACAACACCGGCACCAAGGTCTTTGCGATCTCGGGGCACGTCAACACCCCCTGCGTGGTCGAGGAGGCGATGTCGATCTCCTTCGAGGAACTGATCGACCGGCATTGCGGCGGTATTCGCGGCGGCTGGTCGAACCTCAAGGCGGTGATCCCCGGCGGGTCGTCGGTGCCCTGCCTCCCGGCGGAGACGATCCGCGAGGGGATCATGGATTTCGACTGGCTGAGAGAGCAGCGGTCCGGCCTCGGCACGGCAGCGGTGATCGTGATGGACCAGTCGACCGACATCATCAAGGCGATCTGGCGGCTGTCGAAGTTCTACAAGCACGAAAGCTGCGGCCAGTGCACCCCGTGCCGCGAGGGAACGGGTTGGATGATGCGGGTCATGGACCGGCTGGTGCGCGGCGAGGCGGAGGTCGAGGAGATCGACATGCTGCTCGACGTCACCAAGCAGGTGGAGGGGCACACGATCTGCGCCCTGGGAGATGCCGCGGCCTGGCCGATCCAGGGTCTGATCCGGCATTTTCGGGACGAGATCGAGGACCGGATCAAGGCGAAGCGGACGGGCCGCGTGAGCGCGGTGGCGGCGGAGTAGGGCGGATGTCCGACCTCGGAAACCCGGCCAGGCAACTGAAACGGCGGGAGAGTGTCTGCGGTGTTGACCGGATCGAAAGGAAGGCTGGGCTGATGCGCGGGGCTGTCTGTCTTGTGCTCGTCCTGTCGCTCTCTGGCTGCGGGTGGCTCAGAGACACGTTCTCGTTCGGCGGGGGCATCGGCGCGGCGGCCGAGACGCCCTATCGCGCGACGGCCAGGGCGGGCGAGGACAACAGGGACCTTGCGGTGACCGTCTCGGCGGGGCCGCAGGTGCCGCTCGAGGAGTTCCGAGAAAGCGCGCGCTACGCGGTGACGCGCTACTGCCTCGGCGCCTTCGGCATGTCGGAGGCGGACTGGGCGACGGATTCCGCCACCGGCGACTGGGCGGTCACGCGGACGGAGAACGCGGCGCTGCTTCAGGCACGCTGCACGGGGCGATAGGAGCAGGCGGTTGGATGAGATGGCGCGACAAGGCACTTCTGGCGCTCCTGATCTGGGCTTTCGTCTACCCGGGCGTGCTTCTGATGAGCTACGTCTTCCGCTGGCTCGGGATCGAGGTCGCGCTCTGGATCGAGCTGGGGATCTCCACCGCGCTGACCGTGCCGCTCATCAGCCTTCTGGCGGCGCCGCGGGTGGAGCGGATCGTGGCGGCGTCGCGCGGCGAGACGGCCGCGGAACTGAAGGTGGATCAGGCGCGGGATGCGCCGGGGCCTGATCCCGAAGAGATCGTGAACCGCGGCGGCTGAGTGCCGCAGCGGCAGGGATTGAATGCGGGGCGAGGGCCTCGCGGACGACACGCGGGCCACGGCGCCCGGAAGGGACTGAGAGATGACTGAACTGAGAAAGATCATCATCGACGACATGGAGGTCGAGGTCGACCCCGCCATGACGCTGATCCAGGCCTGCGAGCAGGCTGGGATCGAGATCCCGCGCTTCTGCTATCACGAGCGGCTGTCGATCGCCGGCAACTGCCGGATGTGCCTCGTCGAGGTGGTGGGCGGGCCGCCAAAGCCGGCGGCCTCCTGCGCGATGCAGGTGCGTGACCTGCGGCCCGGGCCGGACGGCGCGCCGCCCGTGGTCAAGACGACGTCGCCGATGGTCAAGAAGGCGCGTGAAGGGGTGATGGAGTTCCTCCTCATCAACCACCCGCTCGACTGCCCGATCTGCGATCAGGGCGGCGAATGCGATCTCCAGGACCAGGCGATGGCGTATGGCGTGGACTTCTCGCGGTACCGCGAGCCGAAGCGCGCGGTGGACGACCTGAACCTAGGGCCGCTCGTGGAGACGCACATGACGCGCTGCATCTCGTGCACGCGCTGCGTCCGCTTCATCACCGAGGTCGCGGGGATGCCGGAGCTTGGCCAGACCGGCCGGGGCGAGGATGCCGAGATCACGTCGTATCTGGGCCAGACGCTCGATTCCGAGATGCAGGGCAACATTGTGGACCTCTGCCCGGTGGGCGCGCTGACGAACAAGCCCTACGCCTTCACGGCGCGGCCGTGGGAGTTGACGAAGACCGAGACGATCGACGTGATGGACGCGCTGGGGTCGAACATCCGGGTGGACACCAAGGGACGCGAGGTCATGCGCATCCTGCCGCGCAACCATGACGGCGTGAACGAGGAATGGCTGTCCGACCGGTCGCGCTACGTCTGGGACGGGCTGAGGCGGCAGCGGCTCGACCGGCCCTACATCCGCGAGAACGGCAAGCTGCGCCCGGCCTCGTGGGGCGAGGCGCTGACCGCGACGGCCGTGGCGCTGAAGGGGGCGCGGAAGATCGCGGGCCTCGTGGGCGACCTGGCTCCGGTCGAAGCCGCCTATTCGCTGAAGCATCTCGTCGAGGGCCTGGGCGGCGCGGTCGAATGCCGGACGGACGGGGCGAAGCTGCCCGCCGGGAACCGGTCCGCCTACGTCGGGACGGCTGCGATCGAAGACATCGGCGATGCCGAGATGATCCAGCTGGTCGGGACGAACCCGCGCGTCGAGGCGCCGGTGCTGAATTCCCGCATCCGGCAGGCATGGCTTCGGGGCACGACGGTGGGGCTCGTCGGCGAGGCGGTGGACCTGACCTACGATTACGTTCACGCGGGCACCGACAGGGCCGCGCTCGAGAATCTGGCGAAGAAATCGGTGTCGGACGAGACGAAGGCGAAACCGACGCTGGTCGTCGTCGGGCAGGGCGCTCTCACGGGGGAAGACGGCGAAGCGGTGCTGGGCCACGCGATGAAGCTGGCCGAAACCTTGAACTCCGGTCTCCTCGTCCTCCACACGGCGGCAAGCCGCGTGGGGGCGATGGACGTGGGCGCTGTGACCGAGGGCGGGATCGGCGCGGCGCTCGACGGGGCCGACGTGGTCTACAACCTCGGCGCCGACGAGGTCGACGTGCCCGCTGGCGCGTTCGTGATCTACCAGGGCAGCCACGGCGACCGGGGTGCGCACCGCGCCGACGTGATCCTGCCGGGCGCGGCCTACACGGAAGAACAGGGGCTCTTCGTCAATACCGAAGGGCGTCCTCAGCTTGCATTGCGCGCGGGCTTCCCGCCGGGCGAGGCGAAGGAGAACTGGGCGATCCTTCGGGCGCTGTCGGCGGAGCTCGGCGGGGTGCAGCCGTGGAATTCGCTGATCCAGCTCCGCAAGGCGGTCGTCGCCTCGGTGCCGCATCTGGAACTCATCGACATGGTGCCCGAGAACGAATGGCAGCCGGTCGAGGCGGGCAAGCTTGCATCCGGGCCGTTCGGGCAGGCGGTCGCCGACCATTATCTCGTGAACCCGATCACCCGGGCCTCGGAGATCATGGCGGAGCTTTCGGCGTCGGCGGCCGCGCGGCGCGGCGCGAAGCTCGCGGCCGAGTAGGGATGCGAGGGGGGCGCTTCGGGATGGCACTGTCGGGACTGGCGCTCGCGGCCTGTGGCGCGGGCGACTATGGGGCCGTCGCGGGTCCGCAGTACCGTTGGGCGGAGACGCTGAGGATGTCGGAAGAGCTTGTGAACGTGCGCGTCGGCGTCGCGGACGCGGCGGACGGGACGGGAGAGATCGTGGCGCGCAACTACACCGCCTGCGTGGCGGCGGGATACGCGCTCAGACAGGGCTTCGCTTTTGCGCGACATGTACGCACAAAGGTGTCGGAAGAGGGTGGCCTTTGGCTCGGAGATGCGGTTTACACCCTCTCGCCGGCGCTGCCCGAGGGCGTGCG
>CAZPOK010000282.1:0-3950 GCA_964587905.1 uncultured Rhodobacterales bacterium | reverse complement strand
CCGCCTTCGACAAGGCCTTCGCCGAAAACGCCGGCAAGGGCTGAGACCGGTGATGAGGGCTCTGCCCCGCCGCTGCGCGGCGGCCGGTCGTCGCTCCCGTCGACGGTGGACGAATTCAAGCGCGCGAGCGCGGCGGACTCTGCGGCGCGACGGATCTGCGCGAAGGCTTGCAGGCCGCGACCGTGCCGCGCCTCTAGATCGCCGCCTTCCGGCTTTCGTCGAGGTAGATCTCGCGCAGCCGTTTCGCCACCGGTCCCGGAGCGCCGTTCCCGATCATCGCGCCGTCGATGGACACGACCGGCATCACGAAGGCGGAGGCAGAGGTGATGAAGGCCTCGTCGGCCTCCTTCGCCTCGTCGATGGTGAAGGACCTTTCCTCGACGGTCATCTGCGCCTCGCGGGCGAAGCGCAGCACGGCGGCGCGGGTGATGCCGTGCAGGATCTCGTTGCCTAGGTGGCGCGTCACGATCGTGTCGCCCTGGACGATGTAGGCGTTGTTCGACGTGCCTTCGGTCACGTGGCCGTGCTCGACCATCCAGGCGTCGTCCGCGCCCGCCTGCTTCGCCATCATCTTGCCCATCGACGGGTAGAGAAGCTGCACCGTCTTGATGTCGCGCCGTCCCCAGCGAAGATCGGGGATCGAAATCACCCGGATGCCGGCATGCGCCGCCGGGCTGTCGGCCAGCCCCGGCTTCGACTGGGTGAAGAGCACGAGCGTGGGCGCCGCATCCGTCGGAAAGGCGAAGTCCCGGTCCGCCGCGCCGCGCGTCACCTGGAGGTAGACGAGGCCCTCGTCGATCCCGTTGCGACGCACCAGTTCCCGGTGGATCTCCAGCAACTCCTCCTCGGTCACCGGGCTCGTCAGCCCCAGTTCGCCCAGCGACCGCCAGAGCCGCCGCGCGTGTCCCGCGAAATCGATAAGCTTGGCGCCCAGCACGCTGGTCACCTCATAGACCCCGTCTGCGAAGAGGAACCCGCGGTCGAAGACGCTGACGGTCGCCTCTTCCTCGGGCAGATAGTCTCCGTTCACGTAGACGGTGCGGGACATGGGACATGCTCCTTGTTGGTTCGCCCGCGTCATCGGACGAAGCGGACGCGGGGTCAAGTCCATGCCATCGCATCCGGCACGCACCGGAAGGCTCGGGGCGTTCTTGCGGCGCTCGAACTCGACCGCTACCCCCAGAGGCCGGGCGCGGGCGGATGCACTCCTGCGGCGTCATAATCCAGCGGCACCTCCCGGTCCTCCGCCAGAAGCAGCGGCCCGTCGAGATCGGCCACTTCGGCGCCCTGCGCCACGAGGACCGCCGGGGCCATGGCGAGCGAGGTGCCGACCATGCAGCCCACCATCACCTGGAAGCCGTCCGCCCGAGCCGCGTCGCGGAGCGCCAGCGCCTCGGTCAGCCCGCCGGTCTTGTCGAGCTTGATGTTGACCATGTCGTACTTCCCTCGAAGTCCTGGAAGCGAGGCCCGGTCATGGCAGCTTTCGTCGGCGCAGACGGGCAACGGACGCGCCATCCTGGCGAGCGCCTCGTCCTCTCCGGCCGGCAGCGGCTGCTCGACCATCGCGACGCCGAGCCGCACGAGATGCGGCGCGAGGTCGGCGTAGACTTCGGCGGTCCAGCCCTCGTTGGCATCGACGATGATCGCGGTCTCGGGCGCTCCCGTCCGCACCGCCTCGACCCGGGGCATGTCTTCCGGCGTACCGAGCTTGATCTTCAGGAGCGGCCGGTGCGCGTTCCGCGCCGCCGCCGCGCGCATCCGCGCGGGCGTGTCGAGCGAAAGGGTGAAGGCCGTCACGACCGGCCCGGGTTCCGCGAGGCCCGCAAGCTCCCAGACCCGCCGGCCCGCCGTCTTGGCCTCCCGGTCCCAGAGCGCACAATCGACCGCGTTCCGCGCGGCGCCGGGCGGAAGCGCCTCCTGCAACGCCGCGCGGGTGATGCCTTCGGGCAATGCCGCGATCTGCGCCGCGACGCTCCCAAGGCTTTCGCCATACCGTGCATATGGCACGCATTCGCCCCGCCCCGAGGCGCCGTCGCGCTCCACCTCAACCGTCAGCACCTTCGCCTCGGTCCGCGATCCGCGCGAGATCGTGAAGGCCTCGCGCAATCGGAAGCTCTCCGGCGTCGCGACGATCCCCATCAGGTGCCGTCCAGCGCATCGACGAGCCGCCCGGCCCCATAGCGGTAAGGATCGACGGTCGGCAGGCCCATCCGCTTTTCGGTCTCTTCGAGATACGCCCGCGCTTCGTCCTCGCCCAGTGCCTTCGTGTTGACCGAGATCCCCACGACCTCGCAGGCCGGGTTGACGATCCGCGCCAGCGGGAGCGCCGTGTCGCGGAGCTGCTCCAGAGAGGGGAGCGCGTAATCCGGCAGGCCGCGCATATGGGCGCGGGTCGGCTCGTGGCAGAGGATCAACGCGTCTGGCTGGCCCCCGTGGATCAGCGCAAGCGTCACGCCCGAGAAGGAGGCGTGGAACAGGCTCCCCTGCCCCTCGATCAGGTCCCAGTGGTCGGGGTCGTTGTCCGGGGTCAGCCATTCGATCGATCCCGCCATGAAGTCGGCGACCACGGCATCCAGCGGCACGCCGTCCCCGGTGATGAGGATGCCGGTCTGCCCGGTCGCACGGAAGGTGGCCTTCATGCCCCGCCCTGTCATCTCCCGCTCCATGGCGAGCGCGGTGTACATCTTGCCGACCGAGCAGTCGGTGCCCACCGCAAGG
The DNA here is from genome assembly GCA_964587905.1 of uncultured Rhodobacterales bacterium. Classification (GTDB taxonomy): domain Bacteria; phylum Pseudomonadota; class Alphaproteobacteria; order Rhodobacterales; family Rhodobacteraceae; genus DAINOF01. The sequence continues at coordinate 1,232 of CAZPOK010000282.1, read as the reverse complement.
CAGCGCTTGCCGGTGCGCCTGATCCCGTTCGCGATGGGATATTTCACCTCGGGCACCCGCACGTCATGCAGCGCCCGGCCATGCGCTCTTGCCGTCACCACAAGGTCCGCCTCGTCGGTGAGAAGCTCGTGCAGCCCGCTCGCAAGATCGAAGCCCTGTTCTAGCGCCGTGTGCAACTCGGCCTTCCACGTGTCCGGAACCACCCCGCCGCGGTTGGCGACGCCGATCACGAGTGTTCTCGCACCAGCCTCGCGCGCCTCTGACAGGCCCATGTCGGGCAGACCGAGGTCCGCCTTGCAGCCCGGCATGCGCAACTGGCCCAGCGCGAAGTCCGGCCGCCAGTCCCGAACGCCCTGAGCGACCTTGGCCGCAAGCTGGTCCGGCGCGTCGCCGAGGAAGAGAAGGTATGGCGTCTGGATCATGTCAGCCTCCGTCCGGTCAGAATGGAGATGCCACCGGCCAAGCTCAATGTTCTCTCGAATGCATGGCGTCAAACCTGCGATCCGATGAAGATTTTGCGCCTTAACTCGCGTCCTGCGCACGATACTCCCGCCAGTCGCGTTGCATGGCGCAGGATGTACCGGGCTTCGCGGCTGCCGGATCTCGCACTTGCAGCATTTCGAGCAATAATCTACCCGATGGACAGCCCATCACGACACATCATTGCCGGAGATCCCTATGTCGTTCCGCGTTCAGCCCGCCGCCCCCGCCCGCCCGAACCGCTGCCAGCTATTCGGCCCTGGTTCCCGACCCGGCATCTTCGAAAAGATGGCGGCAAGCGCGGCGGACGTCATCAACCTCGATCTCGAGGACTCGGTCGCACCGGACGATAAGGCCGAGGCGCGGACGAACATCATCGGCGCTATCGGCGATATCGACTGGGGCAGGAAGACGCTCTCGGTGCGGATCAACGGGCTCGACACTCCGTTCTGGTACCGCGACGTGGTGGACCTTCTCGAAAACGCCTCCGACCGGCTCGACCAGATCATGATCCCCAAGGTCGGCAACGCGTCGGACATCTACGCCGTCGACGCGCTGGTCTCCGCCGTCGAGGCGGCGAAGGGGCGGACGAAGAAGCTCGCCTTCGAGGTCATCATCGAGACCGCGGCGGGAATTTCCCATGTCGAGGACATCGCGGCAGCCTCGCCCCGGCTTCAGGCAATGAGCCTCGGCGCCGCCGATTTCGCCGCCTCGATGGGGATGCAGACCACCGGCATCGGCGGCACGCAGGA
>CAZPOK010000281.1:0-3996 GCA_964587905.1 uncultured Rhodobacterales bacterium | reverse complement strand
CCCTTGCGCAACTGTTCGTCGGTCAGAAAGAGGAGGCTCTCGCCCCCGGTTCCCGCGCCGCCGCCTTCGGCCATTGTTCCCTCACCGCTCAATTCTTGCGCGACTTTATGTCAGTCTTGTTGACATTCCAAGAATCAATTGCTAGCGAACTGAGAATTTTGCGCAACATCATGTCCGATGCGGACTTAACCTGCGCAATAAATGAAAAGTCTTTCCCGGCGGGGACCATCAAAAAGAGGATCAGCGATGGCAGGCGCATACGATGACCGCGACGGCACGATCTGGATGGACGGCAAGCTGGTGCCGTGGCGCGAGGCGAACGTGCATGTCCTGACCCACGCGATGCACTACGCCTCGTCGGTCTTCGAGGGCGAGCGCGCCTATGGCGGCAAGATCTTCCTGTCGCGCGCGCATTCCGAGCGGCTCAGACAGTCGGCCGAGATGATCGACTTCGAGATCCCGTATTCGGTCGACGAGATCGAGGCGGCCAAGTCCGAGGTTCTGAAAGCCAACGGCTTCACGGACGCCTATGTCCGCGCGGTCGCGTGGCGCGGCGCGGGCGAGGACATGGGCGTCGCGGCCCGGCGCAATCCCGTTCGTGTGGCGGTGGCGGCGTGGGAGTGGGGCAACTATTACGGCGACGCCAAGATGAAGGGCGCCAAGCTCGACATCGCGAAGTGGCGCCGGCCCGATCCCGCGACGGCGCCCTCCCAGGCGAAGGCGGCGGGCCTCTACATGATCTGCACGATGTCCAAGCATGCCGCCGAGGCGAAGGGCTGTTCGGACGCGATGATGTTCGACTATCGCGGCTACGTGGCCGAGGCGACGGGCGCCAACATCTTTTTCGTCAAGGACGGTGAGGTGCACACGCCGCTGCCGGACTGCTTCCTGAACGGGCTTACGCGCCAGACCGTTCTGGGCATGCTGAAGGACCGCCAGATCAAGGTGCACGAGCGGCACATCATGCCGGAGGAACTCGAGGGCTTCCAGCAGTGCTGGCTGACGGGGACCGCGGCCGAGGTGACGCCGGTGGGGCAGATCGGTGACTACAGCTTCGAGGTCGGCGCGATGACGCGCGACATCGCGGAGGGATACGAGACGCTGGTGCGGAGCTGATCGCTTTCCCTTCCGACATCCCCGGTCTAGGTTGCCGATCCGAAAGTGACGGAAGGAGACGGACATGGCCCTGAAGGTCTATCTTTCAGGAGAGATCCACACCGATTGGCGGGAGCAGATCGTCGACGGGTCGAAGGATCTCGACGTCGAGTTTGCGAGCCCGGTGACGGATCACGCCGCATCGGACGATTGCGGTGTGGCGATCCTGGGGGCGGAAGAGAAGAAGTTCTGGCACGACCACAAGGGCGCGATGGTCAACGCGATCCGGACCCGGAAGGGCATCGAGGATGCCGACGTGGTCGTCGTGCGCTTCGGGACGCAGTACAAGCAGTGGAACGCGGCCTTCGACGCGGGCTATGCCGCCGCGCTCGGCAAGTCGGTCATCGTGCTCAATCCACCCGAACATCAGCACGCGTTGAAAGAGGTCCATGCCGCCGCGCTGGCGGTGGCGGAAGAGCCCCGACAGGTGGTCGAGGTGCTGCGTTATGTGCTGACGGGCAAGCTGCCGTCCTGACGCCGCGTTCCGCGTGACAATGGCCTGACCCGGCGGCAGGTTTCCCGCCCAAGGGGGACCGCCTCATGACCGATTATCCGCATCTTCTCGCGCCGCTGGACCTCGGCTTCACGACACTCAGGAACCGCGTCCTGATGGGGTCGATGCACACGAACCTCGAAGAGCGTGGAGATTGGAACCGCGTCGCCGAGTTCTATGCCGAACGCGCCCGGGGCGAGGTTGCGCTTATGGTGACGGGCGGGATGGCGCCCAACGCGGAGGGCGGGGTGTTCCCTGGGGCGGCGGGACTGTACTCGCCCGAGGACATCGCGAACCACCGGATCGTGACGGATCGCGTTCACGAGGCCGGCGGGAAGATCGCGATGCAGATTCTCCATGCCGGGCGCTACGCCTACGGCCCGGACTGCGTAGCGCCCTCGCCTATCAAGTCGCCGATCTCGCCGTTCCCGCCGAAAGAGCTCGACGAGGCCGGGATCGAGAAGCAGATCGCCGACATCGCCACCTCCGCCGCCCGGGCGCGCGAGGCGGGATACGACGGCGTCGAGGTGATGGGGTCGGAGGGTTATTTCCTCAACCAGTTTCTCGCGACGCACACGAACAAGCGGACCGACCGCTGGGGCGGGACCTACGAGAACCGCATGCGGCTGCCGGTCGAGGTCGTGCGCCGGGTGCGCGCGGCGGTGGGCGATGATTTCATCGTGATCTACCGGCTGTCGATGATCGACCTCGTGCCTGATGGGTCGACCTGGGAGGAGGTCGTTACGCTGGCCAAGGCCGTCGAGGCGGCCGGCGCCACGATCATCAACACCGGCATCGGCTGGCACGAGGCACGCATCCCGACGATCGCGACGAGTGTGCCGCGCCGGGCCTTCGCTTGGGTGACGAAGAAGCTGATGGGCGAGGTGGGCGTGCCCGTCATCACCTCGAACCGGATCAACACACCGGAGGTGGCCGAGGCGGTGCTGGCCGAGGGCTGCGCCGACATGGTGTCGATGGCGCGCCCGTTCCTCGCCGATCCGCACTTCGTGGCGAAGGCCGCGCGAGGCGCGGCGCGGCGTATCGCGCCCTGCATCGCCTGCAACCAGGCCTGTCTCGACCACACGTTCCAGGGGAAGGTGTCGACCTGCCTCGTCAATCCGCGTGCCGGGCATGAGACGGAACTGGTCTATGCGCCGACGGCGGAGCCGAAGCGGATCGCGGTCGTGGGTTCAGGCCCCGCCGGCATGACGGCGGCGGTCGTGGCGGCCTTGCGGGGGCACAAGGTCACTCTTTTCGAGGAGGACGAGGTCATCGGCGGTCAGCTGAACATGGCGCGTGTCATTCCCGGGAAGGAAGAGTTCGACGGCCTCGTGGACTGGTTCGCGGCGGAGCTCTCGGCGACAGGCGTCGACGTGAAGCTTGGCATCGCCGCGACGGCCCAGATGCTCTCGGAGTACGACGAGGTGATTGTGGCCACCGGCGTCCTGCCCCGCGATCCCGCGATCGAAGGCCAGGACGGCCCGAACGTCCTGAGCTACGTCGATGTCCTGCGCGGTCGCGCGCTCGTGGGGCCACGCGTCGTCATCGTCGGCGCGGGAGGGATCGGGTTCGACGTGGCCGAGTTCCTCGTTCACGAGGGGGAAAGTCCCACGCTCGTTCCGGAGCTGTGGCGGGAGGAATGGGGCGTGGCGGATCCGGCGCGCTTCAGGAGCGGTCTCGCGCCCGAGGGTCCGCAGCCGGCGCCGCCCGCGCGGGACGTGACGCTGCTTCAGCGGAAGGCGGAGAAGCCCGGCAGGCGGCTTGGCAAGACGACCGGATGGATCCATCGGGCAAGCCTCCAGATGAAACAGGTTCGGATGATCGCCGGGGTGAACTACGAGCGGATCGACGCGACCGGTCTCCACGTCTCGCACGGCGAAGCGCGGGAGCGCCCCGAATGCTTGCCGTGCGATACGGTGGTTCTCTGCGCCGGACAGGTGTCGGAGCGGTCGCTGGCCGACGCGTTGCAGGCGATGGGAAGGCGCGTTCACGTGATCGGTGGCGCGGACGTGGCGGCGGAACTCGACGCCAAACGCGCGATCGACCAGGGCGCCCGGATTTCCGCAAGTATATGAAATTGAATGAATAAAGCGTTCACTCCGCGTTAACCGTCGTGACGAGACCGTGGTCGCGCTGTGGACAGGCCCGTTTCTGACCGAAAAACGATCCTCAGAACACCGCAACATTGTCCGGCATGTTCCGCATTGTCGCCCGATTTCGAAATCATAACGGTGATCGCTGGAGGGTGTCGGTAACAAAGGCTGAATAATGGATCGTTTGACCGAGATGGAGGCCTTCGCAACGGTCGTGGATCAGGGGGGGTTCACGGATGCTGCCAAGAAGATGGG
>CAZPOK010000280.1:0-4079 GCA_964587905.1 uncultured Rhodobacterales bacterium | reverse complement strand
GTGCAGGCGAGCCTCGTCGACATGCATTGCGAGGCGACGTCGGAGAAGATGGCGATGGGCCACTGGTGCGACGGCCGGGCGAGCGTGGTGGTCGGGACGCACACCCACGTGCCCACGGCCGATGCGATGATCCTCGGCGGCGGCACCGGCTATCTCTCGGACGCCGGCATGTGCGGCGACTACGATTCGGTGATCGGCATGGAAAAGGACGAACCGATGCGCCGCTTCATCACCGGCATGGGCAAGGGCCGGTTCCAGGCGGCGGGCGGCGAGGCCACGCTGTCGGGGCTTTTCGTCGAGACCGACGACAGGACCGGCGCGGCCAGGCGCGTCGCCATGGTGCGCGAGGGCGGACGCCTCGAGGCCGCTGCGCCGTGAGGGAACAGGCCGGTCTCGTCGCGCTTCTGGCGCTTCTGGGCGCGGGTTGGGGGATCACCCAGCCGCTCGCCAAGATCGCCGTCAGCGAAGGCTACCGGCATTTCGGCATCATCTTCTGGCAGCTGGTGATCGCCACGGTGATCCTCGGGGCGATCACGGCTTTGCGGGGCAGGGGGCTGCCGCTCACCGCGCCGCACCTTCGGTTCTACGCCGTCATTGCGCTCGTCGGAACGGTGCTGCCCAACGCGGCGTCGTTCCAGGCAGCCGTCCATCTGCCCGCCGGGGTGATCTCGATCCTGCTGTCGCTCGTGCCGATGTTCGCCTTTCCGATCGCGCTCGGGATCGGGATCGACCGGTTCGGCCCGGCGCGGCTTTTGGGGCTCGCCTGCGGGCTCGGCGGTGTCCTCCTGATCGTCGGACCAGAGACGAGCCTGCCGGATCCGGCGATGGCGGCCTTCATCCCGATCGCGCTCATCGCGCCGTTCTTCTATGCGCTCGAGGGCAACATCGTGGGCAAGTGGGGCACGCTCGGTCTGGACCCGATCCAGGTGCTGTTCGGCGCCTCGGCCGTGGGGCTTCTCTTCGCGCTGCCGCTGGCCCTGACGACAGGGCATTTCATCGATCCCCGGACCGCGTGGGGCGCGCCGGAGGCGGCGATCGTCCTCATTTCGCTGGTCCATGCCGCCGTCTACACGGGCTATGTCTGGATGGTGGGCCGGGCGGGGGCCGTCTTCGCCGCGCAGGTCAGCTATCTGGTGACGGCCTTCGGCGTGCTCTGGGCGATGGCGCTTCTGGGAGAGACGTTCTCGCCCTGGGTCTGGGCGGCGATGGGGATGATGTTCACCGGGCTGTTCCTGGTGCAGCCCCGCCCGAAGGTGACCATTGCCGTGCCCGTCCACAGCGGTAACAATGCCGGCTGACCTGCGCGAGGACCCGCCGCCCCCATGCTGACGCTTCCGCTCGGAGAGACAGGTTCCGCGCTTCTCGCGCTCGCCGTGGTGGTGGCGATGTTCGTCATGTTCGTGCGGGAGCGCGTGCCGACCGAGGTCACGGCGGTCACCGGCGCCTCGCTGATGCTGCTCTTCGGCCTCGTGCCCTACGACACGGCGCGGGAGGCGCTGTCGAACCCGGCGCCCTGGACAATCCTCGCGATGTTCCTGATCATGGGCGGCCTCGTGCGGACCGGGGCGCTCGACTGGCTGACCAAGCACGCCGAGCGGCAGGTGGACGACCGGCCGCTCGTCACGCTCTCGATCCTCTTCGTCTTCGTCGCCATCGCGTCGGCCTTCATGAACAACACGCCCGTTGTGGTGGTGATGATTCCGGTCTTCATCCAGGTCGCGCGGAAGCTTGGCGTCGCGCCGTCGAAGCTCCTGATTCCGCTGAGTTACGCCGCGATCCTCGGCGGCACGATGACGCTGATCGGAACCTCGACGAACCTGCTGGTCGACGGCGTCGCGCGGTCGAAGGGCATGGAGCCCTTCGGGATCTTCGAGATCCTGCCGCTGGGCCTGTTGCAGGTCTGCATCGGTCTGGCCTATGTCGCCTTCGTGGCGCGGCGCATCCTGCCGGAGCGACCGTCGATGAGCGCGATGCTGTCGGACCGGCGAAGGTTGAAGTATTTCACTGAAGTCGCCGTTCCCGAGGACTCTTCCCTCGCCGGCCGGAGGGCGGTCGAGGTGGAACTCTTCAAGCGTGACGGCGTCCGGCTCATCGACGTGCTGCGCGGGGACGCCTCGCTGCGGCGTGACCTTGCGTCGGTGGAGCTCGCGCCCGGGGACCGCGTGGTGCTCCGCAGCGAGATGCAGGAGCTTCTCGGCCTCCAGCAATCGCGCGACGTCCGCATGGTCGACAAGCTCTCGTCGGTGGCGACCGAGACGGTCGAGGTGCTGATCACGCCGGGGTGCCGCATGATCGGGCGGTCGCTGGGGTCGCTGCGCCTGCGCCGGCGCTACGGCGTCTATCCGCTGGCGGTTCACCGGCGCAACCAGAACATCGGACGGCAACTCGACGATCTGGTGATCGTGGTGGGCGACACGCTGCTTCTCGAGGGCGCGCCGGAGGACATCCAGCGGCTTGCCGCCGACATGGACCTCGTCGATATCGCGCGGCCGCAGGTCAAGGCCTACCGCCGTGGCCGCGCGCCCATCGCGGTGGGGGCGCTCGCGGGTCTCGTCCTGCTGGCCGCGTTCGGTGTCGCGCCGATCCTCGTCTGTGCGGTGATCGCCGTCGCGGTGATCCTCGTCACCCGATGCATCGATTCCGACGAGGCGTTCTCCTTCGTCGACGGGCGGCTGCTGGCGCTGATCTTCTCGATGCTGGTGGTCGGCGCGGGGCTGGATCAGTCCGGCGCGGCGCGGCTTCTGGTGAGCTGGGTCGAACCGCTGCTCCTGAACCTGCCGCCGGTTCTGGTCATCTTCTGTGTCTACGTGCTGGCCTCGGCGCTGACGGAAACCGTGTCGAACAACGCCGTCGGCGTCATCTTCACGCCGATCGCGATCGAGCTTGGCCTCGCGCTCGGGCTCGATCCGCGGCCGCTCGTCGTGGCGGTGATGTTCGCGGCGTCCTCGGCCTTTTCCACGCCCATCGGGTATCAGACGAACATGCTGGTCTACGGACCGGGCGGCTACCTGTTCACGGATTTCCTGAGGGTCGGCATCCCGCTCAATCTGCTTCTGGCCTGCTCGGCGAGCCTCGTGATCCCGCTGATCTGGCCGGTCTAGCCGAAGCCCTTGTCGCGGATCGCGTGCCCGTGCTGGTCGGGCATTGGCGCCGTACGCGAGGTCTCGAGCGTGCTGTCGGAGAACCGGAACGGCGAGCGCAGGCCATCCACGCCCTCGGGCCGGATGTGCATGCCGCGCGCCTTGATCTGTTCATCCTCAATGACTTGCGCGATCGAATTGATCGGTCCGGCCGGCACTTTCACCGCTTCCAGCGCCGCCAGAAGATCGTCGCGCGACCATGCCCGCGTCGCCGAGATGAGGAGGGGGACCAGCGCCTCGCGCCGGCGCACCCGGTCGCCGTTGGTGGCGTATTCGGGGGCTTCGGCAAGATCCGGACACCCGAGCACACCGCACAATCGCCGATACTGGGCGTCGTTGCCGGCGGCGATGATGACCTCGCCGTCGGCCACCGGAAAGACCTGGTAGGGCACGATGTTTGGATGGATGTTGCCGAGACGGCCGGGTGCTGTGCCGCTCGCGAAGTAGTTCATCGCCTGATTGGCGAGGATCGCCGTCGCGCTGTCGAGAAGCGAGATGTCGAGCTGCTGGCCGCGGCCCGTCCGGTCGCGCTCGCGCAGGGCGGCGAGAATGCCGATGACCGAATAGAGACCCGAGACGAGATCGGTGATGGCGACGCCGACGCGCTGTGGTTCGCCGTCGGAGGCGCCGGTGATCGACATCAGGCCCGACATGCCCTGGATCAGGTAGTCGTACCCGGCGCGGTCGGCATAGGGGCCGTCCTGGCCGAAGCCGGTGATCGAACAGTAGACGAGGCCGGGGTTGGCCGCGGCGAGGGCAGGGTAGTCGAGCCCGAACCGCGCAAGACCGCCGACCTTGAAATTCTCCAGCAGAACATCGGCTTGCGCGGCGAGATTGCGAACAAGGGCGAGGTCTTCGGCCTTGCCGAAGTCGGCCACGACGGACCGCTTGCCCCGGTTCGCGGCATAGAAATAGGCCGCCGAGCGGTCGCCGTCGCGC
>CAZPOK010000279.1:0-4129 GCA_964587905.1 uncultured Rhodobacterales bacterium | reverse complement strand
CCGGCCCTCTCTCGCGCAGTCGACCTGCAGCGGCGCTCCGGGCGGCGAGTAGCGGGCCGCATTGTCGATGACGTTGTGCAACGCCTGCACGCAGAGCTCACCGTGCACGTGCACCAGAGAGAGATCGGGCGCCACGCGGGTTTCTATCTGAACGCCGGGCCAGACCTCGGTGGCGCGGCGGACGGCGGCACCGATGAGGTCGGAGGGCTCTTCCCAGTCACGCTCTATGCGGAGCTCGCCATGCTCGAGCCGCGTCATGTCGAGCAGATTCTGGATGTAGCCGTTCAGCCGTCGCGCCTCGCCCATGACCGTCTCCAGCAGGTCGGCTCGGTCCGAGGCCGCGAGCGTATCGCCGAGTTCCTGGACCGTGCTTGCGGCACCAACTATGGAGGCGAGCGGGGTACGCAGATCATGGGAGACCGAGGTCAGGAGCGCGGAGCGCAGCCGCGCCCGTTCGGCCTCGCGGCGCGAGGAGTCGAGATCCTCGGCGAGCCGGATCCGATCGAGGGCCACCTCGGCCTGGCCGCAGAGATTCCCGACGAGCTCCCGCTGCTCTCCCGTCAGATCGGTCCGGCCGATGGCAAGCTGCGTCTGCGACCCCTGCACGAGGCTCGCAGGCACCAGCACCCAGCCGGCGTCCCGGGCCTCGGCCGCCGGGCAACCGCCCGGGAGCCGCAGTCGGTCAAGGGTCCGGGTGTTCACGTCATGGGGCGAGCGGCTCGCCGCGAGTAGCGAGGACTCCGTCTCGCGGTGCACCTCGAGAGCGGCAATGCCGGCATCGAGGGTCGCGGCCAGATGGTCGGCGAGGGTCTGCATTATCGCCCGGGCCGAAGCGGCACCCGCGATACCGTGGGAGAAGTCGTACAGGTTGGAGATCCGCTCCAGCGCCTGGTCCCGGCGCCTGAGTGCCGCTCGCAGCCTCGAGGCGAGATTCCCGCCGAGGATCGCGATGGCGAGAAAGAACACGAGCGTCGCAATATCCCCTTCTTCCGTGACCCGGAAGGTCCCGTACGGCACGGTGAAGAAGAAATTGAAGGCGAGAAAACCGAGCAGGCTGGTCACCACCGAGGGCCACAGGCCGTGGCGGGTCGCGATGATCAGCACGACCAGGAGAAACAGCACGGAAAGGTTGGCGTGGTGCAGTCGCTGCATCACATAGCCCAGGAAGACCGCGGCCACGACGAGGCCAGCGATCTCCGCGGCCACCTGCGCCAGGTGTGCGCCGGATCTTCGGGTGAGCACTCTGCCCGGGAGCCTGTACTGCCTCATATCGACCGGGTCTCCGACACCCGTTCACAACGGCACGGTAACGATAGGAAACGATAGTGCCGCACCCGCCGGCGGTCCGCCAGCGCATCAAGATTTCATCAGGATTTGACGACTTCTTTAGGTGCCCAAGCGGCCGTGCAGGCGAATAATTCTCCTGCAACCCCATCGTCTCGCGGCCGCAGACATGTCCTCCGACGAAAGACTCTTCCCCGGCGCCCATCCCGAAGCCCGCAGCCAGCCCGGCTTTCGGCTCGTCGTGGTGCAGGTACTCGGTGTCCTGATACTCTCGTTCTGCGTCATGCTCGTGCCGCCGATCATCGTATCGGTGATCTACGACGACGGACTGCTCGCCCTTTTCCTCTGGCACCTGGCCGCCGCGCTGCCAATCGGCGGCCTCATGCTGCGCTACTCCATCCGTCATTCGGTGCGGCTGCGCATACGGGACGGATTTATCGTCGTCGCCATGCTGTGGTTCGCGCTGAGCTTCCTCGCCAGTCTCCCACTCTACTTCGGCACCGATCTCAGCTACGCCGATGCCATCTTCGAGGCCGCTTCCGGCATCACGACCACCGGCGCCACGGTGATCGTCGGCCTCGATGCGCTGCCGCGGTCGCTGCTTTTCTTCCGCCAGGAGATCCAGTGGTTCGGCGGCATCGGCGTGATCGTCTCGGCCATCGCACTCCTGCCCGTGCTTGGCCTCGGCGGCATGCAGATGATGAAGGCGGAGACGCCGGGCCCGGTAAAGGGGACCAAGCTCACGCCGCGCATCACGGGAACGGCCCGGGTGCTCTGGCGCATCTACCTCGTCATCACCATCGCCTGCGCCGCCTTCTACTGGTTCGCTGGAATGGAACTGTACGACGCCATCGCCCACAGCCTGACGACAGTCTCCACGGGCGGATTTTCGACCCATGATGCCAGCATTGGCTACTACGACAGCCCGGCCATCGAGGCCATCGCTGTGGTGTTCATGCTGCTCGGTGCCATCAACTTCAGCGTACACTTCGCAGCCTGGGCACGGCTGGATGTCCGTCTCTATCTGAAGAACGACGAGGTCCGCAGCTTCCTCGCGTTCACCGGCATCATTGTGCTTGCGATCACGGCCGTACTCGCGCTGACCGGGGGATACGAAAGCCTGCACGGGTCGGCGCGTGCGGCGCTGTTCACCGTGGTCTCGGTCATCACCAGCACGGGATACGGCATTGCGGATTTCTCCGACTGGCCGCTCATGCTGCCGGTGCTGCTCATCTTCATCAGCTTCGTGGGCGGCTGCGCCGGCTCCACGGCCGGCGGCATGAAGGTCATCCGCTTCGTCGTCATGGCGCGACAGGCGCAGATCGAGGTGCTGCGCCTCATACACCCGAATCTGGTGAAGCCCCTACGCATGGATGGCCGGACCGTGCCGGACTCGGTGATCAGATCGGTATGGGCGTTCTTCGCCTCATACGTCGTGGTATTCGCCGCGCTGATGATGGTCATGATGGGCCAGGGGCACGATCAGGTGACGGCCTTCGGTGCAGTGGCCACCTGCCTCAACAACCTGGGCCCCGGCCTCGGGGACGTAGCGACGAACTTCCTTGCCGTGGGCGACCTCGAGAAGTGGGTGCTGGTGTTCGCCATGATCGCCGGCCGCCTCGAGATCTTCACCATTCTGGTTCTTCTGACACCGGCGTTCTGGCGCGAGTAGGCGCGCAGACCATGAGGAGCGTATCGATATGAGCAAGCGGCGCAATCGGCAGACCGGCAATCAGGAACAGGACGAGGAGGCCCGCGGCACACGGCTCGCGAGCCTGCTCCCCTACGCGAGCGATGCCGGACCGCTCGGCTACGTCATCGCGGCAGCGGGTCTTGCCGTGCTGATCATCGGGCTCGGCGTACTGATCGCGGATTACCGCGAGGGCTATCACGCGAGCGTCTATACGCCGGTGACGGAGCTCCAGTTCCCAGATCCGGTACTGCGCGAGTGCGTCGTGGAGGAGGCCGAGCGCAATGGCTGGGATGTCTCCGGTGAGGTGCTTCGACTGGGTTGCAATAATCCTGAGCGAGATCAGGTCACCGACGTCGCCGGCATCGAGAACCTCATCAATCTCATCGAGGTGAACCTGGCCCATAACGCCGTCAGCGATACCGGTCCACTCGGTGAGCTGAATCGGCTGGAGACGCTCGATCTCGGCTATAACGCGATCGAGGCGCCGGCTCTTGCGCCGATACGACCGACGCTACGGTCGCTGAACCTCGATCATAACCGGCTCACGACGCTCGACTGGGTGAGCGATCTGCCCCGTCTGGAATCACTGTCTGCCGGGCACAATCGCATCGCCGACGCCGGTGCCGTGGCCCGGCTCGAGCAGCTGCGGGTACTGAATCTGGAGCACAACGCCGTCACCGACATCGCCCCGGTCGCGGATCTCGGCAAGCTCGAGGTGCTGAGCCTCGAGGGTAACGGGATCCGGGACGTGAGCCCGCTGGGCGGACTGGAGAACTTGCTGGTGCTGGACCTTGGTGCCAATCGGGTCAGCGACATCACGGCACTCGCCTCCCTGCCACGGCTGTTCGAGCTGAATCTGTCTGAGAATCCGGTAAGCAGTGTTGCGCCGCTCGCGGAGATCTCCACCCTCGGCCGGCTGGATCTCTCTGGCACCGAGATAGAGATTTTCGATCCACTCGCGGCACTCGGAAGACTGGAGATGGTGGATCTGACCGAAACGGCACTGACCTGTGAGCAGCATCGCGAGCTGGCGCAGGCGCTGGGGGCGGGGACCATCCGGCACGAGCTGGGGTGCGAGCCGCAATAACGCACACGACGGCAAAGAGTCGACGAATTACTCAGTGTATTGAGTAATTTTACTCAGACGCCACC
>CAZPOK010000278.1:0-4169 GCA_964587905.1 uncultured Rhodobacterales bacterium | reverse complement strand
GAGCGTGGACGCGTCAGCGCGAGCGGCTCTTTCGAGGACCTTCCCAAGAAGAGCCACGCCTTCCAGAAGATGCTGGAAGCGTGAGGCGGCCGGTCCCGTCGTTCAAGGATACGGTATCCGCCGCCTCACAGGCCATCATGGAGCCGGTTGTATCCTGAGGCGCGTCAGGCGCGGGCTTCCGCCACCTCTGCCGCCGCTCGCTGTCCGGTTCTGGAGAAAGACCTCGGCACCCAGACCGCTCTGGGGCGCTGTGAAACGACACTCGACGCGGATGATGCCGACATCGCCCGCCGCATCGTACTCGACGGTGACGGTGCCGCCGAACGCACTGGTGACGCTGTTCTCCCGGTAGTCGATGTCCCCGAACACGGCGCCGTCCGTGGTAATGCCGTCGAAGTAGGAGACACCGTCGTCCCGGGCCCGGACGTCGAAGCGCATGCCAGACCCCGTCCAGTTGCTCGCGTCTTCGGCGACGATCTCGGCCGAGACGAGGTAGACCGCTCCGGGAACGAGATCCCGCGACAGCGGCACCCGCATTCCGGGATACGATCCGTCCTTGGCGACCAGCAGCGCGCCGTAGCTGTACTCCAGTGACGTCTCGAAGTTCTTGCCAGGCTGATGCCGAACGTCGGCGGCACCCGCCGCGATCCCGGCAAACTCAGCTTCGTAGTCGATGACGAACGTGCCCCGGAAGTCGGTGTCGATGAGCCAGCCGGCAGGCGGATCCTGGAGGGCCGGGCAAATGACGCCGCTTGTGGTGATTGTCACCGTCCCGCTGGCGTTCGATGCGGTCACGTCGCAGGTCAGCACCGCACCGGCGTCCGCCGCGACCCGGTCGTAAACCTGTCCCGTGGCACCCGGGATCGCCATGCCGTCCCGCTTCCACTGGAACGCGTAGACCGGCGCGGGATGGCCTGACGCGTAGCCGACACCGGCCGCGAGCTGGGTGTCGTTGACATCGAGAAGCCCAGAGACCGGTTTCCACACCGGATAGTCCCAGGCCGGGTGGAGGCGCGCGTGAATGGCCGGCGCGACACCCCCCGCATAGGACGGCGCAGAGGCCGCTGCCGTCCCGCTCGTGACAACCACGTTCCGGTGATCGCCGCTGTCGATGGGAGCATCCTTGGGAAAGTTGGGAGACCACAGCCCCGGCCCCGAGGCCGAGACCTGGCGAATGCCGCAGAAGTGCTGCGCGCCTTTCTGCAACCCCCCGATCGAGCCGGCCGCGACGACTTCGGGAATCTCGATCCACTGGATCCCGTCCAGCGAATAGCGCAAGTCGCGGCGCGTCACCGGTTCGGTGGCGTAGTCGTAGGTCTGAATGTTCCAGTTGATCGCCCCGTCCCCGCCCGAGAACCAGCCCGACCGGTGGACCTGATCCGGCACCCCCGTCCACCGCTCCGGCCCCACGATGGGCCGCGCGAGATCGTAGAGATCGCGCCAGGTGCCGCCCGGATCGTATGCCCCCATGATCCATGGCGTCCACGTCCGGTAACGGTCGAGGAACGCGAGACCCGCTGCGCGTGGATTGGACGGATCCAGCGGCCCGCCGTCCAGAAGCGCCTCCACACCGGTCTCCCCCGCCGGTCCGTTCTCCAGCAGCGTCACGGCAAGTGTCTCGTAGGCGACGATCAGCGCCCCGATCACCCCGTAGCGCGTATCGAGGTTCGACCCGAACTCGTCGGGGATCACGAACGGCGTGCCGACATGCTCCTCGAAGAAGGTCTGCGCCGCGGCACCGGACTTGCCAGGCGCCCTCCGTCCCACGTCGGTCGCGGTGATCCATCTCGCGGACACCATCTGCGTCTCGAGAGATTTCGCCGCGGCGAGAAGCGTCGCGTCGTTGAGAAGGAATGCGGTGTAGTAGAGCCAGGGGTGGATTCCCCCGCCCTGCCCCGCTCCCGCGGACAGTCCCCTACCTCCCCGCTCGATGATCCCCATGATCTGGATCCCGAACCGAATGATCCGATCGGCTATGGCCTGCCGCTCCGCCGCGGTAAGGCCCTGCCGGTGCAGGAGCATCATCAGGTGGGCATAGCCGGGCGAGATGTTGGCCGAGTAATTCGTGTTCGTGGTTCCCAGTGCCTTGTCGAGTCGAAACCGGCGCAGCCTTTCGCCTCCTGCCCCGAAAAGGCCGAGATCGTCGGGGATCTTCGCCAGCGCCTCTCCGACGGTCGACCCCACGGACGGTGGAAACGCGATCCCGCGGAGAGCCTCCCAGTTGATGTCCGACCGGGACCAGAGCCGCTTGACAGGGGCCGACACCGACGGCGGATAGGCGTCCGAGGGAGGCGCGTCGGCCAGCACATGCAAGGCGACGTACCGATCGACCGTTTGCCAGTTCTCGGGCGAGGTCGTCGTCGCGAGGCGCACCGACTTCACGATGGAGCTTTCGTCGCCGGCACCGATCGGGATCGCGCCATTGACGGCGGGGTCGACGTTGAGACCGGCCTCGTAGGCCGTATTTCCGAACCGCATGGCCCCGGACACGGAGTTCCCGATGTAGGAATCGAACCCCTGCGCATTGGTGATGTAGGGATCCCGCATCGCGCCGTTGCCCACGTGGCCATCCCCGCTCACATCGGCCGCGGCGGGCGTGATCGAGATGATCTCGAAGGGCGACGTGGACAACGCGAACGGCTCGCCTGTAACGAAGCGCCCGACCGGGACATGACGATCGAACACGAACGTCACGCCATTATGGCTGATCGACACCTCCTCCGTCGTCGGAATGCCCGCGTCGACCGTCACGTTGAATTGCACGAAGCGGCTGAACGCCATGGCCTAGACCTCCCGCACGCGAAGCATCGCGATGGCCGGGTCGCCGCCCGGCGCCCCGGAGACGTTGGTCTCGCTGATGACCGCGAACCAGAGCTCCGGCGTAGTCGCCTCTACGGTGATGCCGCGAAGCGCCTCGACCCGCGGTTGACCGGCGGCGGAGAAATCGGCCAGCTCGTAATCGGAGAGGTTGATCGCGCTGCCTATCTTGACCCTCAGGATGCCGGCGAACCCCGCCCCGTCCTGACTTTCGCCGATGGGCAGGTCGGCATCGATCTCGTAGGTCCGGCCCGCCGTCACGGGCACCGCGAACCGAAGCTGCGCATAGGGCCCCGACTTCTGGCCCACCACGCCTCCCGCGGGGGGGCCGGGCGAATAGGCGCTCCAGGCCTCCGCCGGACGATGAACGACCGCCGCGTTGAACGCGTTCGCCTGCATCGAGTCCCACAGCGCCGTGAACGCGTCGGGGAACGCGGCGCCGAACCCGGTCTCGACGAGGGCGGCGGAGGTCACCGTGAAGACCAGCAAGCCGGGATCGGACATCCCCGGATGCGGGTTGCCCGCGATGTCGCGAAGAGCGCCCTCCTCCATCAGCACCGCGTACTGCCGCCCGGGCACGAGATTTGACGGCGGACGGAGGGTCAGCCTCTCGGCCGCGATCTCGATCTGCCCCGGCCCTGCCCCCGCGTCCGCGACGATGTCCCAGACCGCCGCCGCATTCGCCGACGCCACGTCCCAGAGCGTGACGGTGCCCTGTCCTGCGGCCAGAGGCTCGTCGAACGTCAACCGGGGGGCGATATCCGCCGCGACAGACACCTCTCCCGTGGCGGGCGCGCTCGAGACGAACTGCGGCGCAGCGGTGTCGATGTCGATCGTGACCGTCCGCACGAGCGACGGCTCGGACGGGATCACGGCCGCGACGAGGCTCAGCGACTGCACGCCGTCGCTGCCGGGGGCAAAGGCGATGTCCGTCGAATTCGTCCCGGCAGTCACCGGGAACGACCCGCTGTCGACCCCGCCTCCGGCGATCACCTGTCCGGCGTCGGGGTTCGCCCCGACGGGGTCGCGGCGCCAGTAGATCGTGCAGTCCTCGCTCACGGTGAAGCTGATGCTGTCCGTCGCCGCGTCGAGGAGCGGAGAGGACAACTCCGGGCCGATGCCCGCGTCGAGATCCTCCACGGTCAACTGGAACGCGGCGGATGCCTCGCCCCCGGAATTGGTCGCCACGACCGCCACGATCGCGCCGGCGACGGCCGAGTCGGTCGTGATGGTGAGCAATCCGGTCGCGGGGTCGATGCTGCATCCGGGGCCGGTGACCGAGAACGCCACACCCTCACCGGCAAAGACGGCGGCCGCGTCTATCGCGTACGCGCCCGACCCTAGATCGAGGA
>CAZPOK010000277.1:0-4236 GCA_964587905.1 uncultured Rhodobacterales bacterium | reverse complement strand
GGTCGTCGGCCATGGGAAGAAACCCCTCGGACAGTCGCAGGATGTCTAGGGAGGGAGGGGTGCGGAGTCAACACGGGGCGTCCGAACTCGGACACAGGGTCAAGTAACTGAAATGTATAATATATAAATCCAGCACGCTTGGCGGCGGATGCGGCGGATTGGCCGCCCAGGACGATGACGGCACAACCGGCATATTCAACCTTCCGGTTGACGAACGGGGCCGGGCGGCGCAAGGGGACGGCATGACCGACCGGCTCGACACCGTCTTCTCGGCCCTGGCCGACCGCACGCGGCGCAGGATTCTCGTGATGCTGCTCGAGGACGACATGGCGGTGACCGACGTGGCCGACCCCTTCGAGATGTCGCTCGCCGCGATCTCCAAGCACCTCGTCGTGCTGGCCGAGGCGGGCCTCATTAGCCGAGAGAAGCGCGGGCGCGTGACGTGGTGCAAGCTGGAACCCGACGCGATGCGGGACGCGAGCCACTGGATGCAGAGCTTCGGGCAATTCGACCGGATGGACCTCGACGCGTTCGAGCGGTTCCTCGAGGTGGAACTGGGCGGAGAGTCCTGAGGGGGCTCTGCTCAGGCGTCGGACTTGAGAAGAGCCAGGAGCGCGATCACGGTGAGCGCGACTCCGACGAGGATCATCGGCGGCGGCGCGCCGCGGCCGAGCGCGACTTCCCAAAGGATCACCCAGGAGGGCGTGAGATAGGTGTAGGCCATGACCTTCGCCGACTTGAGCCGCATCGAGGCGAACTGCAGAAGCAGGAAGGTTGCCGAACTCGCTACGACGGCGAGGTAGAGGATCACGGCCCAGACGAAGGGCGACAGCGAGAGCCAGCCGGTGGCGAGGATCGCCGGTCCTCCGACCACCAAGAGGCAGAGCGTGCCGGCCACGAGCATGCCGAAGGTGAAGACCACGGTCGGCTCGCCGCGGTTCAGCCAGGGCACTATCGGCGCGTACAGCGCATGGGCGATGCAGCCGACGAAGTAGATCGCCTCCCCGCGGCCGACGTCGAAGGCGAGAAGCGCGCCCAGATCCGCGCGGAAGATCACCCAGAGCGCGCCCGCGCCGCCGATGGCGAGCGCGCCGGCCATGCGTGGAGTCGTGACCTGCCGGAGGAGCAGCCAGCCGAAGCCTCCCGCCATGAGCGGGGTCAGCGTGAAGACTGCGGCGGTGGAGACAGGCGGGGCGGTCTTCAGGCCCTCGAACATCAGCACGAAGTAGGTGGCGAGGAGGCCGCCCATGATCAGGTAGCGCCACGGACTGCCGACGTGGGCCCGGCGCAGCCGGGGTGCGGCGAGGGCGCCGATGAGGAGGCTCGCGATCACGAAGCGGATCGCGGTCAGCGCCAGCGGGTCGATGTCGTTGGCGATCATCGAGCCCAGCGAGAAGGAGCCCGCCACGAGCGCCGAGAAGGCGAGCATGGCCAGGTGTCCCTGAAGCTCGGGCGTGAACGCGGCGCGGCGGCCTACCAGGACTTCGCCTCGTCCTTGAGGACATTCAGGAACGCGCCGACCTTCGTTGTCCGGTGGAGGTCGACATGGGTCACGAGCCAGAGCGGCGCCGACCACTCGTCGCGCGGGGGCATGATCTGGACGAGGTCGGGGAAGCGCTGCGCCTCGCAGGTCGAGACGAAGCCGAGCCCGGCCCCCGCGACCACGGCCTCGCGGGACGTGACGTTGTCGGAGCAGCGGAAGACGTTGACCGCGTCGGGCAGATGCGTCCGCATCCAGACCGCGAAGGGCGCGCGGGAGGTGTCGGAATCCATGCCGACGAAGGCGTGGGCGGCGAGGTCTTCATCGGTCTCGGGCCTGCCCTTCCGGGCGAGGTAGTCGCGCGAGGCGTAGAGTCCGATAGCGAGTTTGTGGAACGGCTGCACGACGTTGTCGGGCTGATCGGGACGCGCGCCCGCGCGGATCGCGACATGCGCCTCTCCGTATTCGAGGCGCAGGAGGCGGTCTCCGGTCACGAACCGGACGATCAGCCCCTCGTGCGCCTGCTGGAACCGCGCGAGAACGGGCGCCAGGAGCGGCGCGATCATGTTGAGCGAGGTCACGACAAGCTCGCCCGTGACCTCGTCGCCCCGGCCCTTGATGCGCGAGACGAGCTGGGAGAACTGATCGTCGGTCGCCTGCGCGACCTGCAGGAGGTCGAGCCCCGCCTCGGTCGCCGTGTAGCCGCGCGCGTGGCGCTGGAAGAGCTTGACGCCGAGCCGCCCCTCGAGCGCGTCGATGTGGCGGATCACGGTGGCGTGGTGGACGCCCAGCACCTCGGCCGCGCCCGAGACGGTGCCCATGCGCGCGACGTGGTAGGCGGTTCTGATTTCGTCCCAGGTATCGACGGACATCTCGACTTGTGCGCTGAGGAACAAAAGAACCTGCATTCAACCGTCGTTCGTTCGGGAATGCAAGGGCCGGGTCCTCCCCTGCCGCCCGACCGGTCGTCGTCGCGCCCTGCCGCCTGCGGCATGTCCCGAGAACCGGTGTCGCGCGGGATGGCCATGGGGGAACCATGGAGGGAACAGCGGGCCGCCCAGGCAGTTATGGCAGGTCAGCTCCGGGGTGCCACGATGCATGTCGCCCATCGAAGCCCAGACCTTCTGGTCGTCGAACACTGCCCGAAGACGATCGGGACGCTTCTGATCGCGCTGGCGACCGGCGGACCCTTCCTGCTGCTGCGGGTCGTGGAGGTCGAGGGACTGGGGCCGACGCTGCTCGCCGTCTTCATGGTCGACTTTCCGCTTCTCGTGATCTTCACGGTCGCGGTCCGGCGGCTGATGATCGTGCTCGACCGGCGACGTGGCCGGCTGGCGCTGCACGAGCGCAGCCTGTTCCGGCACAGGTGGGTGGAGAGGCCGCTCGGCACCCTTGTCCGCGCGGAGCGTGAGACGAACCCGGCAGGGATCCCGTTCCTGCCGGACCGCAGTCACTATCACCGAGCCGTCCTCGTCCTCGCCGAGAACCGCAGGCTCACCCGGGTCCCGGTCACCTCGGTCTTCCTCATCGGCCCGTCAGGCCGGGAGGTCGCGCGCACGATCAACGGGTGGCTGGGCCGTCCGCTTGACTCCGACACCCCCGCCGCGTAAGCCCACCGCGTTCCGGAAGTGGCCATGCTTCCGGTCCCCGGTCTTGCCGGGGATCGCCCCCCACCAGCGAGTTTCGCCCGTGGGGGCATTTGGCGTTAGGCGCGTCCCATCCCACATGGGGCTTGGCAAGCAACCGGCGAAAGGAGCCGCGAATGTTCGAAAGTCTCTCCGAACGTCTCTCCGGCGTCTTCGACCGCCTGACCAAGCAGGGCGCGCTGTCGGAGGACGATGTCAAGACCGCGCTCCGCGAGGTGCGGGTGGCGCTTCTGGAAGCCGATGTCTCGCTCCCCGTGGCGCGGGACTTCGTGAAGGCGGTGCAGGAGAAGGCGACGGGCCAGGCGGTGACGAAATCGGTCACGCCGGGGCAGCAGGTCGTCAAGATCGTGCACGACGAACTGGTCCACGTGCTTGCCGGAGATGACGACAAGCCCGGCGACCTGAAGATCGACAGCCCGCCCGCCCCGATCCTGATGGTCGGCCTGCAGGGCGGCGGCAAGACGACGACGACCGGCAAGCTCGCCAAGCGGCTGACCGAGAAGAACGGCAAGCGGGTGCTCATGGCCTCGCTCGACACCAACCGACCGGCTGCGATGGAGCAACTCGCCATTCTCGGCCAGCAGATCGGCGTCGATACGCTGCCGATCGTGCCGGGGCAGACGCCCGTCGAGATTGCGAAGCGCGCCAAGCAGCAGGCGACGCTCGGTGGCTACGACGTCTACATGCTCGATACTGCGGGGCGGCTTCATATTGATCAGGAGCTGATCCAGCAGGCCGCCGAGGTGCGCGACGTGGTGACGCCGCGCGAGACGCTTCTGGTGGTGGACGGCCTGACCGGCCAGGTCGCCGTCGAAGTCGCGGAGGAGTTCGACGACAAGATCGGCATCTCGGGCGTCGTGCTGACGCGGATGGACGGCGACGGGCGCGGCGGCGCGGCGCTGTCGATGCGAGCGGTCACCGGCAAGCCGATCAAGTTCGTGGGTTTGGGCGAGAAGATGGACGCGCTCGAAACCTTCGAGCCCGGCCGCATCGCGGGCCGCATCCTCGGCATGGGCGACATCGTCTCGCTCGTCGAGAAGGCGCAGGAGACCTTCGAGGCCGAACAGGCCGAGCGCATGATGAAGCGCTTCCAGAAGGGTCAGTTCAACA
>CAZPOK010000276.1:0-4260 GCA_964587905.1 uncultured Rhodobacterales bacterium | reverse complement strand
ACCGAATTCCAGCGCGACGGCAGCCAGTTCGACAAGCTCTTCACCGAGGGCGACACATATACGGTCGGATCGATGCAGGCGTTCGTGATGCACACGCCCGGGCACACCCCCGCGTGCATGACGCATGTCATCGGGGACGCGGCTTTCGTGGGCGATACGCTCTTCATGCCGGACTTCGGCACGGCGCGCTGCGACTTCCCCGGCGGCTCGGCCGAGGACATGTACGCGAGCGTCCAGAAGATCCTCTCGCTCCCCGACGAGACCCGGATCTTCGTTGGCCACGACTACAAGGCGCCGGGGCGCGACGACTACGCATGGGAATCGACCGTAGGCGAGCAGAAGGAGAAGAACATCCACGTCGGCGGCGGCAAGACTAAGGACGATTTCGTGACGGCGCGGACGACCCGCGACGCGACGCTGGCCATGCCCCGGCTCATCATCCCGTCGCTGCAGGTGAACATGCGCGCGGGCGAGGTTCCGAAGGACAAGGACGGCAACGAGATGCTCAAGGTGCCGGTCAACAAGCTCTGAGCGCAATCTGCAACCAAGGAGACCTGTCATGGACCCCAAGGCCATCTCATCGACCCTGAGCGTCAGCCCGCAGGTCTGCGTGGACGACGTCCGGAAACTTGCCGACCGGGGCTTCCGGTCGATCGTCTGCAATCGCCCGGACGGGGAGGGTCCCGACCAGCCGAGTTTCGAGGAGATCGACGCGGCGGCCAGGGCGGCGGGTCTCGAGGCACGCTACCTGCCCATCGTGGCGGGCCGCGTGTCCGACGAGGATGCGGAGGCGTTCGGCAGGGCCATGGACGAACTCCCGAAGCCCGCCCTCGCCTATTGCCGCTCGGGAATGCGCTCGGCGACGCTCTGGTCGCTGAGCCAGGCGAAGACCAGGTCGGTCGCGGACATTCTCGCGGCGACGCAGTCGGCGGGATACGACATGGGCGGCGTCGTCCGGCGCATCGCCAATGGCGGCAAGACACCGACCGATACGGCAGACGCGAGCTATGACGTGGTCATCGTGGGTGCCGGCGCCGCGGGAATATCGGTCGCCTCGTCGCTCAGGTCCCGCAAGCCGCACGCCGAGATCGCCATCATCGACCCGGCCGACATCCACTACTACCAGCCCGGCTGGACCATGGTGGGCGGCGGTATCTTCGAAGCCTCCGACACCGCAAAGACGATGGGGTCGCTGATCCCGCGCGGTGTGCATTGGGTCAAGGCGGCCGTCGCGGCCTTCGAGCCGGAGAACGACGCGCTGATCCTCGATGGCTGCCGCGTCGTGAAATACAAGCGCCTGATCGTGGCGCCGGGCCTCAAGCTCGACTGGGACAAGGTCGAGGGGCTCGAGGACACGATCGGCAAGAACGGCGTGACCTCGAACTACCGCTACGACCTTGCGCCCTACACGTGGGACTTGGTGCGGACGATGAAGGAAGGCCGCGCGCTCTTCACGCAGCCGCCGATGCCGATCAAATGCGCCGGCGCGCCGCAGAAAGCCCTGTATCTCTCTGGAGACCACTGGCGCCGGACCGGTGTCCTGAAGGATATCGACATCCATTTTCACAACGCAAGCGGGGTGCTTTTCGGGGTCAAGGACTATGTCCCCGCGCTGGAGGAGTACATCGACCGCTACGATGCGGATCTCCATTTCTTCAACAACCTCGTCGCCATTGACGGGCCGGCGAAGACGGCATGGTTCGACGTGGCCAAGCCCGACACGCCGGTCGAGCGGGTCGAGGTCGAATTCGACATGATCCATGTTGTCCCGCCGCAGACGGCACCCGACTTCGTACGCGTGTCGCCTCTCGCGGATGCGGCGGGGTGGGTCGACGTCGATCAGGCGACGCTCCGCCACAAGACCTACGAGAACATATGGTCCTTGGGAGACGTGATGAACGCGCCGAATGCCAAGACCGCGGCGGCGGCGCGGATGCAGGCGCCCATCGTGGCGGCCAATGTCGCCGCGGACATCGACGGCAAGGCGCCAGTCGCGCAATACAACGGCTACGGCTCCTGCCCGCTGACCGTCGAGAAGGGCAAGATCGTGCTGGCGGAGTTCGGCTACGGCGGCGCTCTCCTGCCGAGCTTTCCGAAGTGGGTCATCGACGGCACGCAGCCGACGCGGGCCGCCTGGTTCCTGAAGGAGACGCTTCTGCCGCCGGTCTACTGGAAGGGCATGCTCCGCGGAAAGGAGTGGATGGTGAAACCCGAAAAGGTTTCGGCCGCCTGAGGCAACTGACGTAATCTCGGGCCGTTCCTTCGGGAGCGGCCCGGCAAGCTTTCAGCGAAGAGCATACAAATGAACAGCAACAGCATTCCGAAGGCAGTGCGTCGCTATCTCCCGATCCTCGACTGGGCCGGGCAGTACAACCGCGACACCCTGACGAGCGACCTCGTGGCGGCCGTGATCGTGACGATCATGCTGATTCCGCAGTCCTTGGCGTACGCGCTCCTCGCCGGGCTCCCGGCCGAGATGGGGCTCTACGCGTCGATCCTGCCCCTCGTTGCCTACGCGATCTTCGGGACGTCGCGCGCACTCGCCGTCGGGCCCGTGGCGGTCGTCTCGCTGATGACGGCCGCCGCTGTCGGGAATCTGGCCCTCCAGGGCACGGCCGAATACGCGGCCGCCGCCATCGTTCTCGCCTTCATGTCGGGTCTGTTTCTCGTCGTCATGGGGGTCTTCAAGCTGGGCTTTCTCGCGAACTTTCTCAGTCACCCGGTGATCGCGGGCTTCATCACGGCCACTGGCATCCTGATCGCCACGAGCCAGCTCAAGCACATCTTCGGGATCACGGCCGAAGGCCACAACCTCGTGGACCTGGTCGCCTCGCTCTGGGAGCATCTGCCGGAGACCAACCCGATCACACTCGTGATCGGCGTGGGGGCCACGGCGTTCCTGTTCTGGGTAAGGAAGGGGCTGAAGCCGCTTCTCCTGAAGTCGGGCCTGACGCCACGCCTCGCCGACGTCCTGGCGAAGGCAGGGCCGGTCGCCGCCGTGGCGGTGACGACGCTTCTGGCGTTCGGCTTCGGCCTGGGAGAGAGGGGCGTCGCCATCGTTGGCGAGGTTCCGCAGGGTCTGCCACCGCTCACGGTGCCGTCCTTCGATCTCGATATCTGGATGTCGCTTGCGGGCTCGGCCGTCCTGATC
Source organism: uncultured Rhodobacterales bacterium (assembly GCA_964587905.1). Lineage (GTDB taxonomy): Bacteria > Pseudomonadota > Alphaproteobacteria > Rhodobacterales > Rhodobacteraceae > DAINOF01. The sequence continues at coordinate 1,109 of CAZPOK010000276.1, read as the reverse complement.
TCGATCATCGGCTTCGTCGAGTCGGTATCGGTCGCGCAGACGCTGGCGGCCAAGAAGCGCCAGCGCATCGTCCCGGATCAGGAACTCGTCGGTCTCGGCGCGTCCAACATCGCGGCCGCTATGTCAGGCGGCTATCCGGTGACGGGCGGCTTCGCGCGGTCCGTCGTGAACTTCGACGCGGGCGCCGAGACCCCGGCGGCGGGAGCTTTCACCGCCATCGGCATCGCGTTCGCCGCGCTTCTTCTCACCCCGCTCCTCTTCTTCCTTCCCAAGGCGACTCTCGCCGCGACCATCATCGTCGCGGTCCTCTCGCTCGTCGACTTCTCGATTCTGGGAAAGACGTGGAAATACTCGAAAGCGGACTTCGCCGCGGTCTTCGCCACGATCGCCCTGACGCTCGGCTTCGGTGTCGAGGCGGGCGTCTCGGCGGGCGTCGCGGTGTCGATCTTTCTCTATCTCTACAAGACCTCGCGGCCCCACATCGCCGAGGTGGGCCTCGTGCCCGGAACGCAGCACTTCCGGAACATCCTCCGCCACAGCGTCGAGACCGATCCCGCGGTTCTCACGATCAGGATCGACGAGAGCCTCTACTTCGCGAATGCGCGCTATCTCGAGGACTACGTCTATGATCGCGTCGTTCCCGACAAGGCGCTCCGTCACGTGATCTTCATGTGCTCCGCCGTGAACGAGATCGACATGAGCGCGCTCGAGTCGCTGGAGGCGATCAACAGCCGCCTGCGCGACATCGGCGTGATGTTGCACCTGTCCGAGGTCAAGGGCCCGGTGATGGACCGGCTCGGCAAGACCCATTTCCTGCGCGATCTCACCGGGCGGGTGTTCCTGTCGCAATTCGACGCATGGGCCGAACTGACGGGTCCCACCGGGGGACAGGGGGCAGGGGGTGGCAAGGATGCTGACGATATCTGACAGCTGCGTGACCGGGCTGTCATAACGGTCCAAGCATCTTGTGCATCCGCGCGCCGCGCCGGAAAGCTTTGGTCAAGCAGTCGCCACTTTCGGGGCGATTTGCCCGAATGGCCGGAACGAAGCGAGACCTGAATGACCGACACTTCCCCCCGCGCAGCGGACATCCTCGCCCGCAGGCTTCA
>CAZPOK010000275.1:0-4270 GCA_964587905.1 uncultured Rhodobacterales bacterium | reverse complement strand
ACGTTGAGCGCCGCGTCGAGCATCGGCACGGTCTGCGTGAGGTCGATGATGTGGATGCCGTTGCGGTCGCCGTAGATGAATTCGCCCATGCGGGGATTCCACCGCTGGGTCTGGTGACCGAAGTGAACGCCAGCTTCCAAGAGCTGGCGCATCGAGAATTCCGGGAGCGCCATGTCCATGTTCCTTTCCGGTTTGCGCCTCGGCGGAGCGTCAGGGATCTCTCCCAACCGGCGGACCGAACGGGGATGTCTCCCCCGAAGGCCCAAGCCCCGCCTGTGAAGTGAGCGCGCAGATAGACGATGCCGCGCACCAATGCAAGAGCCACCTCACCTCCGCGCCGGGGGAACACCGGCCGTGCCGGCGTGTTACCGGGGAAACCGCCGAAGGAGGACGACCATGGCTGACCTCGGACTGAGCATCATCGACGAGACCGTCCAGACGACGAACATCTGGCTGAACGAGATAGACGACCGCATCGGGGCGGGCAAGCAGTCGGCGTATCACGTCCTGCGCGCCGGCCTGCACGCGCTGCGCGACCGACTGACCGCGGACGAGGCGGTGCATCTCGGGCAGCAGCTGCCGACCCTGATCCGGGGGATCTACTTCGAGGGCTGGCGTCCCTCCGCCACGCCGATCCTCGACCGGTCCCTCGACGCCTGGCTCGGCACGGTCGAGGGGCATCTGCGCAGCCAGAACGAGACCGGCACGGATGCGCGACAGGCCGCAGAGGCCGTCTTCGGCGTCCTGCGCAAGCATGTGGACGAGGGCGAATTCCGCCATCTGGAGGTCCAGATGCCGGGCGATGTCGCGGATCTGATGCGCGCCGCCTGACCGCGGGCATGGGGCAGTCACGGAGGAAGACCGCCCCCGCGGCCGGGTTTTCCGCTTGCCTGCGCGCGTGTCCCGGTGAAGAAAGCCGCGATGACGCGCGCGCCCGACATCCTGTGCATCGGATCGGTCCTCTGGGACGTGATCGGCCGCGCCCCATCGGTGATGCGCGCGGGCTCGGACGTCCCCGGCCGGATCACCCGCCTGCCCGGCGGCGTCGCGATGAACATCGCCATGACGCTGCGGCGGTTCGGCCTGACGCCCGCCCTTCTCACCGCCATCGGGCGCGATGACGAGGGGGCGGATCTGCTCGACGCCTGCCGCAAGCTCGGGATGGCGACCGATCATGTCTATCTGTCCGATGACCTTCCGACCGATCGCTACATGGCGGTGGAGGGCGCGAACGGCCTGATCGCGGCGATCGCGGACGCGCATTCGCTGGAGGCCGCCGGCGACAAGATCCTGCGTCCGCTTGCCGACGGTCGGCTGGGATCGGAGGGCGCGCCCTATGCCGGGCTCGTCGCGATCGACGGCAACCTGACCGAGCTTCTGCTGGCCGAGATCGCCGCGAGCCCGCTCTTTTCGCAGTCCGATCTCCGCGTGGCGCCCGCCTCGCCCGGCAAGGCCGAGCGGCTGACGCCGCTGCTCGCCTGCCCTGGCGCGACGCTCTACGTCAACCTCGAAGAAGCCGGGCTGATCTGCCAGTCGCGGTTTTCGTCGGCGCCGGAGGCCGCCGCGGCGCTCGTCGCGCGGGGAGCGGCGCGGGTGCTCGTCACCGACGGCGGGCGCACGGCGGCGGAGGCCGACGCGAACGGCCTTCGCGAGGCCGAGCCGCCCGAGGTGCTGGTGACGCGCGTCACCGGCGCCGGCGATACCTTCATGGCCGCGCATATCGCCGCCGAGCGCAGCGGCGCGGGGCGGCAGCAGGCGCTCGACGACGCGCTCCGCGCCGCGGCGGACTACGTCTCCGGAGAGGTCGGCGCATGACGATCACCCCCCTGCTCTCGCCCGAGGTGGACGCGGCCCGCGCGGCGGGGGATCCGATCGTCGCGCTCGAGTCCACCATCATCACCCACGGCATGCCCTGGCCGCGGAACCTCGAGACGGCGCGACGTGTCGAGGACGAGGTGCGGGCCGCGGGCGCCACCCCGGCGACCATCGCCGTGATCGCGGGGCGTCTGCACATCGGTCTGAGCGCCGGTGAGCTGGAGGCGCTGGCCGGGGCCGAGGGCGCGGCCAAGCTCTCCCGCGCCGATCTCGCCGCCTGCCTCGCCACCGGCGGCACGGGCGCGACGACGGTGGCCGCGACGATGATCGCCGCCCACCTCGCCGGCATCGCCGTCTTCGCCACCGGCGGCATCGGCGGCGTGCACCGCGGCGCGGAAACCAGCTTCGACATCTCCGCCGACCTGCGCGAGTTGTCCCAGACCCCGGTCAGCGTCGTCGCCGCCGGAGCCAAGGCGATCCTCGACCTGCCCAAGACCCTCGAAGTTCTGGAGACGCTCGGCGTCCCGGTCATCACCGTCGGACAGGACGAGTTCCCGGCATTCTGGTCGCGCAGGTCGGGGCTGGCCTCGCCGCTGCGCATGGACGACCCGCGGGACATCGCCCGGGCGCACCGGATGCGCACCGCGCTCGGCCTTCCCGGGGGCCAGCTCGTCGCCAACCCGATCCCCGCCGGGGCCGAGATCCCGCGCGAGGCGCTCGAACCGCTGATCGCACGCGCGCTCGCCGACGCGAGGACGAGCGGGATCGTCGCGAAGTCCGTCACACCGTTCCTGTTGTCGCGAATCTTCGAGGCGACGGAGGGGCGGTCGCTCGACGCGAACGTCGCGCTCGTGCTGAATAATGCGCGTCTCGCCGCCCGGATCGCCTCCGAGATCGCATCGATCCCGAAATAAGCGCGCGACAGGGCAGCGGGTGTATTGTGAGCGGGCGGGCGCGCGCATAAATTCCGAATACACTCGGGAACCCTGCGCAGATGACGAAACTCCTCGATACGCCCTCCAACGCCGACTCCAAGCGCCGGGGATCGCTGTTCGGTCGCTTGCGTGCGAGTTTCCTGACGGGTCTCGTCGTGATCGCACCGATCGGCCTGACGCTCTGGCTGATCTGGACGGTGGTCGGATGGATCGACGGCTGGGTCCTGCCCTTCGTTCCGGCGCAGTTCCGGCCCGAGCAGTACGTCGGGGTCAACCTGCGTGGTGTCGGCGTCATCATTTTCCTGATCTTCACGATCATCGTGGGGTGGCTGGCCAAGGGCCTGATCGGCCGGTCGCTCATCAACTGGGGCGAAGGGCTGGTCGAGAGGATGCCGGTCGTCCGTTCGGTCTATGGCGGGGTCAAGCAGATCGCCGAGACGATCTTCGCCCAGACCGAGACCTCGTTCGACCGGGCCTGCCTGATCGAATATCCGCGACGCGGCGTCTGGGCGATCGGCTTCGTCTCGACAGGCGCGCGCGGCGAGATCGCGCGGGGCATCCCCGTGGAAGGCGACAAGGCCGCCGTGTTCCTGCCCACGACGCCCAACCCGACCTCGGGCTTCCTGCTCTTCCTGCCGCGAAGCGACATCGTCGAACTCGACATGTCGGTGGAGGACGCCGCCAAGCTGGTGATCTCGGCGGGGCTCGTCTATCCGAGTGGCGTCGACCCCGGAACGCTGCCGACCCGGACACCGGAGGAGCCGCGCGCCGTCGCCCGCGTCGAGGAGCCGGAGCCGAGCCGGTGACGCCTCATTTGGCGCGTGACAGGATCCCTCGCTCCGACTAGCCTTCGCGCCATACTCGAAGGAGGGACGGAACAAGAATGCAACCGAACATCAGGACGATAGCCGCCGCAAGCCTTGCCGCAACGCTGGTCGCGGGACAGGCGACGGCGGACGGCTTCGCGCAACCGATCATGGAGCCCGAAGTGATCGTGGAGGACGTCGCCACCACCTCGGCCGGCGGGATCATCGTGCCGCTTCTGCTGCTCGCGATCATCGCGGCGGTGGCGTCGGGCGGCGGCGGCGGGGCCCCCATCGGTCCGGCCTGAGGCGGGATCAGCCGTACATCTCCAAGGGATCGACGGTCCCCTCGCGGCCGATCTTCGGGGCGTCGTCGCGGAGAAACCGCTCAGCCGCGCCGCGCCCGGCGTTCTTCAGCGCGTCGAGGATGTAGGGCGACGGCACCAGCTTGGTGGCGACGGACAGATCGCGCATGAGGGCGTCGTCGGAGATCATGTGGACGAGGACGTCCTTCATCGCGTCGCGCCCGATCTTTCCGTCCGCGATCAGGTGCTTGACGAACCGGATCGCCCGAAGCTCGCGCAGGAGCGAGGAATTGAAGCTGATCTCGTTCACCCGGTTCAGGATGTCGTTGGCCGACACCGGCACCTCGGGTCGGTAGAGCGGGTTGATGTTCACGATCACGATGTCGTCGGGCAGCCCGGGATCGAACAGCGG
>CAZPOK010000274.1:0-4277 GCA_964587905.1 uncultured Rhodobacterales bacterium | reverse complement strand
AGTTCATGCCGGGCAAGCAGGCGGGCCTCGGCGCGCGCGACTGGCCGGACCGGCTCATCGGCGAGATGCCGAACGTCTATCTCTACGCCTCGAACAACCCCTCCGAGGCGACGCTCGCCAAGCGGCGGTCGAACGCGATCACCGTCACGCACCTGACGCCGCCGCTCGCGGCCTCCGGGCTCTACAAGGGGCTCTCGGACCTGAAGGACAGCCTGACGCGCTGGCGCGCCCTCGACCCGATGGCGCCCGAGCGCCCGGAACTGGCTCAGCTGATCGCGGACCAGGCCACTGCCGTGGATCTCGACGAGACCGATCCCGACAAGCTCTGGCTGACGCTCCTCGAAACCGAGGACGCGCTGATCCCCGAGGGCCTGCACATCGTCGGCCGGCCGATGGACGACGCGATGATCGCCCAGCACCTCGAAGTCATGGCCGACCAGGCGCCGGAGACACGTGAGCGCGTCATCGCGGCGCTGAAGCAGGATGCCGAGCTCGACGGGCTTCTGCGCGCGCTCGGCGGGCGCTACGTCGCGCCGGTGCCGGGCGGCGACCTGATCCGCTCGCCCGAGGTGCTGCCGACGGGCCGCAACATCCACGCCTTCGATCCGTTCCGGATGCCGACGGCCTTCGCGCTCCGCGACGGGGCGCGGCAGGCGGACCTCCTGCTCGAGACACATGCCGCCCTGCCCCGCACCGTGGCGCTGGTGCTCTGGGGATCCGATAACATCAAGTCCGACGGCGTGCCGATCGGCCAGGCGCTCGCGCTGATGGGCGCGACACCGCGCTTCGACGGCTACGGCCGGCTCTGCGGCGCCGACCTGATCCCGCTCGAGGATCTCGGTCGCCCGCGGATCGACGTGGTGATGACGCTTTCGGGCATCTTCCGCGATCTCCTTCCCCTGCAGAGCCGGATGCTCGCCGAGGCGGCGTGGAAGGCGGCGACGGCGGACGAGCCGCTGGAGCGGAACTTCGTGCGCGCGCATGCGCTCGCCCATGCCGAGGCGATGGGCTGCGACATCGAGACCGCGGCGCTCCGCGTGTTCTCCAACGCCGAAGGCGCCTACGGATCGAACGTCAACGCGCTGGTCGACTCCTCGACCTTCGGCGACGAGGACGAACTCGCCGACGCCTACGAAGCGCGCAAGTCGTTCGCCTACGGACGGAACGGCAAGGCACAGGCGAATTCGGCGCTGCTTCAGCGCGCGCTCAAGGATGTCGACATCGCCTACCAGAACCTCGAATCGGTCGAGCTCGGCGTCACCACCGTCGACCACTACTTCGACACGCTCGGCGGCATCTCCCGCGCGGTGAAGCGCGCGAAGGGATCGGAGGCCGCGATCTACATCGGCGACCAGACGCGCGGCGCGGCGAAGGTCCGCACGCTGAAGGAGCAGGTCGCGCTCGAGACCCGCTCGCGGAGCCTCAACCCCAAGTGGTTCGAGGGCATGCTGAAGCACGGCCACGAGGGCGTGCGCCAGATCGAAGCGCAGCTCACAAACACCGTGGGCTGGTCCGCGACGACGGGCCAGGTGGATCCCTGGGTCTACCAGCGCATGAGCGAGACCTTCGTGCTCGACGACGAGATGCGCCGCCGTCTCGCCCAGCTCAACCCGCAGGCCTCCGCCCGGATGGCGAACCGCCTGCTCGAAGCCCACGACCGCAACTACTGGACACCCGATGCGGCCACGCTCGCCGCGCTGCAGGACGCAGCCGACGAACTCGAGGACCGTCTTGAAGGAATCGCGGCCGAATAGGCCCGGAAGGAGGATCGATGAGCCCACTGGACCTGAAGAACCCGCCCGCCGCCCGCGCGAACGCCCGCGAACAGGACGGGCTGAAGAAACGCGGACTGACCGCCCCTCCGGTTCTGAAGGGGGAGGACGGCGAAGGCTCGTTGCAGGTGCACCAGGATCCGTCGATGAAGATCGACGGGGCCAAGGTGTTCTCGGTCTACGGCAAGGGCGGGATCGGCAAATCGACCACCTCGTCGAACCTGTCGGTCGCCTTCTCGATGCTGGGCAAGCGGGTCCTCCAGATCGGCTGCGATCCCAAGCACGACTCCACCTTCACGCTGACCGGGCATCTTCAGGACACGGTGATCGACATCCTCAAGGAAGTCGACTTCCACGCCGAGGAGCTTCGGCCCGAGGACTTCGTCACCGAGGGTTTCAACGGCGTGAAATGCGTCGAGGCGGGCGGCCCGCCGGCCGGCACCGGCTGCGGCGGCTACGTCGTGGGCCAGACGGTGAAGCTGCTCAAGCAGCACCACATGCTCGAGGATACCGATGTCGTGATCTTCGACGTCCTGGGCGACGTGGTCTGCGGCGGCTTCGCGGCGCCGCTTCAGCATGCCGACCGGGCGGTGATCGTTACCGCCAACGACTTCGACTCGATCTACGCGATGAACCGGATCATCGCCGCGGTGCAGGCGAAGTCGAAGAATTACAACGTCCGCCTTGCCGGCTGTGTCGCGAATCGCTCCAAGGACACCGACGAGGTCGACCGCTACTGCCGCGAGGTGGGTTTCAAGCGGATCGCCCACATGCCCGACATCGACGCGATCCGGCGCTCGCGCCTCAAGAAGAAGACGCTGTTCGAGATGCCCGACGACGAGGACATCGTGATGGCGCGGGCCGAGTACATCCGCCTCGCCGAGACGCTCTACAACGGCACCGAAGGCCTCGCGCCCGACCCGCTGGAAGACCGGCGGATCTTCGAACTCCTGGGCTTCGACTGATGCCAGAGACGGCCACATACGGCGCCACGCGCGCCCGGGTGGAAGACTACTTCGACCGCACCGCGACCCAGGTCTGGGAGCGGCTGACCTCCGATGCGCCGGTCTCGAGGATCCGGCAGACGGTGCGCGAGGGCCGCGACCGGATGCGGGCGGCGATGCTGTCGCGCCTGCCCGCGGATCTCTCGGGCGTCCGGGTGCTCGACGCGGGCTGCGGGCCCGGCGTCATGACCGCCGAACTCGCGGCGCGGGGCGCCGATGTGACGGCCGCCGACATCTCGCCCCAGCTCATCGGGATCGCGCAGGCCCGGCTGCCGGAAGAGCACCTCCCGCGCGTCCGTTTCCACGCGGGCGACATGCTCTCCGACGACCTCGGCGCCTTCGACTTCGTGCTCGCGATGGACAGCCTGATCTATTACACCCAAGCCGACATCGACGCGGCGCTCGCCCGGTTCGGGACCCGCACGCGCGAAGCCGTCGTCTTCACCGTCGCGCCGCGCACGCCGTTCCTGATGGCCTTCTGGGGCATGGGAAAGCTGTTCCCGCGCTCGGACCGGTCGCCGGTGATGCAGCCCCATGCCCACAAACGCCTCGCGCGCCCCCTGCCCGGCCGCCTCGACCGGATCGAACGGGTGAGCCGCGGCTTCTACATCTCCGAATGCCTGGAGTACCGTCCGTGATCCTGATGCGGTCGCATATCAAGTCGATCTCGACGCGCTTCCTGCCCTTCGCGGACGCAGCCTCGGACGACCTGCCGCTCGGCCAGTTGCTCCGCCTGTCGCTGTTTCAGGTCTCCGTCGGCATGGCGACGGTCATGCTGCTCGGCACGCTGAACCGCGTGATGATCGTCGAGCTGTCGGTGCCGGCGGTGATCGTGGCGCTCATGATCGCGCTGCCGGTGCTGTCCGCGCCGTTCCGCGCGCTTCTGGGCTTCCGGTCCGACACCCATCGCTCGGCGCTCGGCTGGAAGCGCGTGCCCTATCTCTGGTTCGGCTCGCTCTGGCAGTTCGGCGGCCTCGCGATCATGCCGTCCTGCCTGCTCGTCCTCGGCGGCGACGTCGTCCACGACCTGCCCTATGCCGGAGAGGTGCTCGCGGGCCTCGCCTTCCTGATGACCGGTCTCGGCATGCACATGACCCAGACCGCGGGCCTGGCGCTCGCCGCCGACCGCGCGACGGACGAGACGCGGCCGCGGGTCGTGGCGCTTCTCTACGTGAGCTTCCTTCTCGGCATGGCGGTCTCGGCCGTCGTGATCGGCTGGCTGCTGCGCGACTTCAGCGGGCTCCTTCTGATCAAGGTCGTGCAGGGCACGGCGGTCGCGACTGTCGTCCTCAACCTCATCGCGCTCTGGAAGCAGGAGAAGGTCCGTCCGATGTCGAAGGCCGAGCGCGCCGAGCCGCGCCCCGCCTTCCGCGACGCCTGGGGCGACTTCGCCCGGGGCGGCGACGCCGGGCGTCTGATCGCGGTGGTCTTCCTCGGCACCGTGGGCTTCAACATGCAGGACGTGCTGCTGGAACCCTACGGCGGCGAGATCCTGGGCCTT
>CAZPOK010000273.1:0-4286 GCA_964587905.1 uncultured Rhodobacterales bacterium | reverse complement strand
CGGGCGGCAGTCCGGCCATGATCGCGGCGGCCGCATCGGGCCTCATCCGGCCGAGGAAACCGGCCGCGAACTCGGGCGACATGCGCTCGAAGAGCGGACCTGCCTCCTTCGGCTTCATGTTCTCGTACACCGCCGTCAATTGCGCGAGATCGTTCTCGGCGGTTTCATCGATGGTCGCGAGGAGAGACCGCAGACGCGCCTCGGCCGCTTCCAGCGCGTCCATGTTCCTCGCGATGGCCTCTTCGGCAAGGGTCAGCGCCTGCAGGCGATCATTGAGCGTCGCCTCCCGCGCCTCGAGCCGCGCCTCACGCTCACGGACGGCAGCGAGCGCCGCGGACAGGTCGGGCGGCGGCAGGAACGCTTCGGTGCCGGACGGATCGACGAGGTCACCCGCTTCACGCGCGATGGCGACGCCGGCATCGTCTCCAAGCCGGAACAGACCCGATGCGGCGAAGAACGCCGCGATGACGATCAAGGGGGTCGATGCAATGCCGCGACGCGACGAGGCCGCTCTCAGCCGGTTCATTCGGCGGCCTCCATCGGCGGCGCGCGGCGGGTCAGGAAAAGCGGAGCCCGGGGCGCGGCTGCGGCTCCGGGAGTCTCCGGCTCATCGGCCGGGGGGAGATCATGCATCGACGCGACGAAGAGCTCCAGACGACTGGCGACATCTTCGGCGCGACCGGTCAGTTCTCCGAGTGTCGCGGATGATCCGGCGGCCGATTTCTGAGCCGCGACGAGGGCGCGTGTCATGTCCTCGACCTGCTTCGACAGCGCAGCGATGGCGCCGCCCACTCCGTCCTCGAGGTCCGAAAACCGGCGCAACCTGCGGGACAGGATCATGCAGTAGAACGCCGCCCCCAACGCGCCGGCGGCGAGCAGCATGTCGGCGATCAATGCCATGGGCAGCCTCCTAGTTCAGCACGAATTCCATCACGAGGAGATCGTCGACACGACCGTCTCCGGCCATCATCTGGATGCGGCGCAGCATTTGTCCGCGCATCCGTATCAGTCCGATCGGATCGTCGAATTCGCGAACGTCGACCGCACGCAGATACCCGTTCAGCACGTCCACGAAACGGGGCATCATCTCCGTCACTGCCGCGGCGTGTTCCTTCGGAACCTCGAGCTGAGCACGGAAGCTCAGATGGCGGTTCGCAGCGGCCGGTCCGAGCGAGACGAGGATCGGATCGACGGGAACGAAGGCGCCGGACGTCCCACGGGGGGTCGCCTCCATGGGCTTGTTGATCATTGTCGGCAAAAGGCCCGATTGCATCAGAAGAAAGCCTCCCGCCGCTCCGGCGACCAGAAGGCCGCCCGCGAGGACAACAATGCCAAATGTCCTCTTCTTCGGCGGCGTCTCTTCGGTATCGGCGACTGCGTTCATGTCTCCCGCCCATCTCATTGCGCGGTCGTTATACCCAGCGCCGGCTAACCGATTGTTAAGCGCGACCTGCGAATTGTGCATTCCGCAACGCGGCAGAAGCCCGGGGGAACGGCGGCATGGAAAGCATCATCTCGGTATTCGCGCGTCTCTCGACGCGGCAGCGGCTCGTCGTCGGCACGGCGGCTCTCGCGGCGCTCGTCGCATTCCTGATGATCCTGCGCGTCGCCGCGCAACCGGGCATGGCGCTGCTCTATTCCGGTCTCGACGCCTCGGCCGCGGGGGAGGTCGTGCAGTCGCTCGAACAACAGGGTGCCATCTTCGATGTCCGCGGAGGCGCTATATACGTAGACTCTTCACGGCGCGACGCGCTCAGGCTGACGCTTGCCGCCGAAGGCAAGCCGGCGAACGGTTCGGCGGGCTACGAGCTTCTCGATTCGCTGTCGGGCTTCGGGACGACCTCGCAGATGTTCGATGCTGCCTACTGGCGCGCGAAGGAAGGCGAACTGGCGCGGACGATCATGTCGAGCCCCCTCGTCCGCTCGGCGCGGGTCCACATCTCCAATTCCAGCTCGAGGCCCTTCGCGCGTGACAGGGGGCAGAGCGCGTCCGTCACGGTCATGCCGGCAGGAACCTCCTTCCCGCCGGCTCAGGCGCGCGCCCTGAAGTCGCTAGTCGCGTCGGCCGTCGCCGGGCTGGACCCAGAAGAGGTGTCGGTCATCGACGGACGGGCAGGCCGGGTCGTGGGCGTCGAAGAGGATACCGGGGCCGACGCCGGCGACCTTCGCGCGGCTGAGCTTCGCAGGCGGGCAGAGCGCATTCTCGAGGCACGCGTCGGCCTCGGAAACGCGATCGTCGAGGTGTCGGTCGAGACGGTCACGGAAAGCGAACAGATCCGGGAGCGGCGCGTCGATCCTGACAGCAGGGTGATGATCAGCTCCGAAACCGAGGAGCGGACGACCGCGTCGACCGACGCGCGCCCTGGGGCGGTCACGGTCGCGAGCAACCTTCCCGACGGGGACGGCGACGACGCGGGAGCGCAATCGAGCAGCGACGACACGGAAACGCGCGAACGGGTGAACTACGAGGTTTCCGAGACGATGCGCGAAGTCGTGCGTAGCCCGGGCGCCATCGCGCGCATGACGGTTGCGGTGCTGGTGAACGTGCCGCTGGTCGATCCGCAAGCGCCCACGAAAGGAGCAAGCGACCGCGGCGACGAGGAACTCGAGGCGTTGCGCGATCTGGTGGCCTCCGCAGTCGGGCTCGACGAACGCAGGGGGGACGTCCTCACGATCAGGTCCATGCCGTTCGAGACGCTGGAGTTCGAGGCGCTGCCGGAGGCAGGGGTCTTCGCGCGACTCGCGTCCGGCCTCGACCTCATGAAGATCGTCCAGCTGGCGACGCTTGCCCTTGTGTCGCTGATACTGGGCCTCTTCGTCGTCAGGCCGATCCTGACGCGGTCCGGCGCGGCGCAGCAGACGACGCGCCGGATCGGTGCCCCCCAAGACACCGCGGGGATCAGTGCACTTCCGGCCCCCGCTGCCGCCGAAGATCCTGTTGCGTCCGCCCGGTCGGCGCCGGCCACGCCAGAGTCGGCCCAACGGCTCGTGCGGACCGTCGGGGCGCGCCAGGATGACGCCGCCGAATTGCTCCGTGGGTGGATGCAGCGGGAGGGCAGCGGAGCGTGAGCGACCTGAACACGCTTTTCGAAAGCTTCGACGATGGCGCGCAAGGGCCCTCGGCGGCGCAACCCGGCCCGACGACGTCCGGCGGACTTTCCGAGACCGATCGGCTCGCCATCTTCGAGGACGGCTACAAGTCGGGCTGGGACGATTGCGTGGCCGCCGAAGTCGATGAGATCAGGAAGGTGAGCGCCGAACTGGCTCGGAACCTCGGCGATCTCGGCTTCACCTACCACGAGGCGCGAAGCCAGATGCTGGACGAAGTCGAGACGCTGCTCGGCGCGTTCTTCTCGGCCGTCCTGCCCCGGATCGCCGGATCGGCCGTCGTACTTCGGGTTGCCGAGGATCTCCTGGACCTCGCCGCGGAGGCGGTCGATGCGCCAGTCGAGATCGTCGTGCCGCCCTCCGATGCCGAAACGGTGCGGGGCATGATGCGCCGGGCCCCCTCATCGCTCCCGATCCGGCTCGTCGAGGAACCCGCTCTCGCCGCCGGGCAGGCCTACCTCCGCTTCGGCCGCGTCGAGCGCAAGTACGACTTGTCGGACATGGCCGACCGGCTGCTCGCCGCCCTGTCCGACGGTGCGGCGGACACACAGCAAGGAGACGTCAGTGGCACCGCAGGATGAGACCCTTCCGACCAACGGCGCGAACCCTTTCACAGACGTACCGATCGAGATCACCGTCACCGTCGGGCGCGCGCGGCCGCGGGTCGGCGATCTTCTTCGGCTGCGCGCCGATGACGTGCTTCCGCTCGACCGGAAGCTGAGCGATCCGGTCGAGCTTTATGTCGCGGATCGCCTCATTGCACGGGGCGAGCTGGAAGAGGTCGGCGGCGAAGGCTCGGGCCAGTTGGCGGTGCGCCTGACCGAAGTCTCACCGCAGAACCGCGAAAGCTAGATGCGGCGCGGTCGCTTCGTCTGGCTTCTGCTGTGCGGCGCGGCTCTTCTGCCGCAGGCCGCCCTCGCGCAGGACATAACGATCTCGCTCGACGGAGACACGTCGCTCGCACAGCGAGGCATCCAGCTTCTCATCCTGATCACGGCACTCAGCATCCTGCCCGGCCTCGTGATCATGGTGACGTGCTTTCCGTTTCTCGTGACGGTCCTGTCGATTCTGCGGCAGGGGATCGGGCTTCAGTCCGCGCCGCCCAACATGCTGATCGTGAGCCTGGCTATGTTCCTCACCTTCTTCATCATGGAACCCGTGCTGCTCGACGCCTGGCG
>CAZPOK010000272.1:0-4300 GCA_964587905.1 uncultured Rhodobacterales bacterium | reverse complement strand
CTTGGCCCCGGCCCGATCGTCGGTGTCGTCGTAGAGCGGCTCGAGCCCCTTTCCGGTCAGCGCCCCGTAGATCCCCTCGCAGGCCTGGTCCGCCGCCGCGTCGCCCGCCTTGAGGTTGACGATCCCGCAATGGAACGGCGTCACGCCTTCCGGCCAGATGATCCCGCGGTCGTCGTGGTTCGCCTCGATCAGCGCACCGACGAGACGGCTCACGCCGATGCCATGGCTCCCCATGTGGACCGGCACCCGGTCGCCCTCGGGCGTGTTCACCATGGCGCCCATGGCCTCGGAATACTTCGTGCCGAAGTAGAAGATCTGCCCGACCTCGATGCCGCGCGCGGTGCGGCGTCGTTCCTCGGGAACCCTGTTGAAGACGGCATCGTCGTGCGTCTCGTCCGTGCGGGCATAGCGCGAGGTGAATTCGTCCATCACCGACTGGCACGCCTCGACGCTGTCGTAGTCGATCTCGCGGTCGCCAAAGCGCAGATCCGTGATCTCGCTATCGTAGAAGACCTCCGACTCGCCCGTCCCGGCCAGCACCAGGAATTCGTGCGTGTTGTCGCCGCCGATCGGACCCGAGTCCGCGCGCATCGGGATCGCCTGAAGACCCATCCGCTCGTAGGTGCGCAGATAACTCACGAGATGGCGGTTGTAGGCGTGAAGGGCGTCCTCCTTCGTCAGGTCGAAGTTGTAGCCGTCCTTCATCAGGAATTCGCGGCCGCGCATGACGCCGAAGCGCGGGCGGATCTCGTCGCGGAACTTCCACTGGATGTGATAGAGCGTCAGCGGCAGGTCCTTGTAGCTCGACACATGGCTGCGGACGATGTCGGTGATCAGTTCCTCGTTGGTCGGGCCATAGAGCATGTCGCGGTCGTGCCGGTCGCGAACGCGGAGCATTTCCGGCCCATAGGCGTCATAGCGCCCCGACTCGCGCCAGAGGTCGGCCGGTTGCAGCGTCGGCATCAGCATCGGGACATGGCCCGCGCGCTGCTGTTCCTCGTGGACGATCCGCTCGATGTTGCGCAGCACCTTGTAGCCGAGCGGCAGCCACGAATAGATCCCCGCGCTCGCCTGCTTGATCATGCCCGCGCGCAGCATCAGCCTGTGCGAGGCGATCTGCGCGTCGGCGGGCGTCTCCTTGAGAACCGGCAGGAAATAGCGGGAAAGGCGCATGGACGGCCCCTGTTCGTTTGCATCCGCGCCGGTCTAGGGCATCGCCCGGGCGCGGGCAAGCGGAGCCACGCCCTTGCGCGGAGCGACACCTTGAGCGATGAGGGAGCGGACAGACCGAGGAACCGTGGATGGCGCTCCCCGTCAGGGAACAGATGAAATACTGGGGGGTCGCCGCGGCGGTCTTCTTCGTGCTGCTGTGGCTTCTCTCGGACGTGATCCTGCCCTTCGTGCTCGGCGCGGCGATCGCCTATCTCCTCGACCCGGTCGCCGACAGGCTGGAGCGGCTGGGGCTCAGCCGGGCGCTGGCGACGGGCGTCATCACGGCGCTCTCCATCCTGATCTTCGTCCTGCTCGCGCTGCTCATAATCCCGACGCTGGTGGACCAGGCCACCGGCCTGATCGAGGCCGCGCCCCAGATTGCGACCAACCTTCAGTCGTTCTTCACCGAACGCTTCCCCGACATCGGCGATGCGAACTCGACGGTGCGTCAGTCGCTCGTCTCGCTCGCCGAGACGTTTCAGGCGCGCGGGGCCGAACTGCTCAACCGCGTCATCGCCTCGTTCTCCGGCATCGTGAACGCCATCGTGCTCTTCGTGATCGTGCCGGTGGTGGCCTTCTATCTCCTGCTCGACTGGGACAACATCGTCGCCCGCGTCGACGCGCTTCTTCCGCGCGACCACGCGCCGACGATCCGGCGCCTCGCCAAGGAGATCGATCGCACGCTGGCGGGCTTCGTCCGTGGCCAGGGTACCGTCTGTCTTCTCCTCGGCATCTACTACGCCGTCCTCCTTGCGATCGTGGGGCTGCAGTTCGGGCTGGTGATCG
The DNA here is from genome assembly GCA_964587905.1 of uncultured Rhodobacterales bacterium. Classification (GTDB taxonomy): domain Bacteria; phylum Pseudomonadota; class Alphaproteobacteria; order Rhodobacterales; family Rhodobacteraceae; genus DAINOF01. The sequence goes on along the minus strand of CAZPOK010000272.1, from coordinate 2,302 downwards.
GCTTCATCGCCGGCGCGCTGACCTTCATCCCCTACGTCGGCGCGCTCGTCGGCGGCCTGCTCGCCATCGGCCTCGCGCTCTTCCAGTTCTGGGGCGACTGGTGGTGGATCGTGGCCGTCTGGGCGATCTTCCAGTCCGGCCAGTTCATAGAAGGCAACATCCTGACGCCCAAGCTCGTGGGTTCCTCCGTGGGCCTCCATCCGGTCTGGCTGATCTTCGCGCTTTCGGCCTTTGGCGCGCTCTTCGGTTTCGTCGGCCTTCTCGTGGCCGTTCCCGTCGCCGCCGTGCTCGGGGTCCTGGCGCGGTTCGGCGCCGAGAAGTACCGCGAAAGCCGCCTCTATCAGGGGCTCGACGAGACGGACGTCGACTAGCGCATGGCCGAACAACTCGCCTTTGACCTTCCGGCTCGTCCGGCGCTCGGTCGCGGAGACTTCTTCGTCTCTCCCGCCAACGAGCCGGCCGTGGCGATGGTCTCGCACGACGCGTCATGGCCTTCGGGCAAGCTCGCACTCTGCGGGCCCGAAGGCTCCGGCAAGAGCCATCTCGTCCACGTCTGGGCCGCCGATCACGCGGCGGAGATCGTCGCGGCCGCCGAGATGGGCCGCGCGGACGTCGAGCGGCTGGCGTCGCGCGCACGGGTCGCCGTGGAGGACATCGAGGCGCTGCAGCCGGGCGAGGCCGGAGAGGTGCCGCTGTTTCACCTCCACAACCTGCTCCTGGCCTCGGGCGGCCGGCTTCTCCTGACCGCCCGGCGCGCGCCGTCGCGCTGGCAGATCGCCCTGCCCGATCTGAGGAGCCGCCTTCAGGCCATTGGACTCACGACACTTTCCGCGCCGGACGACGCTCTCCTCGGCGCGGTCATCATGAAGCTCTTCGCCGACCGGCAGATCGCCGTTCCGCCGGCCCTGATCCCGTATCTGGTGCATCGCATCGACCGGTCTTTCGCCGCTGCGCGCGACATCGTGGAGCGGCTGGACGCCGTCGCGCTGTCGGAGGGACGCGCCGTCAACCGCGCGCTCGCGATGCGACTGCTGGACAACGCCCCGCCCGGCGGGGCATGATCTTCGCAAAACAATCACAATTGCGGCCGGTAACCCCCTCATGACGCAAACGGATTTTCTCTCAGCGCCCTTCCCCCCGCCCGTCGAGCTCTCCGAAGAGGAGATGACCGGGCCCGGACGCTTCTTCAACCGCGAGCTTTCATGGCTCGCCTTCAACTGGCGCGTTCTCGAAGAGGCGTCGAACCGGCGCGTGCCGCTTCTCGAGCGGGTGCGGTTCGTGTCGATTTCGGCCACCAACCTCGACGAGTTCTACACCGTGCGCGTCGCCGGTCTCCGCGAACTCGCGCACGCGGGCAACACGAGCCCCGCGGTCGACGGCCTGACGCCGGCCGAGCAACTGGTCCTGATCGACGAGCGCGCCCGCCGACTGATGGCGGAGCAACTCGTCGCCTGGGGCAGGCTTCAGGCCGAAATGGAGCAGGAGGGCATATCCCTGCTCGATCGCAACCAGCTCGAACAGGGCGACAAGGCGTATCTGGACGAGTTTTTCCTCAATCAGGTGTTCCCGGTCCTGTCGCCGCTCGCCATCGACCCGGCGCATCCGTTTCCGTTCATTCCGAACACCGGCTTTTCCCTCGCGCTCCAGCTCCAGCGGAAAAGCGACAAGCGCGACCTGCAGGCCCTCCTGCCGATCCCGCACCAGATCGACCGCTTCGTGCGGCTGAACGCACCGCCGGGCCAACATCGGTTCCTGCCGCTCGAGGAATTGCTGCTGCTCTACTTCGAAAGCCTGTTCCCCGGCTATCGGATGAAGGACCACTGCGCCTTCCGGGTCCTGCGCGACAGCGATCTGGAACTCGAGGAGGAGGCCGAGGATCTCGTCCGGGAGTTCGAGGTCGCGCTCAAGCGCCGCCGCCGGGGGGAGGTGGTGCGCATGAAGATCTCCGCCGGCGCGCCGGAGAGCCTGCGCACGACGATCATGCGCGAGCTGCATGTCACCGACGACGAGGTGATCGAGGTCGACGGCCTGATCGGCACCGCCGATCTCGCGGAACTGGTGCTCGACGAGCGGCCGGACCTGCTGTGGCCATCCTTCACGCCACGCGTGCCCGAACGGGTCCAGGATCACGAGGGCGACATGTTCGCGGCGATCCGCCAGAAGGACATGCTGCTGCACCACCCCTACGAGACCTTCGACATGGTCGTGCGCTTCCTCGATCAGGCGGCGGCGGACCCCGATGTGGTGGCGATCAAGCAGACGCTCTACCGGACCTCGCGCGACAGCCCGATCGTGAGCGCCC
>CAZPOK010000271.1:0-4323 GCA_964587905.1 uncultured Rhodobacterales bacterium | reverse complement strand
GGCGCAACGCTTTCCCAGTGACATCGCCAAAAACACCCGTTTCGTTTCGCTTTTCGCGCAAGCCCAGCGAAACAAGGGCCTGACGGCCTCGAAACCTACGCCTGAACCGAAACGGGGGTGTCGGGCCATTTCGTTTTCGCGCTGCAGCCCGTTTCGTTTCGCCGCAAACACCAGGACATGCCATGGACGTGATCGACCTGCCGCTTGGGCAGATCATTCCCTATGCGCGCAACCCGCGGCGCAACGAGAAGGCCATCGCCGCGGTCGCGGCCTCGATCGCCGAGTTCGGATGGCGCCAGCCGATCGTGGTCGACGAGAACATGGTCGTGCTGGCCGGGCATACCCGCCTCGAGGCCGCCCGCCAGCTTGGACTCGGGACCGCGCCCGTGCACATCGCACGGGGGCTGACCGAGGCGCAGGCGCGAGCGTTCCGGATCATGGACAACCGCTCGAGCGAGAATGCCGAGTGGGACAACGAGTTGCTGGGCCTCGAACTCGGCGACCTGCTCGAGGCCGAGTTCGATCTCGGCCTGACGGGCTTTACCGACGACGAGCTGAACGCGCTGATGAACAGCCTTGAGGACGGCTCCGGTCCGCAGGAGGGTGAAGACGACATTCCGGACACGCCGGAGGATCCGATCAGCCGCCCCGGCGATCTTTGGGTTCTCGGCAACCATCGGCTGCTCTGCGGCGACAGCACGGTTGCGACGGATATCGAACGGCTACTCGGTGCCGTGAAGCCTCTGCTGATGGTGACCGATCCACCCTACGGTGTGGAGTACGACCCGTCCTGGCGCAACCGCGCCGGCGCGGCCAAGACCAAACGCACGGGCAAGGTCCTGAATGATGACCGCGCCGACTGGCGCGAGGCCTGGGCGCTGTTTCCGGGCGACGTCGCCTACGTCTGGCACGGCGCGCTGCATGCGGCGACCGTGGCCGAGAGCCTCGAAGCGGCCGGCTTCGTCGTCCGCTCCCAGATCATCTGGGCCAAGGACCGGCTGGTCCTGAGCCGCGGCGATTACCACTGGCAGCATGAGCCTTGCTGGTATGCGGTGAAGAAGACCGGGAAGGGCCACTGGGCGGGCGATCGCAAGCAGACCACGCTCTGGCAGATCTCGGGCCGGGACCAGGATGCTGACACCGTGCACGGGACACAGAAGCCCGTCGAATGCATGCGGCGTCCGATCCTCAACAACTCGAGCCCGGGGCAGGCGATCTACGAGCCTTTCATGGGCTCGGGCAGCACGCTGATCGCGGCGGAGACCACCGGGAGGGTCTGCCTCGGGATCGAGCTGAACCCCGCGTACGTCGATGTCGCGGTCGAGCGGTGGCAGCGGTTCACCGGCCAGGCGGCGGTGCTCGATGGGGACGGCCGCAGCTTCGATGACGTGAAGTCGGGACTTACCCCTCCGGATCAGTCGGACGACGAGACTGGCTTTGCAGCATCGACCTCTTCGGCGGCATAGAAGCGGATGTCGGCGATCGCGATGTCGGCCTCGAACTCCCGGCCGATGGCCACGATGCCGATCCGGCGGAGCCGGGCGAGGTTCAGCGGCCGCTCGGTGCGGTGCGGGATGAACCCGTAGAATGGCAGGTTGACGCTCGTCCATGTCGCGGGAGCCCGGAAGCTCTGGCGGTAGGACTCCCACGGCCGCCGGATGTCGGAGGTGCGCAGGTGAAGGTTGTAGATCTGATCGTTGCCGAACACCTCGAGACGGATCCCGGTCCAGTCGCGCGCATCGACTTCGCCGCCCGCATCCCCGAGATCGAGGGCGACCTGCAGGAAGCCGCCGTTGTTCTCAAGGCTCACGCCACCGGTCATGCGGATGGCGTCGCGGCCGGCGACGGTCTCGCGCGTCATGCATCCCGCGGAAACACCGCCCATCACGCGGTCGGAGACGAGGGCCCAGCCGTTGCCGGTGACGGCCCGCGGCGGGTCGAACCGCAGGTCGTCGATGATCTCGGGGGCGTCAGATGCGGTGAGGTGTTTGTCTTCCATGCGAGGAGAGTTAGGCATGCCTGATCGGGACGCAATCCCCGCCGCGCATCGGCAGTCGCGGGCCATGTCCCTCGTGGAGTCCATCTCCAACGTGCTGGTGGGCTACGGCGTCGCCGTGGTGACGCAGGTCCTGATCTTCCCGGTGTTCGGGCTGCACACGACCTTGGCGCAGAACCTGAAGATGGGCGCGGTGTTCACGGTGGTGAGCATCGCTCGGTCCTACGTCCTGAGGCGGCTGTTCGAGGCGATCCGTGTCAGAGCGACGAAGCCGCCGCTCAGGGCGAGCGGCGGCTCTGTTCGGCGCCGGCTTCCCTACAGCCGGGATTTCAGCGACGCGGGTGGTCGAGATCAGCGGTCGATCCGATAGGCCCGCCCGCGTCCCTCGATCTTCTCGGAGGTGATGGTCAGGCCGAGTTTCTTCTTCAGGGCGCCGGCCATGGCACCACGCACCGTGTGGGCCTGCCAGCCTGTGGCGGCGACGATTTCTTCGATGGTCGCGCCGCCCTCGGCGTGGAGCATCTCGATCAGCTTGGCCTGCTTCGTGCCAGTGCGCGGTGTGCGCGCCTTGGGCGCGGGTTCGGCCTCGGCGGGAGCGTCCAGCGCGGTCTCCGAGTTCTGCGCCTTGTCGGCGCCCGTGGGCGCACTGTCGCCGCCTACCGGCTCGACGCCGATGGCGGCGAGGCCCGCGTCGGTGATGTGCAGGAGGATGGCGCGACCGTCCTCGTCGTTGCGCCAGACCCGATTCAGCGCGGCGTCGGCCTTGGTCTGGCTGTCGGTCACCGTCTCAGCAATGAGCCCGCGGGAGAGCAGGGCGCCCACGACCTTGGTCGCGGCTCCTCCGCGCAACGAGCCGGGCAGGGGGAGGACATTGCGGTCCTCGCGCTTTGCGGCGGCTTTGAGGATCAGGGTTTGCGTCTCGGAAAGCTTGGTCATGATGGTCTCCGTATCGGGGCGCGCAGGATGCGAGCCCTTCTACGATGCCGAGCCCGCCGGTTGGCGGGCGCCGCAGATCAGGGGCCGGCGTTACTGGGCGTATTCGCCCTCGCCGAAGGCGCTGTCGGTGATGCGCTTCAGGAGCCCGGCGTAGTGCTCGAGCGTGCCGACCATCGCCCAGCCGACCTCGTCGGGGTGGCAGTTGAAGTGCTCGTCGCTGAGCGACTGCAGCCGGGCGAGCATCGCGTTGATCTCGGCCTTCTTGCCAATGAAGGCGGCCAATGCCGCTTGCTTGTTCCGGCGGGCCTTCTCGGCACGCAGGTCGTGGCGGGGCGTGGTGATCGGGTTGAGGCGGGTCACCGGGGTGGCTCCTTCGGGTGCATCGCTTCGTCGGATGCAGGTTCGCTCCGAGGGCCGGTTCTATCCAGTCTAATCGAAGTAATATCAGTGCTTTGATCGACGGGAGAGGATCATCAAATGTCAGCGTCGGCCCAGCCGATCGGGGTCATCGCGAAGCTCCTCGACCTGTCGGAGCGGCGGGTGCAGCAGCTGAGCCGCGAGGGCGTGATCCCGAAGGCGACGCGGGGGCAGTACGACCTGATCGGGTCGGTCCGCGGCTACGTTCGCTATCTGCGCGATCAGGCCGTGAAGGCGCAGGCCGGCGCGCCGGACTACGCCTCGGAACGCGCGCGGTTCATCCGGGCCCGGGCCGATCTCGCGGAGATGGAGGCCGAGGAAAAGCGGGGAAGCGTCCTCGCGGCCGAGGACGTGGAGGAGGCGTGGATCGCGGTGCTCGCGCTCCTGCGTACCCGACTTATTGCCTTGCCGGACCGGCTCGCTCCGGTCGTTCACCAACAGCCCACGGTCGCTGAGACCCGGAGCCAGATCCGCGCCGCCATCCGCGAGGTGCTCGACGATCTCGCGGAGACCCATGTCGCGCCAGTCCAAGAGCCCGAGTCTGACCCTGAGGGGGACCTCGATCCTCAGGCGGACGGTGACGCGGGCGCTGGCCGTCCTGCGGCCGCCGCCGGAGCTGACGATCAGTGACTGGGCGGACCGGAACCGGCGACTGAGTTCGGAGGCGAGCGCGGAGCCCGGCCAGTGGCGCACCTCCCGCGCGGAATACCAGCGCGGGATCATGGAGGCGATTTCCGACCCAGGAACGGAGACCGTCGTCATCATGTCCTCGGCACAGGTCGGGAAGACCGAGGTCCTCAATAATGCCGTCGGCTACCACATTGACCAGGATCCGGCGCCGATCATGGTGGTGATGCCCACCGAGCGCGACGCTGAGACCTGGTCGAAGGACCGCTTCTCGCCGATGGCGCGGGACACCCCGTGCCTCGCGGGCAAGATCGCGGATCCGAAGTCCCGGGACGGCACCAACAAGA
>CAZPOK010000270.1:0-4332 GCA_964587905.1 uncultured Rhodobacterales bacterium | reverse complement strand
ATCTTCAGGAAACGCGATGGGAAGTCGACCAGGCCGAGACGGGAAATCCGAAGAATCGGTCGTCCATCAACTGCGGCGAAGCACCGATTTCTCGGCCAGGCACTTCACCGTAGCCTATTCGGTATGCTGGGATCGTAGGTCCGTCAAGAGTTATTTCTACTTGTTTTCCTACAGTTAGGCAAACGGTCTGAAGGCACATAGGTGATTTTTTAGTGCCGAGCTTGACTTCGACCGGACGCCAAGCGTCTGTCGGCAAACCACAAAGCTGCACCGCCAGTTCGATGTCACCTCCAAGGCAGACCCTGCTGTTCTGACTGGCGATGCGGCGGCTTTTCACCTCGAGGTCCGATCCTGCGGACGATGCTGGCGCTTGACATGAATAGCGCGCAGTGAGTCAGCAAGGCCTCGAAGTTCCCTGTTGCATTCCCTGTTCTGACGGAAATCCGACAGACCGGATCGCCCGAGACTGGCCGCACAGCCATTCCAAATATATAAAGCAATATCAATGAGTTGCGAGCCCGCCGATGCTCCGATTGTAGCAGTCGATCGTAACAGCCCATGCGAGCCGATCTGGCTGTCGTTGAGAGTCGTCGCGGGGAGGCTCGTGCCGACCGCCCGGGACACCCACGGCGGGGACGCTCGGGGGACAAGGGGTCGCGGGTCGGTCGACGTTTGCGACCATACGGCGCGCCTCCGGGCTCCGGCCAATCACGCCTGGTCACGATCGAGAGGCATTATCGTGCGTGTCCAGTGATGTTTCAGACTCTGCCGCTGGAGTGACGAGAGTTGTGTTGCCGATCTCCGGAATGCCGCGTTAGCGACGTCGCAGAACACTGGCCCGACCCGCGCACCGTCCCCTGATACGACGAGAGGCAGATACATGACCGAAGCCGAGATACTCGCCCGGGCCGGCATGCCTCCGGGCAACCCGAGCTACCCGTTCGGACCCTACCGCTTCATCGACCGCCAGTACTTCATGGTGATCTACGAAACCGATCCGGACGCGATCCGCGCCTGGCTGCCGGAGCCGCTGGAGCCCGACGGCTCGGGCACGGTCGTCTACGAGTGGATCGACATGCCCGACAGTTCGGGCTTCGGCAGCTATCGCGAGTCGGGCCTCGTCATCCCCGCCCTGCTCGACGGCCGGCCGGTCAGCTACACCGCCATGATGTTCCTCAACGATGAGCCGCCGATCACGGCGGGCCGCGAGATCTGGGGCTTTCCCAAGCGCTGGGGCGAGCCCGGTCTGGAAGTGCGGGCCGACACGCTGACCGGGACGCTGGCCTATTCCGGCGAGCGGGTGGCGATGGGCACGATGGCCTACAAGCCAGAGCGTCTTGCCTGCGACCCCGAGGCCTGCGCGCAAAGGCTGGCCAAGACGACAGTGAACCTCAAGCTGCTGCCCTGCGTCACAGGCCGGCCGCTGGTGGCACAGCTCGTCGCCTTCGAGATGACCGACATCCGCGTGAAGGGCATCTGGCGCGGGCCGGCACGGCTGCACCTCGTGCCGCATGTCCATGCCCCCGTGGCCGACCTGCCGGTGCGGCGGGTTGTCGAAGGCCAGCATGTGATCGCCGACCTTACCCTGCCCTACGGCCGGGTCGTCCACGACTATCTCGCCTGAGCAAGGAGCCCGCCATGACGGACGGCCAGACCGCCCAGACAGCCGCGCCGCACTCCGGACGCCAGGCCGGCGCGTTCATGGGCGCGGTGATCGTGGCACACAACGATCGCTGTTCGGACCGAGCACCGGGCCTGCGCGATCGCCTCGCCGTCGTGAGGAACTGGACATGGACCGACACCATCTCGCAGCTCGGCATGCGGCTTATCACCAGCGCGCAGATCTGACTTTTCATCCAAGGAGACAATGGAATGACCAATACCCAAGGGCCGAACGCCGCGCTCGTCACAGGCTCGTCGAGCGGCATCGGCCTCGGCATCGCCGAGGCGCTTGCCGCCGCCGGCTATGACGTGATGCTCAACGGTATCGAATCCGGGGACGACGTGGCCGCCGAGCGCGACCGGCTGGCGGAGACCCACGGCGTCCGGACCGCCTACGCCCGCGCAGACCTGACAGACCCCCGCGCGGCGGGCGATCTCGTGGGCGAGGCGGAGGACCGGCTGGGGCCGCTCGCCGTGCTGGTGAACAATGCCGGCGTGCAGCACGTCGCCCCGATCACCGAGTTTCCCGACGACAAATGGGAGCTGATCCTGTCGCTCAACCTTTCTGCCGCCTTCCGCGCGATCCGTGAGGTCGTGCCGGGAATGACCGCGCGCGGCCATGGCCGGATCGTCAACATCGCCTCCGCCCACGGACTCGTCGCCTCGCCCGGCAAGGCTGCCTACGTCGCGGCGAAGCACGGCCTTCTGGGACTGACAAAGACGGTGGCGCTCGAGACGGCCGAACACGGGATCACTGTGAACGCGATCTGCCCCGGCTACGTCTGGACGCCGTTGGTCGAAGCTCAGATCCCCGACACCGCCAAGGCGCGCGGCATCTCCGAGGAGGAGGTCAAGCGCGACGTCCTGCTCGCCGCGCAGCCCACGCGGGAGTTCGCCACCACAGCGCAGATCGGGGCGCTCGCGGCGTTTCTCTGCTCGAAGGCGGCGGCTCAGATCACCGGCGCGGCGCTTCCCGTCGATGGCGGGTGGACGGCCCAATGAATGTCCGTCGCATGACCAGACCCGAACCAAAACTCGTAAACCTCGCCCTGCAGGGCGGCGGCGCCCATGGCGCCTTCACCTGGGGCGTCCTCGACCGCATCCTGGAGGACGGACGCTTGCAGATCGCGGGTCTCTCCGGCACCTCGGCGGGCGCGATGAACGCGGTGGCCCTGGCCGACGGCTTTACCCGCGACGGGCCCGGCGGTGCGCGCGCGGCACTCGATCAATTCTGGCGTGCCATGAGCGACGGCGCGAAGCACAGCCCGCTCAAACGCACGCCCTACGACGTTCTGACCGGCAACTGGGGGCTGGAGAACAACCCCATGTACCACGCCATGAATGCGCTGTCGCGGATGGCGTCGCCCTATCAGCTCAACCCGATGAACAGCAATCCGCTGCGCGATCTGGTCGAGGAGAGCATCGATTTCGACACCGTACGCAAATGCACCGCCTTCAAGCTCTACATCTCGGCTACCAACGTGGAAACCGGCAAGGTCAAGGTCTTCCCGCGAGAGGGGCTGACGGCCGACATGGTGATGGCATCGGCCTGCCTGCCGCATCTCTACCAGGCGGTGGAGATCGACGGCGTGCCGTATTGGGACGGCGGCTACATGGGCAACCCGTCTCTGTTTCCATTCCACGGCGAGACCGGAACGGACGACATCGTGGTGGTCCAGGTCAACCCGATCGAGCGCAAGGGCGCGCCGAAAACGCCAATGGACATCCAGAACAGGATGAACGAGATCAGCTTCAACAGCAGCCTGCTGAAGGAACTGCGGGCCATCGCCTTCGTCGACCGCCTGATCTGCGAGGGCAAACTGTCGACGGACGCCTACCGTCAGGTACGGGTGCATGTCGTCGAGAACCAGGCCGAGCTGAAACCGCTTGGCGCCTCGTCGAAGATGAATGTGGAATGGGCCTTCCTGACCAAGCTGCGCGACCTGGGCCGCGAGACCGCCACGCGGTGGCTGGACGAGAACCTTGCAGACATCGGAGAACGGTCCACCGTCGATCTGCGCGCGATGTTCCAGGGGATCGGCGCCCGTCACCAGGGCTGAAATCGAAGCAGCGCTGTATACGGCGCGTCTTGTGGAGTCTGTCCCGCCCCTCGATCCAGCGCGTCCCCTCCTCCGGCTCGATCCCTTGCTTGGAGGCCACCTTCTTGCTGATCTTCACCTGGGGCGGCTCTGCTTTCGGCAGGCGTGGTGCGCCTCGTCATTGATGCAGAGGATGTCCTTGCGCGCGGCCAAGGGTGCGCTGCAAGCGACTGGATACTCTATCCACGTTTACGCCAGACATCCTCATTGAATTAAATGAAGTCGACAGAATGGACGTGTTTTCGTGATGCCGAGGCGTTCTTTCGATTTCGCAACTCCGGAACGCGCGAGACAGGCTTCCACTCTTGCCCGACATGCTCCGGACGGCATCGAGTCCGCGCGGCCGTCGCCGCTACCGTTTGGCAGACTGCCGACGATGTCGCTAGACTGATCCGGATGGACCCGCTCGATCTTGTCCCCTCGGCACCGCACCGAGCCAGCGCACGGTTGATTGCGCCTGCGGCCGAAGCCGGTTCGACCGATGGCCTCCGGTCCGATCTGGCGGCAAGCCGCCCCGAAGAGATCGTCGAGATCGGAAGAGCGTCGTGTAGGGAAAGAGTGTTCAGAGCCG
>CAZPOK010000269.1:0-4353 GCA_964587905.1 uncultured Rhodobacterales bacterium | reverse complement strand
CGGGGCGATGATCCCTTGCGGGCAGCGGGCGGGCCTTCGGGGCCTGCGCCTCGCCGGGAGGAATCTATGCGGGGGCGGGGGGTGGTGCAAGTGGTGGCGTGGGGGGCAGGGACGATCTTGCGACGGGTCGTCAGGCAGGCCACGCGCCCGGCACGAGGGCGGGAGCGGAACGCGCCCGCCCTGGGGGCGGGTCGGGCGCGTGCCCGATGCAGGGCATCGGGGGGGTGAGGGCCGCCCTGACGATCTTCCAGTGGAAGATCGTCAGGCCTGAACGCCCGAGGCGCAAGCCGAGGGCCGGGGGTGGCGGGGGTGAAGCTCGTCCTACGGCATGGGGCGGCGGCGGGGATGGTGCGTGCGAGCACGCACCCTACGGCTTGCTAAGTTTGCTCGCTTGCTACGAGTTCATATGTTCCCTGCGCAGGATTCCGAAGCATTTCAATCAACGTTTCAATTTTCCAAACACGTCCCAACTGCGCAGCGACTTCATCTTTTGCGCCAAACCTTCCAGAGTAGACCCCAACTAGTTGAGTCAAGACACCTGGCAGCATGGCTGCGCTCCCGTCTGCGAACCTTGCTTGTCCATTTATGCGAACGAAGACTGGCGAACCGGACATACCTTCTCTTGTGGCGGCATCAATTAGAATAGTCGGCGAACCATCGGAAATTGGTAAGTTAGGCTCGGATGCTATCGTGCCGCGCTTCCAAACAGGAAATATTCCTTGCATCGCTAAGCCGCGCGGAAAGCCCACAATAAAGGCATCCTGAGTCACCTCGATAATGATTTCGGGATTCTGCATCTTCGGATTGGCAGGATATAGCTCAGCCGCTAGTGGCAAGCGCCTTAACTTTATTGCGGCGATATCATGCCGCTGCCCCAGTTCGTGCTGTATCCACCGCGGCTCCTCGGAGATCGAATAAAGGGGAATCTGCACATCTTCTATCCAGCTACCGACAGGTGCTGTGTGGAAAGAAAGCTTGATAGTGTCGGGAATGGCTCCCTGCGGATGAAGTGGCTGGCCAGTATAGGTGTTTCGTCCAGAAAACACGTGCCAATTGCTCACTAGGTAGTCTACATATGCTACTCTATAGACAAATCCAGTTGCAGGCCCGATATCACGCCCCTTGCATTGCATCATGAGGGGAAGCGACGTCATCGAGAAATAGTCAATCATTCTTCGAGGCCAACGCTAAACATCCAGCTCCTCAACAAACCTGGCATTCTCCTGGATGTACTGGAACCGCATCTCGGGCTTCTTGCCCATGAGGCGCTCCACGAGGTCGGCGGTCTCGCCGGGGATCTCGTCGCCAACGGTCACCCGGATCAGCTTGCGGGTGGCGGGGTTCATCGTGGTGTCCTTGAGGTCCTTGGCGTCCATCTCTCCCAGGCCCTTGAAGCGCGAGACGTCGATCTTGCCGCGCCCGCCCAGACCCTTGGCCAGCCACGCCTCCTTTTCCGCCTCGTCGAGGCAGTAGACGCGATGCGCCCCCTGCGTCAGCCGGAACAGCGGCGGGCAGGCGAGGTAGAGGTGGCCGCGGTCGATCATCGGGCGCATCTGGGAGAAGAAGAACGTCATCAGGAGCGCCGCGATATGCGCGCCGTCCACGTCGGCGTCGGTCATGATGATGATCTTCTCGTAGCGCAGATCCTCGACGTTGAACTTCGTGCCCATGCCGACGCCCAGGGCCTGGCAGAGATCGGCGATCTCCTGGTTCTGGCCGAGCTTCGAGGAGGCGGCGCCCAGGACGTTGAGGATCTTGCCGCGGAGCGGCAGCAGGGCCTGGGTCTCGCGCGAGCGCGCCATCTTGGCCGAGCCGCCGGCCGAGTCGCCCTCCACGATGAAAAGCTCGGTGCCGTCGCGGGCCTGCCGCGAGCAGTCGACGAGCTTGCCCGGCAGGCGCAGCTTCTTGGTGGCGGACTTGCGCGAGGTCTCCTTCTCCTGCCGCCGCCGGATGCGTTCCTCGGCGCGCAGGACGAGGAAGTCGAGGATCGCGCCGGCCGATTTCGTGTCGTTGCCGAGCCAGGTGTCGAAGTGGTCGCGCACCGCGCCCTCGGTCATGCGGGCGGCGGAGTCCGACGACAGGCGGTCCTTGGTCTGGCCCACGAAGGCGGGCTCGCGGATGAAGCAGGAGACGAGTGCGCAGGCGCCGCCCGCGAGATCCTCGCGGGTGATGTCGCGGGCCTTGCGGTTGCCCACGAGCTCGCCATAGGCGCGGATGCCCTTGAGGATCGCGGCCCAGAAGCCGGCCTCGTGGGTGCCGCCCTCGGGCGTGGGCACGGTGTTGCAGTAGGACTGGATGAAGCCGTCGCGCGCGGGCGTCCAGTTGATCGCCCATTCGACGAAGCCCGGTTCGCCGAACTTGTCCTGGAAGGTGACCTTCCCGGCGAAGGGGCGGTCGGCGTAGGTCGACGCGCCGCCCAGGCTTTCCGACAGGTAGTCCGACAGCCCGCCGGGGAAGCGGAAGGTGGCCTCGAGCGGGGTCTCGCCGTCGTCGATCTGCGACTTCCAGCGGATCTCGACGCCCGAGAAGAGGTAGGCCTTGGATCGCGCCATCTTCAGCAGCCGGGCGGGCTTGAACGTCTGGGAGCCGAAGATCTCGGCGTCGGCGTGGAAGGTGACGGTGGTGCCGCGGCGGTTCGGCGTGGGGCCGAGAGACCGGACAGGGCCCTGCGGAATGCCGCGCGAGAACTCCTGCGCGAAGACCTCGCGGTTGCGGGCGACCTCGACGCGAACATGGTCGGAGAGCGCGTTGACGACCGAGACGCCGACGCCGTGGAGGCCGCCGGAGGTCTGGTAGGCCTTGCCGGAGAACTTGCCGCCCGCGTGGAGCGTGCACAGGATCACCTCGAGCGCGGACTTTTCGGGGAACTTCGGGTGCGGATCGACAGGGATGCCGCGGCCGTTGTCGCGGACGGTGACGGAGTGGTCGGCGTGGAGCTCCACCTCGATGCGGCTGGCGTGGCCCGCCACGGCCTCGTCCATGGCGTTGTCGAGCACTTCGGCCACGAGGTGGTGGAGCGCCCGCTCGTCGGTGCCGCCGATATACATGCCGGGGCGCTTGCGCACGGGTTCGAGCCCTTCGAGCACCTCGATCGAGGAGGCATCGTAGCTCGTGTCCGAGGGTCCGGGGGAGAGAAGGTCGTCGGCCATGCTGCTCGTCCTTTGTTCATTGGGGCCGCATTAGACCATCGGGGACGAGGTTCGGCAACACGGCAGGCGGGGGCGGGGCACGGGCCCGGCCGGAAACGGTCGCGACCGAGGCGGTCCACTGTTTCCCGCGGGGTCCGGTTTGTGGCGAAAAGGTTCATCTGCGGTTCATTCTTCACCGCGACCTGCTAGGACATTGGGGCTGCGCGCATGTCGCGTGATGGCGTGTAAATGTACGAGTGGGGATTTTTTGATGAGGTGGAAACTTCTGGCGGCTGCGGCCGCCTGCGCGGTCTTGCCGGGTGCCGGTCAGGCTGCGTCGGTCACGATCACCGATTTCACGACAGCGGGCTACAACGCGGAACTCGGCACGCTCGGCATGACCGTTGTGGAGGATTTCGAGAGCTACGGCGTGGGGAATGTCATCAGCGGGCCAAGCCCGGATCCCGGCTTCGACACGAACGTGGGCACGTTCACGACGCTGGGCGGGACCGGTTCGGGTGGGACGGTGACGGACCCGGAACCGGACTTGGACGGAACGAAGCTCGCCATCCGCGAGGGGACGGTCTATGGCCGGTCGAGTACGACGGACGACCTGACCGGGAACGGAGCGTTCGACCAGTTCCTCGACAGCAACGACACCTGGGGCATGGCGTGGGCCGTCGAAATCGGGCGGATGTTCGACAAGATCATCTTCACGCTGACCGACGCGACGGACGTCGGCGCGACGATCACGGTTTCGGCCGACGGCACGACGCCCGAAGTTTTCAGCGGCCAGACCAACGCAAACCAGAAGCTCGTGGTCGTGGACTTCGGCTTCGCGGTTAGCGACGCGATGATCATGCTGTCGAACACCAAGAACGGCCAGCCCGTGATCAACGACGGCTTCTCCGTCGACGACATCGCGGTCTCCGTGGTGCCGCTGCCGGCCTCGGCCTTGCTTCTGCTGGGCGGCCTCGGCGGGCTCGCCGCGCTGCGCCGGAGACGGACGGCCGCCTGAGGCCATCCGCGACTGCACACCGCGAGGCCCGGGCTGCGCGCCCGGGTCGTCGCGTTTGCTCGGACCTTGGCGCCTACGGGAGCCGCGCCCTCGGCGGCGGGGGTCTCCGTGTCACCGCTTCGGGGAGACACGGGCCTCGGTGCCGGACGACGCGGGTCCGCGACGGATGTCGGCGATCGACCGACCGTTGAAGAACTGGTCGAATAC